>CALYAR010000196.1 GCA_944393585.1 uncultured Clostridia bacterium | reverse complement strand
GTGGATCAAGCGCAAGAGGATCTTTTTCGCCGCATTGAAAAAGCAAAACGCCTTGATCTTGAACTGTTGCCTGAAACGGATCAAAATCGTTCCTGCAGAGTAATTTTGTGGACGGAAAGCAGGATTTCCCATTGTCCCTGGTGTGGCAAACGATTGGAATCTTTTTATGCGATGAACTGGAAATCACTGTTTTCGCCAGTGCCGGAACATAAACTAAAACTTTCCTTTGGAGAAAATAAGTGTGACATTTTAGCAAAAGTGAAATGCTATCCAATTGAGGAAGGTGGAAGCAAAACGTCTATCATGACCGGTATTTACCCATGTGCAATGTTTATTGAAGATGCACAGACTGGATACGATTGTCGTCTTCTGTTGGATGGTTTCACAGCGATATCTCCAAGTGATGAAATCACTGTACCCATAGTTTTCTCCTGTCCGGAACTTGTGTTGCCACATCTGACAACAGGAACTCGTTTCAATTTATGGAAAGTTGGATTCAAGGCTAAGGGAGAAGTACTGAAAATAAACCGGGATATAGATTTACTGATTGATGCGTTGACAAAACTTGAAGACAGAGAAAATGCCTTTTTTCTACTGACAGCTCTTTATGCTAATGCGACAGAAACAGAACGAAGTAGAATTCGCAATGGATGGGATTTTAGTGCTGAATGGTTATTTCCCAATCCATTCCGTTTGGCCTGCAGGCAACATGAAAAACATTCATGCAAAGAGAAAATTCGTGCTTCTTTACTTTATGATTCCATCGAAGATTTGCGAGGAGAATGTTTGCGGGAAAAGTTGATTGGTCTGGCGGTCATATATCACAGTTGCATTGCTGCAGGGCTTGATCCGCAAGATGAATTTGAATATGCGGCATCACTATCCACACAGAAAACGGCAGATTTCTTCCGTGATTTTATTTCCCGGAAAGAAGAAGACAAATCAATTCAGGCTTTTGCTTTAACCGTTTGCAAAAATACGGAAGGGGAAACCGAGATATATTGGCCAATTCAGAAGTTAACTACAGCACCTGTACCAACCATGTCGGACGTGGGTAAGGAATAGATAATGGATTATTTTGGATATAATAAACTTGCCTTGGAGTTGATTTCAGGAAACGAGTCGTTACGCTATAGGGGTTACGATTGGAGATGAAAAAAGGTCTCCAGAAGCTCTTGCCGGAACTATTGCAAGGAATTTGAGGTGTTGAATATGCTTGATTTGCCTGCTGCCATTTATGGTGTAGAAAAGATTTTGGTTCATTATCCGGATATTTGCATTCAAACCTTAGAAATTGTGCCTCCGAATCCGAAAGCTCGAATGGTTTTGAATTCCATTCCGGATACGGAAATTCCTCAAGAACTTTTTCAATTGTTTGAAACCACGGAACGGTGTAGCTTTCGCTGGATAGATCCGTCAAAAAAAATATTTTGCGGAGACTTCTATTATGGAGGTTTTACTTTATTGTCTCCCTTGGAAATCACCAGACAATTTCATGAATTCCGGGAATTTGTGAAAGAAATAGTAAAAAATGGATTGGATCAGGAGGAGGCCGGATACGCGGCATTGGTCAGAGATTGGCCATATTGGTTGCCGATTTTCTTTTTTGACAATGGTGATTTTTTCTGTATTGATATGAGGGGAAAATCTTTTCCTGTGGTTTTTCTGGAACATGATGTTATGGATGGAGGGCCAAATCTTCATGGGTTACGCATTGCATCTGATCTTGGGAAACTAATTGACTTATGGAGTCAGGTCTATTTCGTTGAATGCGACTGGTCATTGATTGTCGAGGATTCAGGTATAAATCCACAGAGATTTTTCGAGAGAAAGGCTAACTGAGAAATTATCAAGAATTTTACTGGAAACAATTGACGGATATAATATGCTGTGAACCAAGTTCCCCAGGACAGCATAACGATAAAAAAGTTCTAATCTCATTGTGTAATTTCTGTTTCACAGGTATTCAATAAACAATCATGCTCTCCAAGAACAACATGATGGTTTTTGGGTGATTAAGGCTCGTGATACGCTGGTTCGTATGAAGTTCTCGCTGATTAACACAATCCGTGATTTATTGCGTTCCGGCGGGACAAATATCTCTGAACTCACACCGGAAAATCTGAGTAAGGAAGGGGCAAAAGTTCTTCCTGGGGAATTGCGGGACACCCAGAATGGACTTTTGACACAACTGTTCCATATTCGTGAAGAAATCAGGAACAATAATTGTATCATAGCAAAACCAAGCAAGAAATATCCTGCGATGCAAAAGCTACGCGGCAAATAAAAGGAGTTGCTCCGATCACGGTCGTGTCATTTGTTTTGGTGCTTGGAGATCCCCGTCGTTTTCCAAACAGGGAATGTCTTGCCGCCTATCTATGACCTGTCCCCAAACGGGATCAACCCGGGGACGTCGATAAACAGCTTGGTATCACCCCAAAAGACAATCAATTCCTGCGACGATATTTGATTTGAGGAGTGAGTAACATTCTTGGTCATTTCGGAAAAGATTGCGATTTGAAAACCTATGGACTGAAGATTGCGGCCCGTGGCGGTAAGGTGTTCAAAAAGAAAGCGACGGTAGTTGTTGCACGTAAACTGGCTGATATGATCTATACGCTTTGGCAGACTTGTGAGGCATATGATTTGCATCATAAGAAAAATCATCTGAATCTCAAAGCGCCATAAAACAGGATTCCATAAGGTCGGATTTGAAACTCTCACTTTGCATAAGGAGATGAAATCTTATTACGATTTTATTGCTCAATGTTCTGTCCGATGACAGTGGAATATCCAGTGGGTTATGACTTTGCAAGTCAAACAAAAAACTCGTTCAATAGATTAAGACATCCGTGGCGGACTATATCATGCGTCGGGCTTGGCGGCCCATTATGGAACGCGAATGGATGCGAAGCAGAGAGCGTTTTTCGAGTCGAAAAAACCTTAGAATACGAAAAAGAATCAAGTAGTTTTACTTCCCCCTTTGACAAACCTTCTCATGGAAGATATAATGAGAGGGAACCAATAGATCAGTGACATGCGACGAAAGAAACTTGAAAAGGAGTGATATTGGATGTTTTGTAATCAAGAGGAAAGACGTGGGACTCTGTCCCACACCCTGGGATTTTCGGAGGCATTTTTCGCACCCGAAGATAAAAAGAGAAGAGCCGGAGTTGGAGCCTCCGGCATCTTCGGTATGCGGTCTGGATATTCCTTGATTGGTTGTGTCCCCACAGAGCCGATCTCCGCTTTTCCAGACAAATATAAATATGCCTCTTCCTTGCAAAAAGTCAAATTCTAAGAACTTATCAACTAATAATATCATAACGGAGGATAAATTGCCATAATTTTATTCATCGTTATCATCATAGCTGCCAAGTACAGCAAGGCATTGTA
>CALYAR010000195.1 GCA_944393585.1 uncultured Clostridia bacterium | reverse complement strand
TTTTTACGCTCGGGAAATACCAGTGCGTTTTCTATTTTTGGTTTTATTTCTTTTTATTCTTTTCCAGATCGGCCATCGCATCTTTCCGAGACAGGTTGAGTCTGCCCTGTTTATCAATTTCGATCAGCTTGACCAGAATTTCATCGCCCTCAGACACAACATCCTCTACTTTTTCAACACGCTTAGTGTCCAGCTTGGAAATATGGACTAAGCCTTCCTTGCCCGGCAAAAATTCGACAAAACAGCCAAACTGCATAATTTTGGTTACCTTACCGACATATGTCTCCCCGACTTCGGGCTCTTTCACGATATTCTCAATGGTCTTTTTCGCTTTTTCGCCGGCATCCTGGTTTTCCGAGAAAATGAATACGCTTCCGTCTTCCTCAATGTCAATTTTAGCACCCGTATCCGCTACAATTTGCTGAATGACTTTTCCGCGCTGTCCGATAACATCGGCAATTTTATCAACCGGAATTTTCATATTAATCACCTTCGGCGCATAAGGAGACAGACTTTCCCGCGGTTTATCAATGGCCTTTGCCATGACCTCATCTAAAATATATAATCTCGCTTCTCTTGTCTGTTCAAATGCTTTCTGAATGATTTCATAGGTTAATCCGTCATTTTTGATATCAACCTGAATTGCCGTGATTCCCTTGTGGGTACCGCCGACCTTAAAGTCCATATCTCCATAAAAATCTTCCAATCCCTGGATATCTACCATGGTGATATAATTATCCGGATCGTTCTCGTCGGTAACCAAACCGCAGGAAATACCGGCAACTGGGGTTTTAATCGGAACACCTGCGTCCATCAGAGCAAGCGTGCTTCCGCAGATGGATGCCTGGGACGTCGATCCATTGGAGGACAACACTTCTGATACCAGACGGATGGCATACGGGAACTCGTCCTCACTTGGCAGTACCGGTACCAACGCCTTTTCTGCCAGAGCGCCGTGTCCGATTTCACGCCGTCCAGGTCCCCGGGACGGCTTTGTTTCTCCAACGCTGTAGGACGGGAAATTGTATTGATGCATGTAGCGTTTGCCCTCTTCTTCATCAATTCCATCGAGCTTCTGCATTTCAGTAAGAGGCCCTAAGGTAGCCACAGTTAAAACCTGTGTCTGCCCTCTGGTAAACATTCCGGAGCCATGCACTCTCTCTAAAAGTCCGACTTCTGCCGCCAGCGGACGGATCTGCGTTAAAGTTCTGCGGTCCACACGCTTGTGCTCAACCAACAGCCAATGGCGAACAATTTCCTTTTGAATTTTATAGATAATTTCTCCGATTTGCGCATCGAAGTCCTCGTATTTTTCTCCGATCAATTCGGTTACTTCGTCTTTGATGACGGCGACCGCTTTATCCCGCACGGTCTTGTCATCCGTATCCAGCGCCACCTTTAATTTTTCCAGCGTCAGGTTACGGACTTCATCATAAAGCTCATGATTCAGTTCATGCGCTTCATAGGTAAACTTTTCTTTTCCGACTTCTGCTTTCACCGAGTTGATGAAGTCGCAGATTTCGCGAATCGGCGCATGAGCGGCCTTGATTGCATTGAGCATGACATCTTCTGCCACTTCATTCGCGCCGGCTTCGATCATGACAATTTTTTCCTTTGTTCCTGCGACAGTCAGAACCATTTCGCTTTTCGCGCGCTGTTCGACCGTCGGATTCATCACATATTCCCCGTCAATCAATGCAACCCATACCGCACCAATCGGTCCATTAAACGGAATATCCGAAATGGAAACCGCAGCGGAAGCACCGATCATAGCCGCAATTTCCGGTGAATTGTCCTGTTCCACCGACATAACTGTTGCTACAATGGTAACATCATTTCTCAAATCAGAGGGAAACAGCGGACGCATTGGGCGGTCGATGACACGCGAAGTCAAGATTGCTTTTTCTGTTGGTTTTCCTTCGCGTTTTTGGAACGAGCCCGGAATTTTTCCTACAGCATATAATTTTTCTTCATAATCAACCGAAAGCGGAAAAAAGTCTACGCCTTCGCGCGGCTTCTCCGATGCCGTTGCCGTGACCAACACGGCTGTCCCGCCATAGCGCACCATAACAGCCCCATTAGCCAGACCAGCAAATTTACCGATTTCCAGTGCCAGCTCCCGGCCGGCAAAATTGGTTTTAAAAACCTTGTACATCAGTCGTACCTCCTTCATTTTTTCAGCTGTTCAAGAGGATCCTGCTGATGTTTAGCACTTATACCTGCGCCCTTTGTGCAAAGGCGCAGATGTAACTGCTAACTATCAACATTCACCAATAAACAGAAGTTTTCAAAAAAATGGGCGGAAAAATTCCGCCCACCCATCAACGTACTATTTGCGCAGACCCAGTCTTGCTACAATGCTTCTGTATCTTTCCAGATCCTTCTTCATTAAATAGTCTAAAAGGCCGCGTCTTTTACCAACCATCTTCAAAAGGCCGCGTCTGGAGTGGTGATCCTTCGGATGAACCTTCAGATGATCATTTAAATGGTTGATTCTCTCTGTCAAAACAGCAATTTGCACCTCAGGAGAACCAGTATCCCCCTCATGTGTTTTATATTCACTGATAATATTCTGCTTTACTTCTTTTAACACTGTCTTCACCTCCATATTTTCGAAAGGAACGCCGCAGACTGGGAAAGGGTTGGTGATGCCCAAATCCGAGAAAGGGCTTATTGTTGTTGCTCTGTCATAAAAAATTGACTCAATTCAGAAATAATTCAAGCCTTATTTGGACATATTGTAACGCTTTCTGAATTTTTCTACCCGTCCGCCTGTATCAACCAATTTCTGTTTCCCGGTGAAGAACGGATGGCATTTGGAACAAATTTCTACATTAATGTTCTTTTTTGTGGAACGCGTCACAAACTCTTCTCCGCAGGCACAGCGAACCGTAGTTTCCTGGTAATCGGGATGAATTCCTTTTTTCATTAATCTCACCTGCCTTTTTCTTACATCAAAATTGCGTACTTTTCGAGTATAGCACAGTTCTTTTTTATTTGCAAGGCCATTTTATTATTTTCCGTGATACTTGCAATAAGATTTTACTAATACTTCAAAACTAATTGTTCCATTCCGGCTTAACTGTTTTCGCGAATGGCCGCTAAATGTTCTTCATAGGTTTTGGAGAATATATGCACCCCGTCTTTTCCGAGCACAAAGTACATGTAGTCGGTCTCTTCCGGGTAGAGCGCCGCTTCGATGGAAGCTTTCCCCGGGGAGGAAATTGGTCCGATCGGGAGGCCGCTGTGCAAATAGGTGTTGTAAGGAGATTCAATTTGAGTGTCTTCCGTCGACAGTACCGTTTTCCTCTCCTTGAGAATATACTGAACGCTTGCGCAGGATTCCAATTTCATATTCTGCTCCAAGCGGTTATAAAATACACCTGCAACCCGCGGCATTTCTTCCGCACTGCCGGCTTCCCGTTCAACCATGGAAGCCATTGTCACAATCTCATCGATACTGTATCCCATTTCCGCTGCTCTTTCCCGATATGCGTCGGAAAACACCTCATCAAACCGTGCGAGCATCATGTTGACAATGTACTCTTCTCCGCAGTTGACTTTTACTTCATAGGTATCCGGGAACAGATATCCTTCCAAACGCACGTCGCGTTCCGGCAGATCTTCAAGAAAATCGTAGTCAAACTCACCTTCGTTTACAACCTGATAGAAGGCTTCGCTCTCGACCAATCCCAGCCCTTCGAGCCGTTCAACAATATTTTTTACCTCATATCCTTCTGGGATTGTAAAGCGAATGATGGCATTGTCACTTTTGCGCGCAAGCTGTCTGGCCATTTCTTCATAGGACACATTGGGAACGATCCGATAAGTGCCCGCTACAAATCCTTCTGAAATACCGGCTTCTTTTGCAATCCGAATAAATTCGTCTTTGTATTTAATCGCATCTGCTTCTACCAGGGCAGACGCCACATCCTCCAAAGTCGCACCTTCCTCCACCTGAACAAATACCCCATTGCCTGTCAGGCTGTTGCGCTCAATTTCCGCCTGATATAAATCATTTTCCCGGTTGTCCTGTACTTTATTTATAATGTAGATTCCCAATACTCCTCCCACAATGGCAAGTACTAGAATAAACAAGATAACAGTCGTTATTTTCTTGGCCAATTTTTTCTCCATCCTTTCAGCAGTCTCTGTTTTTATTTTATCTTATTTTTACTGTCGAGTCAAATAAAATCTCCGAATGAATTATGTCTGCGGACGCATAAACCAAAGCGTATTTTTTGTGCTCCGCGCCTTTACGACTATTTATAATAAAAAACATTCCTGTCTGCTTACAGTGCTATGCGTCTTTTATCTTGCTTCTTTCACTCTATATTCGAATCATTCGCTATACTGGCACTGATTTTGCAAACGTTTGAAAAAAATATTGACGGAGAAATCCTCTCCGCAGACGGTATAATTTTAAAATACCGTGAGCAAATATGCGAAATAGCTCGGCATTAGCTTATTTTCACAAACAAATTCAGATAAATATCTGAATTTATGAGAAGATTTGAGAATTTAAAATTACTTCAAAAAGGGATATAATAAAATGTAGTATTAATTTTGTTTAGAATTTCTAAATGGAGTTTATTATTTGATTGACAAAATATAGAGAATTGTGAGGAATAAAATATGGGTATTAACTCCCCGCTATATTTATCGGAAGAACAAAAAAAACAGTATGTGGAAGACGCAAAACCATATTTGGAGCTGACTCTGGATCAGCTTTGGAACAGCGTCACATCGCAGAAAATTCCGCGCAGTGTTGCCCTGACCAATCCCCAGACAATCGGCTGCCCCGTCTGCGGAAAAGCGGTTGCCCCCTTTGGCAATTATCCTTATGAAATAGACTATATTCATAAGCCCTGGAAACTGACCTGCCCCAGCTGTAAAAGCGTATTCCCAACCAACGATTTCAAGGCTTATTATGAGGGCGGCTTGGATGAAAACGGATTTTTCAATCCCGAATTGGCCAAAAAACACAATGATATGTTAATTCAGGCAGGCGAGAAGGGGAATTTAGTCAATTTACTTCAGCCGGAAAAGGGAGAAAACTGGGGCGTTGACGATTCGACGGGCTTTGTAGATGCCAACGGTCAAAAATACACATTTATCGCTTATTATAACCATTTTGCCTGGTACACCGGTATTATTATTCAGGCTGTCCGCACACTCAAAAATGCTTATCTTGCTACCCATGACCCGGCTTATGCCAGCCGCGGACTGGTCATTTTAAACCGTATTGCAGATGTGTATCCCGACCTCACCATTTCCGAATGGAAACGTTCCGACGATTTTCTCAACTGCAACGGAAGCCAGCTGGATCACGGAAAGGCAATTGGCTGTATCTGGGAGACCATTATCGTTGCGGATTTTATCAAGGCGTTCGGCGTCTTTTCCCCCGCTTTATTAGAAGGAAAATGCGAAGAAGCAGTTGCCTATTTAAAAACGAAAAAACCCGCAGTCAGCTCCGCAGAGGAAATTAAAAAGCATGTCGAAGACAATTTAATCCGTCAGGTCTATCCGGCTGTAAAAAATACCGATATATTTGGAAACAGCGGCACCCATCAGGCTACGCTTGCTACCGCTGCGGTAGTATTGAACCAGAATCCTGAGACAAAAGAGTGGATTGACTTCTGTTTCCGCACTGGGAAAGAGGAAAGCGGGAATTGCACGGGAGGCAACATCAATGAAGTGATGGTGAACCGGATTGACCGGGATGGATTTGGCACAGAAGCTTCGCCCGGATATAACAGCGGATGGCTGTATTATTATCTGAATGTGGCGGATGTTCTGGAAGGATATCAGATTGACGGCCTGGAAGCGGCGGATTTGTATCAAAATCCGAAATTCCGGAAGATGTTTTCGTCTCTGGTGCAGTTGATTTTCTCTGATATCTACACTCCTACCATGGGAGATACCTGCGCAACGGGAACGCCGATCCTGTATGCAACATTTGACAGCATGGTAAGGGCGTTTTTAAAATATCACAATCCTATGTTTGCACAGGCGGCCTATTTAATTAACGGGCGGACTCTGGAACATGCGAAACTGGATATTTATGGAGAAGACCCAAAACAAATCAAAGCGAAAATAGAGAAAGTGATTCGCGAAAAGGGCGAGCTGGATCTGGGCGGAACCAATTTGACGGGATACGGTTTTGCCGCCGTGCGCGAGGGAAAGTCCGGCGACTTTTTAGCGTCCGGCAAAAAGTCCACCAAACAGCGCGCTTTGTGGATTTATTATGGAAAAACCAATTTATATGCTTCGCATGGACACAATGACGCGCTCAATATGGGCCTGTATGCTTATGGACTGGATTTAATGCCGGATCTGGGATATCCGCGCTACGCAGACATTACGGACCGCCATCGCTGGTCGCTCGTTGCCAATACTGCTTCGCATAATACTGTTACGATTGATAACCAGCAGCATGAAAGACATCTGGTTGGACAGCCCCTGCATTTTGACAACGGAGGTCTGGTAAAGCTGATCAGCATTGAAGACAAGGCCGCTTATTCCGCGGTTGCACGGGCTTACCGCAGAACTTCTGCTCTGATACGGATTGACGAAGAGAATTCCTATGTGGTAGATTTGTTCCGAGTTGTAGGCGGTTCTGAGCATCGGTACAGTTTCCATGCCGCGGAAACCGACGGAGTTCAAACCAGCGGCTTGGACCTGGTCAAGCAGGCAGATGAGAATGGAAACTATGTGGGAACCTATGCAGGAGCTGATCTGGAGTATCCCTTTAACGCAGACATAGACGATCCGACGGGCGCCAGATATTTCTTTCATGTGGACAAGCAGGCGGAAAAGGGAGGCGATTTCTCAGTTGATTACCGGATTTTAGACACTTGGAACGTGCTGGGCAATGGGGCGCACGCACCGACAGACATTCATGTAAAGCTCACCATGCTGGGAGAGTTTGATCAGGTGGCGCTTTTGGATGCACGTCCGCCGGAAAATAAAGTGGGAAATCCGGAAACCCTGCGCTATGTCTTTGCAGAACGAAGGGGACAGGCAGATTTAGAGAGCTGTTATACCGCTGTAATCGAACCCTACAAAGGCAAGAGCAGCATTCGTTCCATTCAGGCTCTGCCGGTGACCTATTGCGGGGAACCGGTTCCGGATATGCGTGCCAGAGCGCTGAAAGTAACGTTGGAGAACGGACGTGTGGACTACATCGTCAATGCAGTAGACGTTACAAAAGAATATACTGTGACGGATGGACAGACAATCATCCCGTTCCAGGGATTCTTCGGCGTTTGTAGCATACAGGACGGCAAAGTGGTTCACTGGTACCTCAATGATGCGGCTAAAATTGCTGATATTACAAATCCAAAACTTTCTGCCGCAACAGGAACGGTAAAGAAATTTACGAAAGAGCTTTCCATGGAAAATTATATCTGGATTCGTTCGAACGAAACCGGTATAGAGCTTGAGGATTTGACCGGCCGTTACATTTATATTGAAAATGACGGGATTCACAATGCGGCTTATCGGATCGAAAACGCTCAAATGGAAGACGATGGTACAATCCGTCTGAGCACGGGAATTGTTTCACCGGTCCGCAGTTATCAGGATGCAGAAAAACCGGAGCTGGGATATATTTATGATGTGGAAGCAGGGAAAACGTTCCGGATTCCATTGAGCTGTGAAGGTTAAAAGAAAATATAAAAAGGCGGGGACTCCCCGCCTTTTTCAAATTCGTTTATTTTTCCTTTTGCGCTTGATCGGAACGGGCCAGGTCGACAATGACGGAAACACATTTATCGATCCCAATCGCCGCACTGTTCAGACATATATCATAGTTCTGCGCCATACCCCAATCCTGCTCTGTGTAGTGTTTATAATATATCTTTCTGCGTTTGTCTTTATCTTCCAGACGCTTTTCCGGTTCCACTTCTGACTGGCCGTAAAGTCTGACGATGCGTTCGGCCCGGGCAGCCATATCCGCATGGATAAAAACATTCAGGCAATCCGTGCGGTCCCGCAGAATATAATCCGCGCACCGTCCTACGATCACGCAGGGTTCTTTTTCTGCCAGCTCCATAATCACCTTGTACTGAATCGCCCATAAAAAATCCTGAGCGGACATTTCACTCATAGCCCCGGAGAAAACATAGGAAAGCCAATTCTTTACTGGAGCATATTCCCCTTTTTCTTCGATATACTGCTCATTAAAGCCTGTCTCAACAGCAACTTTCTTCACTAGGTCTTTGTCATAGTAGGCAATCCCAAGCTGCTTTGCAACTTCTTTGCCGATGGATCTGCCGCCGCTGCCAAATTCACGGCTGATTGTAATAATTCTTTTGCTCATAGGGCAATCCTCCTTTGCATTCAGTTTATTAGCGGAAAAAGCAAACTCAAGACATGCTGCCTCTGCATTTGGCTTCTTCGATCGGTATTATTGTACCACTTTTTTCTCTTTTCTGCAAACGACACGCGGCTCATTTTTGATCCGCCTGCATAGAACAGGCTTCGATTCAGGTAAAAACGGATTCTGTTGTCTTCAGCTCCTTTTGAAGGCAGCCCCTTTCGAATTTCTAGTACGCTTGCTTTTAATTCAAAGTATCTGCTGGGCCATCCCTTCTTCCTTTTTTACGCGCCATTTCATCCGCCGCAGTTTGCCGCGCTTGGATTTTCTTTTTGTAAACCTCCAAGTCACACTCAACACAGCCGGCTGCTTTTTTGTCTGCCCTTTAAAGAGACCGCTCAAGCACTCCCGGGTAACGAAATTTTTTCTGCCATTTTCCCCTGCATCCTGTGTTTCGCATCAACAGGACTAACCCAACAAAAAAGCGATATAATTTCATCTTAATATTAATATAAACTCCATAATAAAACAAAGAGAAAGAATATCCATTCTTTCTCTTTACAATTAATTCATTAAAACAAACTGTTGCTGATTATAAAATAGAAAAATGCCATTGTTACCAACGTTACTATAATGCCGATAATCCAGGCAGCGGCAAAATTTTTGCCCGCCTCCATGGCTTCCCGTACTCCGACTTTAGCACTTAGTATCTGCCAAGTCCCGCTCATGTTTACAGCATTCACTTTAAATCCCGTCCGAACCATCGCGCCATAGGAGTTTTGTGAATTGACATAACCAGTGATGTCGTATCCGCCCTTTCCATCAGGTATGAAAGTCATTTCCTCTTTGCCGCACAATACAGCGGTAATCGGCGCCTTCAAATAGGGTTTTACAGCCATTAAGATCTTATCCATCAGGTCATCATTGATTTCACTTGTGCCCGTTTGATTGGTACTGCTGGAAGCAGTCTCACTGCCAGGGTTGTAGGCAGCGCCGTTCGATGGCGTGTATGTACTGGAAAATGCGGTATAGTCAAAAGCCGGTTTTTCTTTGCAAAAGGACAGGAATACCGCCATGCCAAGAAAATAAAAGATAACATTTAATACAAAACCAAATGCGATTATTAAAACATTAACCGGCAGCTGCATCTCGATAAAGATCATGATCAAATACCGGAAAATAAAGTTTGTTATCACCTGTGTAACAATCGCTTTGATCAATCCCGTCAAAATTGCGGCTAAAACCAGCGCGCCTACATTCATTTTCTTTTTCGCTATAGCCAGGCAATAGATAACCCCTGCAAGTACAAATACAATTGCCCCGATTATGGTGTTAAACACGATGCCGGAGACAACACTCCGGATGAGAATAAAAGAAGTAAGGACAGAATTGAGAATCAGGGTAACAACTGCCGCAATCAGGCCAATTAGAAACGCATGAAGAATGTTGGATTTTTTCTTTGTTTCCATTTTGATTTCCTCCTTATTTTTGTAAATATAATTTACATGAACTGATGATATCACAATATATGAATTGTGTCAATCTGGCATCATAGCCAAAATCGCTTTTGCAGAAGGTTTTAAAGAATTCAAATAACAGCGATGGCGCAAGCCTTGCCTGAAAGTTGCTGATCTTTTTTCTTGGAATAAATTTTGATAAGCAAGAGTAGGGCCAGATTTAAATTCAAAATGTCAGATGATATTTCTCATCCAGAGAAAAATCCTCTCAAACAGTTCACATATGATTTTGGGAGAATATGGTTGATTTTTTCAGGTGGTTATGCTAAGCTAAGCTTAGCATACAGAATCATTTTTTATCCATTAAAATAATTTTTAATCAGGAGGAACCAAGATGTTTATCGGGAACTTGAACGATCCTTCTTCTGGAGTTACGGTTTCATACTCCTATCGAAAGTGCAGCACTACCCTTCCCCTTCCGCCGGATCATCCGCCGGCAGAACAGGAGAAAAAAACACAAAACGGATTTGCAGCTGGCTGGAATTGGAACACGCTTCTCGGCGGCGGAGTAGACATCGTATTAACATTCCACGGCATGCCGAACTTAGTATTTTTAAGTCAGGTTATTCTGTATCAAACTGGGCAGTCTTCCATAGAAAAGGCTGATTTGCTGCGAAAAGAAGCAGACGGCACATTCGCCCCGGTTGGCTGTGTTTCTCCGCAGACGGAACATGTATCGGACTGTGGCTCCGTACTCTCTTTGGAAGCCGGCTGTTTTGCAGACGAAGTGATTCTCCGGATCAAGACGGATTACCGCCCGCTATGGCTCAGTAAGATCGAAATCATCGGGGCCGTCTTCGACGAACCTCTCCTCTACCCTATGCCGGCTCAATCAAAATTGCTGGAAGAAGATGAAATTCCCGTTGCAGCTCTTCGGAGAATATATGCCGATCCCAAAGATACCGATGCGTTAGCTGCAGCCGAATATCTTCAGGATATCATGCGTGCCGGATATGGGATTGAGCTGGAACTGCTGAAAGAGCTTTCTCAAGATTCAAATGTAATTAGATTCGAGCGGGCGAAAGATGCTGCCCTGCCCCCAGAAGGTTTCTTGCTTCAGAGCAGCGCAGGATGCTGCCGTCTTGCGGCAAATGACCGGCGGGGAATGCTTTATGCAGCCGGGGCGCTGTTCGAACTCTCCCGCGGCGGCACAATCCCTGCGGCGGAAATCCGGGACTGGCCCTTTATGCCGATGCGCGGCGTCCACATTGGGCTGCCGGACCGGGAGCATATTCCTTTTTTGAAGCGGCTGATCCGATATCTTCTGGTTTTGATGCGCTACAATACGATCTTCATTGAAATCTCAGCCGGCATGCGTTATGACCGGCATCCGGAAATCAATGCGGCCTGGGTGGAAATCAAACAAAAATCAGACAGTGGAGAATGGCCGTTCAATTTTCATACTCCCATGGTCTGCAACGGCAGTTTTTTGGAAAAAGATGAAGTTCGGGACTTGTTCGAATTTGCAGAGAGTCTGGGGCTCGAAGCGATCCCGGAAATCCATTCGCTGAGCCATGCCCAATTCCTGACAAAAGCGTTCCCGCAGATTGCGGAGATTCCCGCCCAGCCTGAGCGGGGTGGCGACGTTGATCTTTTAGAAGATGACGGGCTGGACGACGAATTTTATCCGAGCTGCTATTGCCCCTCAAACGAAGAAAGTTATCAAATCCTGTTCGATATCATTGACGAGGTGGTAGAAACACTGCACCCCAAGCGGTATCTGCATATGGGGCATGACGAAGTATACCGGATCGGCGTATGCGAAAAATGCCGCGGCAAGGACCCAGCCAGACTGTATGCCGATGACGTCAACCGGATTCATGACTATGTTGCTTCGAAAGGGCTTACCATGATGCTGTGGGGCGATATGCTGCATACCGCAACCAAGTACAAAACTCCGCCGGCCATTGACTGGATTCCCAAAGACATTGTAATGCTGGATTTTATCTGGTACTTTCATATGGATCTTGACTTGGAGGAGCGTCTTATAAACCATGGTTTCCCCGTCCTGCTGGGCAATCTTTATTCCAGCCATTTTCCCCGCTTTGAAAAGCGGATCCGGCAGGAAGGCATATTGGGCGGAGAAGTATCCACCTGGGTAGCGGTCACAGAAGAGGCTTTTGCATTGGAGGGCAAACTGTATGACCTGGTTTACACCGCAAATATGCTTTGGTCCGCCGCATACCGAAGCGAAGCGCGCACGGCCTATGACCAGTGCGCAGCCGCCCTGCTCCGCCAAATGCGTCCGATGATTCACGGTGATCCCGTTTTGCCTGCTTCTAAAACCTACCATCCTATTTCGCTGAAATCAGTGCCGGGCAGCTGCCAGTTAAACAAGGAGGAGCAGCAAACACTTGAGCGATGGAAAAGTCCTTGGATAAAAGATATAATCCACTTTGAAACGGTTCTCCATGCCACAGCAGAAACCGCCCTGTGCCCGCGCAGAAGCCGCTATGAAATTCCGGTCGGTAAAACGGCGGACGGATTTTTATTTGTCCACGCGTGTGACGGCGCCGGTTCCCGAATCCCGTGGGAAAAGCTTGATATTGCCGGGGAATATCAAATCTGTTATGCGGACGGCGGAAGCGTCCGTCTGCCGATCCAGTACGGCGGCAATGCGGCAGAGCTGCTACGGCGGTATGGAGCTCCGCTCAAAAGCCCCTATTTCCGCCATGAAGGGTACCTGGCTACCTACTTTGCCGATCCGGCCGTATGCGGAAAGACAGCCTGCGGGGAAGATTTTACGCTCTATGGCTGGGAATGGAGAAATCCCGAACCGGAACGCAGGATTTCCTCCATTGTGTTTCAGACGCATCCCTCCTCTGCCTGCGGGATTTATCTTTTTGGCTTATCTGAAATTCGGATGAATTGATTAATTTGGAAAATCTTACCCTACAGTTTGTACTGCTTTATACTGCGGGGTAAGATTTCCTTTATTTTTTTGCATTTTATTTCAGCATATTTTAAATAAAAAAAGCGGCGCACTAAAATTATTTTAAAATTGTTCCAAAAAGATTAGAACCGGGATTTTATTCTTTTTTTCGATTTTTCATCAGGAATATAAGGAATTATTTGTAATTTTTAGTTGTAAATATCGGTTATATGTTTAAAAATGTATATATATTATTATGTATATATAGGATTACATCAACAATTTTATTTTCAAAATTTTAGCTTTTTTCACAAAAATACTATTGACAGTCATAAGAAATTGTGTTATTTTTACTTTAGAATCTTTGATGCAAATTTTAGAAAATAATTTATTTGTTTGAATTGAATTGTAAGAAAAAGTCAAAAAATATCAAGGGTATTTTGACTTTTGGTCATTGATAAAAGGAATTATAAAAAGGTTTTACGTTCAATCGGTTTCATCACGGGAAGTTATAAGGAAAATATTGTGCGCTTTCAGTTACAAATGAAATGGGAGTGATTGTTTTGGAAACACCTTTTATCCATCTTGTGCGTTCCCCCTATTACTGTTATTTTTTCGACGTCAATACCAACAGCATCGTTATGGTCAGCGAGGAGGCTTATGCCGTATTGGGGCAAATATTAAAGGGCGTCTCCCCTCCCATGAGTGCCGAGTGCAGTGCCGAGCTTGCACGGCTGAAAGACGAAGGGTATTTATCTTCCAAACGAGTTCGGGAAATTGAACATCCTCTCACGCAGGACCTGGATTACATACTCTCTCGTATGGTGGGAAAAATAACATTGCAGCTGACGCAAAGCTGCAACCTCCGCTGTGCATACTGCATCTATTCGGAAACCACGAATGATAAGCAGAGAAAGCATTCTGCCAAGCGCATGTCGTGGGAAACCGCAAAGGCCGGCATCGATTTTCTGGCGGAACACAGTATTGATAATGACCAGGCCAACGTTGGTTTTTACGGTGGTGAGCCGTTGTTAGAGTTTGAGTTACTCAAAAAAGCTACTCTTTATGCTGAAGAACGTTTTGTTTGAAGGAAGAAACTTAACAATAAATCTCACCAGTAACGCAACTTTGTTAAATGATGAAATTTTAGAATTTTTTGCCGAACACGATATCCATCTTGCAATCAGTCTAGATGGCCCAAAATCTATCCATGATCGAAGCCGTTGTTTTGCAAACGGCGGCGGTACGTTTGACACAGTAATGGCAAATTTGCAACATGCTGTAGAGAAGTATCCGGATTATGCCCATAATATTTCTATCAATATGGTTATGGACCCAAGCAATAGTTATGATTGTCTGAATGAATTTATAGTGGATTATGATGTTTTTAAAACGGCGATACCTCATGCCTCCCCTCTTGATATGGAATATTCAGATCAACAAAAGATCACTTCTGAACAATTCATCATAGAAAACACTTATGATCATTTTTTGGCCTATCTTCACTATTTTCGAAGACTTAAACTAACCCAAATACCTTTTCTGGCTCAAAGAGATATTGAGAGTTCGATAAGAAGATACGAAAAGCATATGAAACATATTAGTTCTTTACCGGATAAAACAATGCATGGTGGTCCTTGTATTCCCGGACAAGCCAGGCTTTTTGTCAACGCAGATGGTGATTTTTATCCGTGCGAACGAGTCAGTGAATTATCAGATTCTATGCGTATAGGGAGCTTAAAAGATGGATTTGACTTAAATAAAGTCAAAAGTCTTTTAAATATCGGCCAACTGACAGCGGAACAATGTATAAATTGTTGGGCGATTAACCATTGTGGAACCTGCGCTAAAAAAGCAGATGGAGGCGTCTGCTTGTCGGCCGAAAATAAACAAAAGGCGTGTTGGAGTATGCGTCAAAGTGTGGAAAACGATCTTCGAGCGGAAATTATGCGGCGGGAAATTAAAGGGGGAATACTGAAATGAATAAAAGAAAAAAGACAGCCGTTTATCCCTTTACAAGAGAATTTCTTTCTTATTTTTCTTATTTCCAGACATGCCATCCGGACTATGTTATAGCATCATTGGTTTCACCCAAAGGTTTTTCCATGTCTGGAAAAGACGGAGGTTTTTTCGATAATCGCGGAGAAATCGGAATGACAGTAGAAGATGATATAATAGCGGCACTGGAAAAATCGGAAGCCCTTCTAGTTCCAGATAGTCCTTCGTGTGAAAAAATGCGAAGTAAAATTCTTTCTGTCATGGGAAAGGCAAAGTCGGAAGGAAAGGATATTCTTTGTGCAATGCCATTATCTGATGATGAACAAAAAGAGTTCAAGAATATTGGACATACATGTCATTTTCTATACTATGCCAATCCAGAGTCGTTTTCGCTCCAAAACCGCACAACTGATACGATAACGGAAATCAATACACCTGTGGTTTTTGTGGGAGAGTTTTTGGAAAACACGGATGGAACAGATGTGATGATGGTTTTGGCTGAACGCTTTAAAAAAGACGGTTATATTGTGAGCGCTATTGGAGCCCGAAAAGATTCACAGCTTGTAGGCTTTCATACATATCCGGATTTTTTCTATGGAACATCCGTTTCCAATCAAGCTAAAGTTTCGGGATTTAATGCTTTTCTAGCCAATATCGAGGCAGACGAACAACCAGATGTAATTATCATTCAGCTTCTCGGCGGTTTGATGAGATATGATAATCACCATCTAAATGGGCTCGGGATAGATGCTTATCTTGTTGCTCAGGCTGTAACATGTGACTGTTTTGTTCTTAGCGCCAGCTGCGGATTTGCTTCTCCCGAAATTTTTGAAGGCTTGGATAAGCATTTTCGAGAAGTGCTGAATGCAAAAATAAACGTAATCAGTATTTCCAATCGTTTGGCTGACCCGCTTGATCTAGTCGCCGGTACAGGTACTTTAAAATATTTTTATTTTACTCCAAAACGGGTTCGAGAGATTCTTGTCCGGTATTGTTCTGACAAAAGTTTAATTCCATTTTTCCCCCTATTTGAAAAAGAAAGCCAGGAAAATCTTTATCAGGCTGTTCTAAAGAGTTTAACTGGCAATTCTATAGTTTATTAAAAAGGGAGATGATTTTGTGAAATGTGATGATATCTATAAAACTATTATATTAATTTTAAAAAATCGATTTCATTTTCAAGATGAATTATTTGAAGGAGATGTCCTTAATCTCCCTTTATGCGGAATTCATTTCCAAATGAATACAACGGAAATGGTTTATCTTTTTTTCGAAGTAGAGCGTACATTTCAAATCCATATAACAGATCGCATTTTACAGGAATATGGATTTCATTCCATTCGAGAAATTGGAGACTGTGTGCTTTGTGCATCGAAAGCTTTGGTGTAAAATATGAATCTCAATGGCAGCAGTTTTTGCATGGGTGGGGAAAATATTCTATCTTAGCCGCATATACTTATTTTGAAATGATTTTTTGCTGCCAGTAATAGAGTTCATATTTATTACATAAAAATATGGAGGGAGAAAACCATGAAAAAGCTAACGAAGAACATTGAAAACACATTAAACGAATCCATCGAAGCTTATACTGCCAGAAGAGATTGTTATTGCAACTGTAATCAGTGCATCTGCGACTGCTTAGGTTATCAAGATTTGGTACAGTCAAATTTAGAAGTAGTAGATCAAGAATCTTGGACTTTAACAGCTGTAGAAAGACACGATTATTAATTATTACTTTCGGGGCGGAATACTCCGCCCTACCCATGCTTTTCTAGTTGAAAAGGGAGGAATTTATGAATTCAAAATATCATACAATCTGTTTGTTTCTTGCAATTTTAATGTGTTTTACATTGTTTTCCGGATGCACTCCTCAGGAAGGGGAACAATCCCCCTCGCCGCCGGCTTCCGCAAGCCAGCGCATTGATGAGATCCTTATGGAAAAAACAGAAGAATTTGAGGAAGACGATCCCAACAAACTCACCGTCTATCTCAGCGATACTTTGGGCATGATGACAAATGTGGTTTTAGGGGTGGCACCTAAGAA
>CALYAR010000194.1 GCA_944393585.1 uncultured Clostridia bacterium | reverse complement strand
ATCTTATTGAACTATACCAATCCCATGGCCATGCTGACCGGTTATCTCCAGCGTTTTACCGGTATCCAAACAGTAGGGCTCTGCCATTCCGTTCAGGTTTGCGCCAACACTTTATTATCTGAACTTGATATGACAGAATACGTTGACCGCAACCGCTGGGAAATCGCAGGAATTAATCACCAGGCATGGCTGCTCAGCATCCGTGATCTGGATGGCAATGATCTCTATCCTGAAATCAAGCGGCGGGCTGCATCACCGGATTACAACAAAGAAGGCAAAGACCTGGTACGGCTTGAAATGATGAAACGATTTGGATATTATATTACGGAATCCAGTGAACATACCAGCGAATACACACCTTATTTCATCAAAGAAAAATATCCGGAACTCATTGACCGCTTCAAAGTACCGCTGGACGAGTACCCGCGCCGCTGTATCAATCAGATTAAGGGATGGGAAGAAATGCGGGACAGCCTGCTGAAAGATTCCCACATTGAACACAAAAAGACACACGAATTCGGCTCTTATATCATCCGCGCTGTCCTGGAAGATACACCCTACCGCATTCACGGCAACGTCATCAATCGTGGCTTCATCACGAATTTACCGCAAAATGCTTGTGTTGAAGTTCCCTGCATGATCGATGGAAACGGGATCAATCCATGCTATGTCGGAGAGCTTCCAGAGCAGTGTGCCGCATTAAACCGCACCAATATCAATGTTCAGCTTCTCACCATAAAAGCCGCAGAAACGCTGAAAAAAGAATATATTTATATGGCGGCCCTCTTAGATCCGCACACCTCTTCTGAACTGTCGATCGACGAAATCGTATCCCTTTGCGATGATTTGATCGAAGCACACGGTACATGGCTTCCCAAATATCACGACTAAGGTAAGCTTATTGCATCAGCCGGCGTTTTGAAACGCCGGCTTATTTATTTTAAAAGAAAACCGCTTTCAAAGCGAGCGTTTTTTGGCAAAAAGACGCTCCCGTTTCGTCCATCGTGACGAAGGGAGCGTCAAAAAAAGCATTGGGGTAACAATCCGCAATAAATAATTGCTTAAGATAATATGGGGCAGAATAAACCGCCTGTATTTTTGTTTTGACTGTTTTCAACCAAGCACATAAAAAGATGAACGTACTTTATCATAACTATGCAAAATCCATCGGCTTATCGGATTCTGCATTTTGGCTGCTCTACTCCCTGTATGAACATGGGGAGCCCTACACACAAAAGGACTTATGCGAAGCCTGGATTTATCCGCCCCAAACCATCAATACTGCACTAAAAGCTTTGGAAGAAAAGGGGCTGATTTCGCTTACCTTTGTTCCAGGAAACAGAAAGAACAAACAGATTCTTTTTACACAGGCTGGCAAAAATTTGATTCAGGAAAAAATCGTCCCGCTGGTTTGTGCCGAAGAACGGTCATTTGACCGTCTGGAGGAAGACGAACGGGAACAACTGCTGACACTGACGCAAAAGCATATTGGATTATTAGAAGAAGAGTTGAATCAAATAATAAAATAAACGAAAAGATCATCGGAGGACGGATCATCGCAATGATTGACAGTCGAACAGAAGATGTCGGGTGCGCCCGGTTATTTGAAAAAGTAACCGGGCGCTTTTTTTACGAAGGGAGGCTAAATATGAATGCGGTACTGACAGCGGTGCAGACATAACCATCCTCTGTACCTATACGCAGAGCGACGGCAATCCATAGTAATAACACTGGATGCCGGTGCGCTGTGTGAGTAAATTCAACGGATGGACTAATTTGTTACTTTCAGAAAGGAAATATTATGATGAACAATTTTAACTAGAATATCATTTTTGGAAAGCAGACTGCACCGGCTGAGTACCCGAATCGATAAAAATAACGCAGGTATTTGCCGGAAAATCAATCGAGAGATCAGAAATTTAAAAAAAGAGCTTCAGAGTCAATAAAATCCAATAAGACAAATTATCCAAGGGAGGCGCTGCAGCTAACTGCCTCCCTTGGGTTCATGCTTCAAATTCTTTACCATTTTTACCTTTACAGCGAAATCTTATTTTTTCTATCTGTAATTTTTATCTTAGTTCATGGCTCTTGAAAAAACTGCTTTTTGATAAAAATGCAACCAGAGCAGCTTGGTTGCTTCTTCAAGATATCTTATTTTTAGGCGATAATTCATTCTATTTTATCAATTTTTTACAATATTTTTACAAGCTCTTTACAAAGTTCAATTCCCTGTGTTATGATGGTTATGAACTAAATTAAAAAATAAGAGGAGAACACATGGACATTTCATTTTCTTTTTTTTGGCAGCAAATGACGCAAAATCCAATTCTCTTTATTACGGTTATCTTAACCTTGGGAGTTATTTTCGTCAATGGGTGGACGGACGCTCCAAATGCAATCGCTACGTGTGTATCAACACGTGCAATGGGAGTTCGGGCGGCCATTCTAATGTCAGCCATATTTAATTTCCTAGGCGTTTTAATTATGACGCTGATCAATTCTACCGTTGCTATGACCATCAAAAATATGGTTAATTTTGACGGACATAACGATCAGGCAATGATTGCCCTTTGCGCGGCTTTGTTCGCAATTGTAATTTGGGCAGTTGCCGCATGGTATTTTGGAATACCTACCAGCGAAAGCCACGCTTTGATTGCCGGTCTTTCCGGTGCAGCTATCGCTTTGCAGGGCGGTTTTTCCGGCATCAACGGAGCCGAATGGGTAAAGGTTTTGATTGGCTTGCTGCTTTCAACTTTGCTGGGGTTTGCAAGCGGGTATATCATCTGCAAATTGACTGTGCTAATCTGTCAGAATATGGACCGTCGCAAAACTAATACTTTTTTCAATGGCGCTCAGATTTTCGGAGGAGCTGCTATGTCGTTTATGCATGGAGCGCAGGATGGACAAAAATTTATGGGTGTGCTGATTTTAGGAGTATTTTTGATGAACGGAAGCGATTCTACGGCTGGAGTTGTCCTTCCAGTTTGGATGATGCTGCTGTGTTCGGTCGTGATGGGACTGGGTACAGGTGTTGGGGGAAAAAAGATCATTAAGTCCGTTGGAATGGATATGGTAAAGCTGGAAAAATATCAGGGATTTTCAGCGGATTTAGCGGCGGCTGCGTGTTTGCTGCTCTCTTCCCTGTTTGGTATTCCCGTCAGTACAACGCATACAAAAACCGCTGCAATTATGGGCGTGGGTGCGATTAAGCGGCTGTCCGCCATCAATTTCAGAGTTGTAGGCGATATGGTTATGACCTGGGTGCTTACCTTTCCGGGCTGCGGTTTCATCGGATTTTTAATGGCAAAATTATTCATGGCAATTTTTTAATCGTGTTACGCTGAAAAACATTTGAATTCATTACAGAAAGAAAAGTGAGGAAGAACATGTCGAAGAAGAACGATCAATTTTATTTTGACAATTTTATTGAATGTGCTGACTGCGCTTTGCGTGCGGCTCAAAAATTGGAAGAATCGCTGGAGCATTATGACTATACCAAATTATCCGCACGTATGGACGAGATTCATGAAATCGAACATGAAGGAGACAGCAAACGCCATGCAATGATGGCGGCTTTGGCAAAGTCCTTCGTTACTCCTATTGAACGGGAAGATATCATGTCGCTCAGCAATAATATTGACGATGCTGTCGATACAATCGAAGACGTCCTGCTTCGTTTTTATATCAACAATGTCCGCAAAGTTCGCCCGGAAGCCGTTACTTTTACCAAAAAGATTATCCGCTGCTGTGTGGTCATGAAACAAATTATGACAGAATTTGCTGACTTTAAAAAGTCTAAGCAACTGAATGATCTGATTATTGAAATAAACGCACTGGAAGAGGACTGTGACCGGTTGTATATTGAATCGATGCATACACTGCACAACACAAGCCGTGATGCGATTGAGATCATCGCCTGGCGTGAAATATTCAATTATCTGGAAAAATGTGCGGATGCCTGTGAAAATGTAGCTGATATCGTGGAAAGCGTTATCATGAAAAATAAATAAATAGACTGTTTCCCCCGCTTTTCTTGTATCATGAGAAGCGGGGGAATTTATTTGCAGCAATGACATTTATTTCATCGATGGAGCCCTTCTTTTTTTAAGATACGCAAAGCAGGTTTTGGATCATTGCAGGTTACTAAACTTGCGCCGCATTCGATCGCCCGATAAACTTCCCGCTCAGTATCCGGACAATATGCCCAGGGGTCAATCCCCTTTTTCCTAAAGTCTGCGCAAAGCTCCGGTGTTAAAAGATCCATTCCAATTCCCACGCCATAGAGATGAGAATTGGTTTCCCGAGTAAAATTCTGCATAAGATGGCCGCAAAAACCCTGCGTTTTTACTCCATAAGTTTTATGGGCATATTCCACAATTTCTGCATCAAAACACGCAATAACACACCGGTCCAGCACTTGAAATTCTTTTAGCATTGCGACAGTCCGGTCTACCGTCTCGTGCGTTTTTTCTTTGATTTCTACGTTATATAAAAGCTGTGGATAAGGTATGAAATAGGTCATCAGTTCCCGCAAGGTCAAAATTTCCTGTCCAGGAAAAGCCGACCGATATCCGGCATCCAATTTTTTAATTTCCTTCAGCGTCATATCGCGCACAGCTCCAGACCCATTTGTAGTGCGGTCTACTGTTTGATCGTGAATGACAACCAATTCTTGGTCCTTTGTTAGATTGAGGTCAAACTCAAACATGTCAACTCCAATTTCCAATCCCTTTTCAAAAGATAGAAGCGTATTTTCCGGATATAAAGCCGAATATCCCCGATGTCCGGCAACAATGACATTATGAGACGATTGATTGAAATACATAGTAACGTTCTCCTCTTCACTCAGCGCGGTATTTTTCAAAAGCTTTATAAAATGCCAGAATCCGGTCAAATTTATTTGCTTTGTAAGTAAATTCTCCCACTTGAGTCCGGATTGTTGCTACTTTTGCCGCCGCTGTACAATCTACCCACGCTTGGATTTCTTCATCCGACATTTCCGTAACGCGGTACGCATAGAGCAGCCAATCGAACACATCGTATGCCTGCCCTCGCTGCTTCACTGCGTCTTCCAAGCAAATCCGGTCAGAAACAGACGGCTGGTAATGATGGATCTTGGCAAGCTTTAATTTCGGCAAATGACTGGGGGAAAGTCCTTCTACGTGAACAAACCGCTTGCAGCCCGGCACTGATTGGCCTTCATAATATTGGTTCCAGCTTGGAATTACAATTTCATCCCACATATCCGGTGAAATTAAGCTTGCAAAATCATCTGCTAAGCTGCAGGAAGTTTTTTTGAGCTCAGTAACACCATTGATCCGGCTAATGAACAGAGCATATTGGATGATATTGTCCGTCAATCGTTCTAAAAATTCCCTGCATTGATCCGGTTCATCGTATATATCGCAGAAAAAATCCTGGCCGCGCATCAAAACGGCGGAAGTAATTGGTCCTTCATATCCGGGACCGGCAAAAGCAATATTGTCCTCTGGAAACGCCTTTTTTAAATATTCCCATACCTCAAGATAATGCTGGATTATGGGCTGGTCTTCAAAATGAATTTCCTGCGCACGCTGTACCACTTCCAATGCTTCGTCTATACTCGATACAAAAGGCCGGATATTCGGCTCTGTATGTTCCGGCGTCGCCAGCGGTGCGCCAATACAAACCAAATGACCATACGACAGCGGCGCTCCAGTCGGTGCTCTCATGGGCAGGATGTCCCCAAAATACTCTTTTAGCCGGGCTCTGCCCTGCTTCCATGCTTTTGCACACGCTTCTTTGTCAAAAAAAAAGTCCTTCATAGACACCTCGCCGAGACAGGCAATTAGGTCATGATAAATTTCAACTACCGGATAGATGGGGTTCCCTTGAAAAGCATACTTCATATTGTGTAATCTCCTTTCAACTTGCAGATTGAATTAACAATGATCTGAAAGAACAAACCTCATTCAAAGAACCAACTTTTCCAAAGTAGAGATTGTATTTTTCTGAATCATATCATTTTAATTTTGAAAAGTCAAGTAAAACAGAAAGAACAATTTCGAACCACGTTGACAGAAAAAAGGGGGAAGGTTATAATAAAAACCAGTATTCAAAGCTTTTTCAACGAATGAATCTAAATATCCGTTTTCATTTAGAATTACCTTCCAGGGAAAGCTTTGGGTTCAGTAAAAGGAGCAAGTTTGCAAAACTTTGTGTGCTGAATTTTGTACATATTTTTGCTGCTCTGCACATTGCCATGGGGTTGCAATATAAAGTAAGTATTGCCGATCTTGATCTAATACAACCGAAAAGGGGTTCGAGATGAAAAAATTTATTCAAGAATTTAAAACGTTTGCTTTGCGTGGAAATGTAATAGACCTAGCTGTCGGTGTTATCATCGGCGGCGCTTTTCAGGGAATTGTAAAGTCTCTAACCGATGATATCTTATCGCCCATTATTGGACTCTTTGCGAAAACAAACTTTAATGATGTATCATGTACCATTTTAGGAGTAGAAATTCGTTACGGAGCTTTTATTACTGCGGTCATTAATTTTTTAATTATGGCGTTCTTAATCTTCCTTTTGGTAAAAGGAATGAATAAATTAGCATCTTTGGGACACAAGCACAAAGAGGAAAAGCCGCCGGAACCTACCACAAAACTTTGCCCTTATTGTTTCAGCGAGATTCCTATTCAGGCAAGCCGTTGTCCGCATTGTACATCGGTTTTAATTGAATCGGAACTGCCTGCTGATGAAATGGAACAGCTTCCATCGCAAAGCTGAAGAAGCAGGGATTTATTGCACTTTGTCTGCCAAATTCTATTTTTGATATTAAGTTTGCAATATTTTCAAAAGGAAAAGTCTTTTTTAAAAAACGTAGTTGGATACTTTCTTATAGAAAAAGCTGTCCTTGTCAGTAATACATAAACAGGCTATGCCGTCCCCAGCCCTGGTTATGGCGGCATTCAAGCGGGCAAAAGCAACGAGTGTTTTCGCCCGCTTTTGTATTTTTCCATATTACGTTCAACCGAATATCAATACTCTTCCGCTATTTTTATTGCAGATATACGGAAATGTACAAATCAATGCAAAGTACGATATTTTATTTCTACGCTCACTCTCAAAGTAATTTTACCACCCTTGATTAAAAACGCTGATAAGATTGAATTAGCCCTAAGCAAAAGTGAAGGCAGTTTCTATTTTCGCCTAAATTTCTATTAATATTTGACATCATTATTTTTACTTTAGGATTGATCTTCCGCAGTGCTTGTTTCTACTTCTACCGACAGAGGCTTTGAATACAGCGTTGTTAAAACCAATTCCGGAAAATTCCACAAGCGAAAAAAGCTGGAAAGGCCATTGCCTGCGCCTCCGCTTACCACCATTGCTGTGTCCCCTTCCTGATACAGTCCTTTTGTGTATTGGGGAAATATCTTCTGATCAATCGCAAACGGAGCACCGATGAATGGAAGACGTACCAGTCCACCATGAACATGACCGGAAAATACAAGATCAATCTTCTCAGACCGATATAGTTCCATCAGCTCCGGGCGATGGGATAATAAAATGGTAAACATTTCACCTGTTGGAGTAGCACTCAACCTTTGAGCAAATATTTCTTTTTCATCTTCGGAATCCCCTGATTCATAAAATTCAGGATCCCTCATTCCAATTACCTGAATTTTGGCATTTCCCCTTGTCAAGGTCACTGCTTCATCCTCCAATACAACAACTCCCATTGCGTCCAGCTCTTTCTTTAACTTTTGATATCCCTCCGGATGTTCGGCTTCGTGATTTCCAGGAACATAAAATACAGGAGCGATGGAAACAGCTCCCTGCACATAATCTACAGCATGCTCGATATCATTGCGGTCAATCAAATCACCTGTTATAGCAATCATATCAGGTTTTGCCTTTTTAGTCATTTGCAGTAACTTTTCCTGGTTTTTACCGTATTCGTTGTTATGCAAATCAGATACCTGCAGGATTTTAAATCCATTTAATTCCTGGGGAAGACGGTCGCTTTGATACGAAATCAAATTAAGCTCAAGTCCCGTCGCCTGCCACACCATATATGGAACTGCAAGTGCCAAGATCAAAATAATACAAAGAGAACGTCTTACCCATTTTCTGTGAAATATCTCAAAAATACGTCCGGAACGTTGTTCTTTTGACGCTCCCGGCAAACTCAATTGCTCCGTTCGATTTATCTTTTCCTTTATCATTTTCAATCACCCAAGTATTTCATCATTCTAATTGATTTGGTACCGTTTATAGGGACGCCAAAGGTCATCATACTCCTTCATGAACCAAAGCAAAATCCTGCACGAAATTTAGAATGCCGCCAGTACAGCAGCCGCTGAATCCGGCAGCACAAGTCATGATTGGAACTTCTCCTGCATAAGTATAAATGAAACCAAGATCATGATAGGTGGTATCAATATGATTCTCGTGCTTCATAAAAAGAAGCTCCTTCGGCGCATCGCCCTGGTTTTATGTATTGTTTTTCTATCGGGCGGAATTTATCGCAGTTTTGCACAAGAAAATCAGGAAGAAGCCAAAGATTATATTCAATGGGTAGATTTTAATGTTACCTATGAAGCCCTAGACAAGGCCATGCAGCTTGACATTGCCTCTCAGCAAGAAGAAATAAAACTGGATTGGATTGAGCTGCTGGCTTATGTTACGGCCAAAAACGGAGGAAACTTCGACAATTTTAAAACAAAAGAACTCGACTCAGTAGCAAACCTTCTAAGGGAAGGAAAAACCATGGAGGAACTGACAGAAAACCTAAAGTACTATTCTTATTATCTGGAAGCTTATGAAGCCGTACTGGCCGAATTTGTGGGAGAATATGAGATTGAAGTAAAAGACGAAACAGCAGAAAACGGAAAACGATGGGAGACAAAATATGGTCTGAAGGCTTTCCTTCCCATAGCAAAGGGCTTCCCCTATCAAGATTATGACGATTTTGGAAACAGCCGGTCCTATGGCTATCAGCGCAGACATTTGGGCCACGATATGATGGGGGCCGTAGGAACTCCAATCGTAGCCGTAGAAGGCGGAGTCGTAGAATGCCTGGGATGGAATCAGTATGGAGGCTGGAGAATTGGTATTCGCAGCTTTGACCAGAAACGCTATTATTATTACGCTCACTTACGGCAGAATTTTCCTTACCGAAAAGATCTCAAAGAAGGTTCCATTGTAAAAGCAGGTGATGTGATTGGCTATCTTGGCCGCACCGGTTACAGTACCAAAGAAAATGTCAATAACATTCAGCAGCCGCATCTTCACTTTGGAATGCAGCTGATTTTTGATGAATCACAAAAAGAGGGATCGAAAGAGATTTGGATTGATGTGTATCAAATTGTGAAATTACTCTCCAAAAATCAAAGCGAAACAGTGAAAAATCCGGAAACAAAAGATTATTACCGGGTCTATGATATCAAAGACCCTAATCAAGCGGGAATAGAATGAAGGGAGCACAGCAGAGAAGCTGCTGTGCTCCCTGTTTCTGCATCACCAAAATTTCTTTTTCCAAAATATCCAAATGCAAAGCAATACAACCGCTGCACTTAATAAAATAACAAACGCATAACCATATTTCCAGCCAAATTCGGGCATGGAGGTAAAGTTCATGCCATACCATCCTGCAATCAAAGAAAGAGGCAGAAATACTGTAGTTACAACCGTTAGAATTTTCATGATTTTATTCTGACGGATATCAATCTGCGCCTGATATACTTCCTGAACCTGAGTGGAGTATTCCCGAAGCAACTGCGTTTCTTCCCGCAGCCTGTTAATCCGTTCTGCAAACAAACGAAATAACTGCCGTTCTTCTTTTCGAAACAAGCCGTTTTCATCTTCCTGCAAAACAACTCCAATATCAAAAAGCTGAGAGTAATAATGAAATAAAGTCAATACCTCTTTTCGAAACGCAATCATATGACTGTTGAAATTTTCCAATGTGCCAAAAAGAGCTGCATCTTCCATTTTAGCCAGCCGATTTTCCAAATCCTCTAAATTTGCCAGATCATCAGCAATCATAAGCTCCAGAAAATCATAAAAAACATGTCCGATCCCAGGTGATTTCCAGGTTTTTGTCTTTGTTAGTTTTTGCAGCAGCGATAATGCAAATTTGGAATTGTCTATCAGCAAAATACCCTCCTGCCGAATTACATAAGCAAATCGGATTCTCTCTTTTCGTTTATCCCTTTCCGGTATGCAGATTGTTCCACAGAGAAAATCCCCTCTTACCTCTGCTTTGGAAAAGCGTGCGGTTTGAAAAGGAGGAATATTGTCCGGATGGATGATAAGCCCTTGTTTTGCTTCTTCCAGGTTTATCACAGCGATATATGCCTGATCTTGTAAATTTTGACAAGAAACCTCCTCCAGCTGAGCTGAAATTCGAAAACATACCATGTTCTTTTCTCCTTTTTGCAATTCTTATTCAACATGAATGCAATATCTCTTTCTATCATAAAAGAGATATCGGAAATTTTCAAGGGATTTTTCTCCCGTATTACTTGACACGATCAATGTTTTATATTAATATGTAACTAGTTACTTATTATGAGGTGTGACAATGTATGCTTCCCTTTTTCTGCAATCCATGGACCCTTCTAAACGCATCTTTGCCCTTTTGTTTCTGATATCCAACCGGCTTGAAACCATAGGCAGTCGGTTTTTGGGCGAAATTACAAGCAAGCAATGGTTTTTATTGGCAGCCATTACGACCTGTTTCTCCGCTCCGCCCTCTATCAGTGAAGCAGCAGCTTGTGTCGGGTTAAGCCATCAAAACGTAAAAAAGGTTGCGGTCCGTTTGGAAAGCAAGGGATTTTTGAAGTTAGAAAAAGATTCATCGGATCATCGGATTGTGAGGTTAATTGTGACAGAAAAGGCATATCAGTATGAAAGAGAGAATCGGACCAAAAACGAAGCATTCCTTCTGAATTTGTTCTCTACATTAACTTCATCCGAACAAGATATCCTGCAATCTGCTTTATTAAAATTGCTAAAACAGTTGGAATATGATAAGGAGAAATAAAAATGAAACGTGTTGTGGTCGTTTTTCAATCCAAATATGGCTATACGAAAAAGTATGCTCATTGGCTGGCCGATTCTCTTTCCTGCGATATAATGGAAACAGATCAAGTTTCGGTGAAACAGCTGGAGCAGTACGACATCATTTTGCTGGGCGGCGGAATCTATGCGGGAGGAATTTCCGGCGCGTCGCTTTTTATCAAAAATTTTAATGTACTGAAAGAAAAAACCTTAGTTCTTTTTACTGTGGGTTTGGCCGATCCTCAAAAAGATGATATTTTTTCTGAAGTAAAAAAGCAGTTTAATCAAGAAATGTTGGAAACCATACATTTTTTCCATTTAAGAGGCGGGATTGATTTTCCCTCTCTTTCCCTGCTGCATCGGGCTATGATGGGAATGATGAAGAAAATGCTGCTGAAAAAACCAGAAACAAAACGCAGTGAAAGTGATCGCGGCCTTTTAGATATATGGGGAACGAAAGTAGACTATACTGACCGTGAATCTTTAAACCCCATTTTATTCTTTGTCAAAGATCATCTCAACCAATCCGCTTAACAAGATTGTTTTCTCAATCTATTACGTTATTAGCATAGTATCAAAAAACTCCTGAAAGACGGCTTGCGGCAAATGCAAATCGCATTTCAAGAGTTTTTTTATGGGTTAAAAAACTAACAAATTCATACTAGAATCATTGATTTTTTCATCCCGTCATAGTATAATAAATACAATTGATTGTTAGGAAGGAAAGGGGAAAAACTATGCCTGTCAATGCGATTGTGGGACAATCCGGAGGCCCTACGGCTGCTATTAACGCTACATTAGCAGGGGTCTTTACAGAATTAAAAAAAGCGGGAATTGACACAGTATATGGAACTGTCAATGGAATTGAGGGAATTTTAAAGAACAAAATTGTTATTCTAGATGAAATTTTAACAACTGATGAAAAGATTCAAGCACTTCAAACGACGCCGGCCTCTTTTTTGGGCTCATGCCGTTATAAGCTGCCAAAGGATTTCTCCGATCCTTCTGTATATGAACAAATCTTCTCCTTTTTGAAGGCCCATGATATCCGGTATTTTTTCTATATCGGCGGCAACGACTCTATGGACACTGTTGCCAAACTGAGTGAATATGCCAGACAGAAAAATTACGATATTTATGTTATTGGAGTACCCAAAACGATTGACAATGATCTTGCGATTACAGATCACACGCCCGGTTTTGGAAGTGCAGCAAAATACATAGCCACCAGTGTAAAAGAAATTGCCCGCGACAGTGACGTTTATGATTTAAAATCCGTCACGATTGTTGAAATTATGGGAAGACATGCGGGATGGCTGACGGCTGCATCTGCATTGGCCCGGTGTGAAGATTCCATCGCTCCGCATTTAATTTATCTGCCCGAAATTCCGTTCTCCTATGAACGCTTTGTCGCAGATGTAAAGCGAGTACAAGAGGATCACAGCAATGTGATTGTATGTGTATCCGAAGGGATCAAAGAGGAAAATGGAACTTTTGTATGCGAAAGTGCATCCAGCGGATTAACCGACGTATTTGGTCATAAATGCCTGTCTGGAACGGCAAAGGTTTTGGAAAATTATGTGCGCAGCACTTTGGGCTGCAAAGCACGCGGAATTGAACTGAACGTTCTGCAGCGGGCGGCAGGACATCTTCTTTCCAAGACGGATATTGAGGAATCTTGTGCCTTTGGCCAGGAAGCGGTCAAAGCGGCGCTGCGCGGCGAAACCGGAAAAATGATCATAGGAACGCGTACAGCTTCCTCATCCTATAAATTGACGTTTTCCTCCACCGATATTCAAAATGCGGCCAACGCAGAGAAAACCGTTCCTCTTGAATTCATCTCGCCGGAGAGAAATGACGTAACCGGAGCATTCATTGCTTATGCCACTCCCCTAATTCAAGGGGAAATCTTCCCGCCGTACGAAAACGGGTTGCCAGTCCATCTGGTGTTAAAGCAAGTATAAGGAGAATGGAAGTGTTTTTATGCCGCAGGATAAAAAAGTATCACTGGTTGTAATCCGAAGGCTTCCTCGCTATTACCGTTATTTAAGTGATTTACTGAGCCAGGACATCCGTCGGATTTCATCCAAAGAATTAAGTGAACGAATGAATGTAACCGCATCGCAAATCCGTCAGGATTTAAACTGCTTCGGCGGTTTCGGCCAGCAGGGATATGGGTACAATGTGGAATATCTCCATGAAGAAATCAGTAAAATCCTTGGCTTGGATCAAGGTTACAATACAATTATTATTGGATGTGGACATTTGGGTCATGCGCTGGCAAATCATCCAGGATTTAAACGCCGCGGCTTTCGGATGATTGGTATGTTCGATATCAGTGAAGAAAAGGTAGGCAAACAAATTGCCGGCATAGAAATTATGCACACCTCTTCTTTGGAGAGTTTTATCGAAAAGAACCCTGTCGATATTGCAATTTTAGCGTTGCCGAAGGAAGGAGTTTTGGATATTTCTCAGCGTCTCATCGCCAGCGGCGTAAAAGGGCTGTGGAATTTTTCTTCCGTCGATTTGGAAGTAATTGAAAAGGGCCGCGTTGCTGTTGAAAACGTACACCTTTCTGACAGCCTTATGACGCTGGCCTATAAAATTCAAGAACGGGAAACATATAAAAATCAAAGTGAGTAATGATGAAGGGATGGTCACATGCTGGTATATGGATTTTGCGGAGAAAGTGGAAGCGGGAAAAGCTATCGCGCTCCCTGGGTAGCCAGCCGGTTGTCCATCCCTGCTATTATTGACGATGGTTTATTGATCAGTGAAAATAAAATTGTAGCCGGTATTTCTGCCAAAAAAGAAAAAACGAAAATGGCGGCGGTCCGGCGTGCTTTGTTCAGTGATCCTATTCATGCAAATACAGTAAAAAAAGCAATCGCAGTACATCAATACGCAAAAATTCTTGTTGTAGGCACTTCGGAAAACATGATTCAAAAGATCGTAAAAGCTTTGGAATTGGATCCAATCTGTCATATCATTCAAATCCGTGACATTGCAACCGAAGAAGAAATAGCCGCGGCAAAAAAAATGCGCCAAACAGAGGGGAAACACGTAATACCGGTTCCAACCTTTGAAATCAAAAAGGACTTTTCCGGTTATTTTATTGACTCTATCACGTCGGTTTTCTTTCCAAAAAGCAAAAAGACTCCCGTCAATAAAGGCGAAAAGACGATTGTCCGGCCTACCTTCTCCTATTTGGGAGACTACACGATCTCCGATAATGTCATCGCTGACATCTGTTCCTTTGAAGCGTCAAATTTCAAACAGGTCGTCCGGGTTGCAAAGGCCAACGTCCGTTCCTCTCCGGAAGGAGCCTATATCAATTTGGATCTTATTTTGCGTTTCGGGAAATACCCAATTCGGCCGCTTTGCCATGAAATTGCTAAAAAAATTGCATTGGTTGTGGATCAAATGACCTCGATCAATGTCTGCCAGCTGAACATAATCGTAAAGGCGCTTATTTAGGCGCTTTTTTTGTTTTCTCCCGGGAGTCGCCTGTATCCTTCTTATTCCACTGATATCGTTTTGCCGCAGCGGAAATTTTCTCTGCTTGCTTTTTAATATCGGATTGAATGATAATATTTTTTTCTTTCATTCCTTGTGCAATCTTTTCTTTCCGCTGGTGAACCTTCTTCAAAATTCGATCCAATATGGGCTGATAAATGGGTTTGATGAATCGATTGAAGATCCACAAAAACACATGTTTCAGAAACAGTATAAAAACGACTCCAAAGATTGAAATAAAACCCATCAAAAAATTCACGGTAGGAGAATTGATAATACTGGGAGATAAGGAAACATAATTAAACAGGCGAATGAGAAATGCCGTAATTGGATTTCCATTTGCATAACGGACCACATTAAGATTCATTTTCAGCAAAAATTCATCTCGGGCGGAATTGATAACATCAGCCGGAAGCCGAACCAGGATAAAATTAATAATAAAATCTGCCGTACTAATCAGGGTATAAATTACTACAACAATAACAGCCAGTTTTACAGCTCCAAAATAAGGACTGTCAAAAGAACATTCAAATGCCTCATAGTTTACAAACGATAAGACGAGGGAAAATATAATAAAAATACCAATTGCAGTCAGACAAATTCCAATGACTGTTCCCACTCTTTTTTGTATTATTGTTACTAAATTAACAAAAAAATCTTTTCCAAATTCAGATGATTTCTGGTATTCTCTTTTATTCCTGATCCGTTTCATTTTTCCTCACCAGTTTTAGGCTTGTTGTTTCCGCCGCCACGCAAGTCTTATAATAGTCAAGAGCTCTTTGTCCTCCCGGTATATAATAATTTGCATGTTCCTGTGCGATTTCGGCTAATTCTTCCTGATATTCCTGCGCTAAATGAAACCGGAACGCTTCTTTTAAGGGGGAGATCACGATATATCGAATTGCCTGCAAAACCGCTGGAGAAATGGATTTATGATCAGAATAACGCCCAACACAAGCCTCACATAAAACCCCGCCGGCAGCAGCGGAATAATAATAAACCTTTGATTCTGTTTTTCCGCAGCTGGTACATTGGCTGAGACTGGGCATAAATCCTGCCAACTCAGATAATTTTAACTCGAACACAGCTTTGACAATATAAAAAGGAATTTTTCGCTTCTCCAATGTATAATAGGTATTGAGGAGAAGTTTTAAAATGGCTTGATCTGCCATCTTCTCTGCTGACACTGCCTGTGCCAGTTTGGAAAAATAGCAGGCCAGGGCAAAACTTTCTACCTCCGCGGACAGCCCAAAAAACTCGCTGATCGTGCTGACAGACTTGATATAGTAGAGCTCCCGGCCTTCTAAGAGAATAAATTCACCATACAAAAAAAGGCCGCAAGGGGCAAGCGCGCTTTTTTTGCGTTTGATGCCTTTTGCCACAGCGCGGATTCGCCCCAATTGTGCCGTTAAAATTGTATAGATTCGATCGTGTTCTCCCAAATCCATTTGATTTAAGATAATTCCTTCTGCCTTCCATTCTGCCACACTAAATCACCTAAAATATGATTGGTATAATCGCTGTAATGTTGGGTCTCTTGCTGCTCATGTATCTCATTATATAACAGATAGCTTTCTATATTACCGCTGGTTTTAAAAACATCCCATGCAAAATTGGACAGTCCCCGCTTTTCTTCTTGTCTCATGAAAAACACCTCATTCATAAGGCTTCGCATTCTCATAGAAAACTATACTCGTTAACAACCGGAAAAACTGTATGATTTTTTATTCAAAACCCAAATTTTTCATCAAATAGTTATTATTCCGCCAGTCTTCCTTTACTCGAACCCAAAGCTGAAGGTACACTTTTTTTCCAAGTCTCTTCTCCATTTCTGTTCGGGACAAGGTTCCGATTTTCTTTAATAACTCACCATTTTTTCCAATGATAATTCCTTTATGACTGCTCTTTTCGCAATATATGTTTGCAGAAATGTCGTAAATATCACCCTTATCCTTCATCTGAAGAATCTCGATGGCAATGCCATGCGGTATTTCCTTTTGCAAAAACCACAACAGCTTTTCGCGGATTATCTCGGCCATCAATTCCCGTTCTGTCTGGTCAGTAACCATATCATCCGGGTAATACTTCGGGCCGCTCTTTAACAAATGAGAAAGTTCTGAAATAACCGCCTCGATTCCGTCATTTTTCAAAGCGCTGACCGGTACAATAGCCGAAAATGAAAATAGTGAACTATAGTCCGCAATAATCGGCAAAAGACAATCCCGTTTAATCAAATCAATTTTATTGATAACTAAAATGACAGGTGTTTCAGTCCCTTCTAAATTCGACAGAATGTTCCGCTCCGTCTCGGATATTTCCTTTTGTGCATCTACTACCAATAAAATAGCGTCCATTTCATTGAGCGAACTGTGCACTGCCTGAATCATATATTCTCCCAATTTATTTTTGGGCCGGTGAATTCCCGGCGTATCCGTAAATACTATCTGCAAATCATCTGCATGATAAATCGCTAAGATATTATGCCTGGTTGTTTGCGGTTTATCCGAAATTATGGATATTTTTTCTCCTACAATTCGATTGAGCAGCGTTGATTTTCCCACATTCGGCCGCCCTATGATGGATACAAATCCTGACTTAAATTTATTTTCCATGTTGTGTCCCCGTTCTCCTAATTTTTTCTGTAAAATATAAAAATGAGTGATAATGCCGCATATAAAACCACACCGGCGATTGCAATCCACGATCCAAACAGTATTTCCATTAAGATCCGGATCCGCTCAGCATCACAGAAAACCATGATTCCTACTGCCACTGCTGCGGCTGCCGCAATCAAAACACCTCCTGCGGCAATATCCTTTGCACGTTTTGCATATTCATTGTACTCTTCTGTAACAAGATCTACCGCATTTTCCAATGACGAATTGAGAAGCTCTGCCGCAATAACCATGCCAATGGTTAGTATCAGCAGAATCTGTTCCACTCGATCCGTTTGGCAAATTCCCGAACATATCAAAACCGCAGCCGCAGCACAAATGTGGAACCGCAGGTTTCTTTGAGTTTGAATTGCGATCCCCAGTCCCCTTACGGCACAGCAAAAGCTCTGCAAAAAATTCTTATTCTTAATCATATGCACTTTCCGGCATCGCATCTCTTGTAATGCCAGCCTCATTCAAAATTTCATTCTGCATTTGAATCATAAATGCCTCTTCCTCCTGATTGTCTACATGGTCATAACCAAATAAATGCAGCATAGAATGGACTGCTAAAAAGCAAATTTCCCGCATCAGGCTATGGCCATAGCTTCGCGCCTGTTCCCTTGCCCGTTCTGCTGAAATCACAATATCGCCTAATATGACAGCGCCCGTTTCCGGATTACGGTCCTCATAGGCAAAATTTTGCGCTTCAGCTGTTTCCCGCTCCAGCATGGGAAAGGACAAAACATCTGTCACTTTATTAATTCCTCTGGCATCTGCATTTAACTTCCGGATTTCTGCATTGTCTACAATTGTGATACAAACTTCAAACGCATCTTTCTGTCCTAATTTTTTTACCACCAAATCCAGACACAGCTGAATATTTCGCCGATAAGCTTCCGGAAGCTTAGGCATGTCCGGACTCTCTTCAAAAAAAACTGTCACCCGACTCATTTATAGTTCCTCTTTCGTTCCAGATTTTCATCATACCGTTCATATGCCTTGATAATCTTCTGTACCAGCGGATGACGGACAACATCTTTTTCTGTAAAACTGCAAAAAGCAATATCGTCAATATTTTTCAATATTTTCATGCACTCTTTTAGTCCGGACTTCGTATCCGAGGGTAAATCAATCTGCGTAATATCGCCGGTTATAATTGCCCTGGAACCAAATCCGATACGCGTCAAAAACATTTTCATCTGCTCCGGCGTTGTGTTTTGAGCCTCGTCCAAAATAATATAAGCGTCATCCAAAGTACGGCCTCGCATGTAAGCAAGCGGAGCCACCTCAATCATTCCCTTTTCTGAATAGCGCGCATATCCATCCGCCCCCAGCATGTCGTACATAGCGTCATAAAGCGGCCGCAGATAGGGATCTACTTTGCTTTGCAGGTCACCTGGCAAGAATCCCAGCTTTTCACCCGCTTCCACAGCAGGACGAGTTAAAATAATCCGGCTGACTTCTTTGTTGCGAAAGCTTGTGACCGCACTTGCAACTGCAAGATAAGTTTTGCCGGTTCCGGCCGGTCCAATTCCGAATGTGATGGTGTTATTTTTAATCGCTTCCAAATACTTCTTTTGCCCCAGCGTTTTGGCTTTGATCGCCCTTCCCTTTGCACTGATGCAAACCGTACCGTCCGCTAAAAGAGAAGCGCCTTGGTCAATACCTTCGTTTACCATACTGATTACATATAGGATATTTTGATCATTCAAAGTTTCTCCCCGCTCCATCAAAGAAAGCAAATTGGAAAAAACCTTTCCTGCCTTTTCTACATTTTCTTCCTCCCCTACGATCCGCACATCTGTGCCACGATTTAAAATATGGGTATGCGTATTCTGTTCAATCAATTTGAGGTTGTGGTCAAAGCTTCCAAACAGCCCAGCCATATCCACATTTCCGTCAAATTCATAAGTCTTCTCCATCTCCATTGTTTTCAATCACCCCTGATTCAAACGGCTGCGTTATACCAATTTGTTCAATGAATTCACCTTTTAATTTTGCCACAATGGTATCTTCACCAGCCATTTCATATGTAAAATCGCTTTTCACTTCTTCATAAGTCAGCGAAAGTTCTTTTTCTATTTCCGCCCTCAAGGCATTTTGGGCCTTCTCTAAGGCATCTTCCAAAGACATGGGTACTTCTACAAATTCATATTCGCGTACGGTCTCAATAATCAAAGAAATGCCGAGATAATGATCCTCCCCCACTTTTAAATCTTTTTTTTCTGTCACTACATCAAAATGCGCATATGGATTGGATTCTTTTCTGGACAAAGGAATTTCATAACCATACAGCTTCAAACGGCAATATTTTTGTTCTCGTCCCGTGTATACTTTATATTCTTTGGTTAAAGTGAATTCTCCCGTTTTTTCATACCATGTTCGCGCATATACCTCACCGGACGCATGGACAAGCCGTGTCGGTACTCCTTCGGTCTCACTGTCAATTGTCCCTGCTACCAGCAAATCACCCGGAAATACCGTGTCTCCGACTTCAATCATGCTTCGGCCATTTTTTACAACCTTTTTTTGTATGATGCCCATCTTCTGCGCAATAATATCACAGGGAACATCATCGGGTACCATTTCAGGAATCGGCGATTTTTCTTTTACATTTACAACCGCCTTATTTCCAACAATATCGACCCAAATCCATGCAAGCTTATCATTTCTTAGAAGGACTTCTTCCTTTAAAAGAGCAAGATCAAATTTATTTTTGTAAACACCTTCCTTAAATCCGACGGATTCCAAATCCTCTAGTATTTCTTCTGCTGATATTGTCTCATTTCCGTTCACTTCAATCGCCCAGATGAATTGAGCGGAAGCGGCAAAAAACAACCCACAGCAGAGCAGACCGGCAATAAAAAAATATCTTTTCTTCATACGTCCGGCTGTGACGGGCAGTCCCCGTTTCGTTATAATTGTACACTGATAATCATTATCTTTTGCAATCCTCCTTACTTCTTTCCAGTCCATCCAAGAGAACTGCAGTACAGCACCGTTCTCCAATTTATGGACATTCCGGATTTCCATACCATGATATGTACAAATATTTAAAAATTTTTCCACCGAACCGCCTTCTACCCGAATCCTAAGCGAACCGCGAAAGAAATTTGCAAGTCTATCAAATATCATTATACATCACCCCATCCCTTATGTAAATTCAATATTTGCAATTTCTCCAGAGATTCGTATCATATCGGGGGAAATATTTTTAATATTCAAACGGCTTCCCATGATTGTCAGATGATATGTTTTGGTTTTCAACCGGATTTTCATTTCACCAAATTCTAAAATACTGTCAAAATTTTCAATCGAAATCTCACGCCGGCCATAAATAACGGCTTTGGGCATACCAAACATCTCTTTTGGCAATTCCAAAGCTTCTGCCGCTTTTTCTCCAAAAGATAACTTTCCAGAATTGTTTTTTTTTGCATTGCGCAATGTATTACGCCTCCAATCTGCCTTCGATACTGATTCAATTGGCTCTCTTCCACTGCGGTTCTATTCAAATTTATGCAAATTGCCCCACCTTCATTCATATACATGTAAAAAAGGAGGGCGCCCAATGAAACATCAATATTTTTGCGTTTATAAACTAAAAAAACTTTTAATCCTCTCAATCGCCTTTTTGTTTGCTGCGCTTTTGGTTGCAAATCCGGAATTATCGGTAGAGGCATGCAAAAATGCGCTTTTTGTCTGTGCTAACACCATTATCCCATCCATGTTCCCCTTTTTTGTTTGCTCTGGATTATTGATATCACTTGGATTTGCAAAATATATATCCAAGTATCTCAATCCGGTTATGCAGCCGTTATTCCATGTTCCGGGAAGCGGTGCTCTTGCATTGATTACAGGTGTTTTGAGCGGATATCCCGTGGGAGCGTCAGCAGTAGCAGATTTGAGAAGCCGTAATCTATGCACAAAAGAAGAAGGAGAACGAATGCTTGCCTTCTGCACAAATTCCGGTCCTCTTTTCATTTTAGGAGCAGTTGGAGTCGGCATGTTCCACAGTCAAAAAATAGGAATTCTATTATATATCTCCCACGTTCTTGCGGCATTATTAACCGGATTTCTATTCCGGTTTTATCGCCATTCCAAAACTACAGAACAACCAGCTGCAAAACAAATAAGCCTCGCATCTGAGAGCATTTCATCCTGTATCTGCGGCAGTATCAAAAATGCCGTAGTTAATATTTTGAGTGTATGCGGTTTTGTAGTAGCATTCAGTGTGTTTATTCGTGTAATGACCAACGGTATCTTTCAAGATGCCTCTTTGCTGTCGGCAGGAGTTGGCGGATTTTTTGAAGTGACACGCGGCTGCCTGGATGCTTCTTCCCTTTCCGCTTCTTTATCGCAGCGTTTGCTTCTTTGTGCTGCCATGATGGGATTTGCCGGAATGTGTGTCCATTTTCAGGTCATTGGAATTATTTCGAAAACCGACCTTTCACTGCGTCCCTATATTTTAGGAAAGATTATGTGTGCTGCGCTTTCCGTTCTGATTCTTCTTCTCTTGCTGCGCTTTGTTCCAATCGATATGCAGGTTTTTCTCCAATATTATACCGATGCTCGTTTTGTTCCTGCCAGTATTGGCCAAATTGTCAAGCTAACGCTTTTCTATTTAGGAATTGCTGGAATATCAATTCTAATTCTTTATTTCGTTACTTGGATTGCTTCCAAATTTGATAAAAGCGACGAATCCGCCAACAAACAATAAATCATGGAAAAACCGTTCCCTCTTGACCCGAAGGGTTCTCCGGATTATAATAAACCAAAAGAGGAGGCGGTTTTTTGTACCATATTTGTCATGTCATTACGGATAAAAACATTGGAGGAGCAGGAATTTGGCTTTTGGGTTATTTGAGTCATTATGACAAAGAAAAATTCAAAGTTAGTGTTATTCTCCCACAGGATAGCATATTAGCAGATCGGATTACCGATCCGGATATTCGAGTGCATAAACTTCCCATGCAGGAATCTTCGCTGGACTGGAAAGCAATTGGTCCCATCCGTACTGTTATTGAGGAGGAGCAAATTCAGCTTCTCCATACTCATGCCTCGCTTTCAGCCCGAATTGCGGGAAAATGCTCTGCAATTCCCACTATTTATACCAAACACTGCCTGGATGAGGGCACTCCTACCATAAAGTCCCGCCTCATGGCTCGGGCGGGTGCACTGCTTTGCAATAAGGTTATTGCGGTGAGTCAGGCAACTTATGATAATCTATGCCGCCAGGGAATTCCGCCCAAAAAAATTGTTCTCATACCGAATGGCATCCGGCCATTGCAGGAGTTCTCTTCCGAAGAAAAAAAACGCCTGCGCAAACAATACACTCTTTCTGAGACCGATTTTGTGATTGGAATTTTAGGCCGTTTAGAAGAAATCAAAGGGCACAAATATCTTCTTGCGGCAGCACCTCAAATTTTTGCACGCCATCCCCATGCTAAAATCTTAGTTGTTGGAAAAGGTTCCCTGCAAGATAACTTGCAGGCTATGTGTGATTCACTTGGAATCCGTGATCGGGTCATTTTTAGCGGTTTTATCGAAGATCCGGCTGAAGCATTTAACATCTTTGATCTCAATGTATGCACTTCACTTTCTGAATCTTTTTCATTGTCCGTCGGAGAAGCTATGAGTTTGGGAGTTGTAACCATCGCCACTCGATGCGGAGGACCGGAAGAATTGATTCAAGACGGAAAGGACGGTTTTCTGATTCCAGTGAAAGATCAGGATGCACTGATCGAAAAAATCGATTACCTGATAGAGCACCCCTCTGAAAAAGCGTTAATGTCAAAACTGGCAAAAAAGAATATAAGGGAAGCATACGATTTGACAACTGTCACCCGCCGGCTGGAACAGTTGTATGCCGACTGCGCCTGTAGGGCTAAGTAACATTTGTTCGCCGCAATCAAAAATATCTCAAAAAAGGAGGGTGGGCCTGCTGCTTTCATTCTGAAAACAACAGGCCCTTTTATAAAACGAATTAATTGAAAAAGATATTGGCTATTTTAGTCTAATGTGAATTGGACATCCATCGCCTCTGCCTGAGCACGGTCATAGTCATTAATTGCCTTTGTGTGCTCTTCCGCAATGAATCCATACTCCTCTTCCCACTTTTGTCTTTCTGCTTCGAAATCAGCTTCGCTGATCTTACCCATGATGTAATTAATTGTAATGGTAGACATACTTGCCTGCGACTCTGCTTTCTTCCGGGAAGCATCATCAGACATTGTATAAGGCAGATAAATTGGACTGTTTCCAACTTTTCCAGCATACTCGTCAATCGGTTCATAGGAAGCTACTTGTTCATTGGTAAATTCCTCATCTTCCAGCTTTGCCGCAGCAATATCATATTCGCGGTATTCCGGGAATCCCCAAATAATCAGATACTGTCTCTGCCAGCGGAACACATCTGGATCATTGGAAGATAACAGAGTCGGTCCCACAATCGGAACTTTTTCTCCATCTTTTACTTCATAGTTCACGCCTTCTTTCCCCCAAACACAGAAATCTCTGAACTCAGTGGAAGACAGCGCCTCCAGCACATCCCAAGCGCGGTCTGGATTTTTACAGCTGGCTGCGATAAATACTCCATGCGAAGAAATACCGCTGCTGCGGGTTCCGTAAGCCGTTTCCGGCCAACGAACTTCTTCTGGGAATTCGGTAAACGGAGCGGCATATCTCCATTCATGTTCCTTAGCCTCTGGATAATCCGGATAATTTAATCTTTTGAAAGTAACCTGGGTGGAATTGTTCCCCTCCATGATAACACCTTTTGTCTTTTTGTTATCTGCCCATTTTTCTGTTGTTCCAAACTCCGGATCCAGAATTCCCTCTTCATAAAGCTGTCTCATCAAATCGGTTGCAGCTTTGTATTCCGGAGTAAGAAATTCGTTGACAGCTTTCTGCTCGTCGTAATCCCAAATTTCTTCACCACCGGCTGGCGCAGACAAACCATACATTTTATAAATTGCGCGGCCGCCATATCCCAGTGAATATCCTGTCTTATTCAGCTGATTCGACAAAAGAAGCAGATCCGGTTCAGCCTGATGAATTTCTTGCAGCAGTGCCGTCCATTCCGGCACTGTTGTCGGCCATTTGCCGTCATTATACTTTTCCACCATATCCCAGCGGGCCATAATCCATGATCCCAATGGAGCACCGGTATAATTCATCGGAATGTAATAATTATTGCCGTCTGCCGACTCACACCACGCCATCTGATTTTCAGAAATAACATTTTTGACATTGACGCTGTTTGCGTAATAATCATTCAAATTGACAAAGGCACCATCCAATGCCGCTTCTTTTCCGGTTGTCAAGGAACCGCCAATACAATGTACAATGTCCGGCAGATCGTTGCTGGAAAGACGCAGCTGCAGCTTCTGGTCGTATGAGCTGTATTCCGGCTGGTCAATTTCTAATTCCACATTTGCCATATCGGCTAATGTTTTTGCCCATTCATTGGTCGAATAGTCTGTTCCCTCCGGCGGTGTTAACCCGGAACTGGACATAACCATAGTCAATTTTACTCTTTCCTTGCCCACATTGCGTTCCCGTTCTGCTGAACTTTCCGCATACTGAGTGACATCTGTATTTGCTGTGCTTGTATCATCAGCGCATCCGGCAAAAGTGCCAAGCGTAACAATTAAAGCAAGTGCAAATGCCAACCCTTTTTTTGCCCTTTTCATATTCATCCTCCTTAAATCATTTCTATATAAATCATACGGCTGCTGACAGACAGTAAAAGCAACCAGATAAAGTACTTTCACGTTATTCAGCAAGATTTATATATACATTTGTTAAATGGGATTTAATAATTCCAGAAACAAACATAATATTATATTATATGATAAATCCAATAGAGTCAACAAACTAAAATCTTATTTTTTTTTATTTTTACAATACATATATTACAACAGAATAATCAAAAAGACGGAAATACATTTTCTGTGTTATAGCTTTAGCGACCAAACGAAACCATACAAGAAAGGATGTATTTCCGCATGGCCAGTATAACACA
>CALYAR010000193.1 GCA_944393585.1 uncultured Clostridia bacterium | reverse complement strand
CTCGCGCGGCGCTCACCGCGCCAGCCCTTGATAGGAGCGGATTTCAAGGCACATGTCCTTGAAATCCGCAAATCTCATGTTAAGGGGCAAAAGCCCCTTAACAAACCCCATTTATTAAATTACAATACTTTTTCGGCAGCCTGAAATGTCCCGTCTTTCTAAGGAAAGGCGGGACATTACTTTTCTATTTAGATTTCTTCGATTTCGACCGGTATGCCGCCTTTCATAGCTGATTCATGGGCAAAAATACCGGGAATGGAAATGCGGATTCCAAGATCTACATCGATGGGCGGTTTTTCATCCTTCAAAATACAATCCACAAAGGCTTTAACCATGAAATAGTCGCCGCCGCCGTGGCCGCCTAAAATTTCAGCCGAAGCGTCCGGATAACTGGAGCTCACAGGAATTTCAATCGGCCCTTTGGTATGGGGAATGTCTTTTAAGTAAGCGTAGCAGCGCTCTTCCCCCATCCGCGCCGTTTCAATTGTGCCGCGGCTGCCATACATGATAAAATTATGCCGCGCCGGTTCCTGGGTAATTCCAAAGGAGCAGAAAATTTTGATCGTCGCGCCCTTGGCTGTCGTAAAGACGGCAAGCTCATTGGGTGTGCCCGTCGAATATTCCGCAATGGGATTGATCTTGGGCGCATAGCCGGAAACGCTTGTGCAGCGGTCGTCTAAAATAAAGAGCAGAGGGCCCAGATCATGGGTTAAGTACTTGATGGCATCGTAAGAGGCGCGCCAGGTTGGATTGCCGTCTTTGTCGCGCATCAAATGTACGACATTGTGCAAATATTCCGCTTCCGCGTGCCAGACGTCTCCCAGCATTCCATGCTCGTACATGGATTTCCAGGTATGGATAAAAGCCCAGTAGCAGCAGTTTTCCCCTACCATATATTTCAGATTTGGATGGCGGTTCACTGCCGCACGGATGGTTTTTGCCTCTTCCACTGTGTTAATAGCGGGAATTTCGGACAACACATGCTTGCCTGCTTCCAGCGCCTGAACTGACATACGGACATGCGCAGAAGCCTCCGTTGCAATGATCACTGCTTCTACGTCGGAATTGAGCAGGTCTTCAAATTTGTCAAAAACCAATAGGTTTTCTACTTTTTTCTCTTTTTCAAAAAATTCCTTGGCCGAATTTCGGCGATCCTCATCCATATCGCAAATGGCCCGGATTTCAACATCCTTCATCAGCAGTACGTTGGTTAGCAGATCTCTTCCCCGGCGCAGACCCACGCAGCCGATTTTCAATTTGCCCATTTTAATTCATCCCTTCTGATTGATTTCTATATCCTATCATAGCCAAACTGGTTTAAATTTTCAATACCATACGGCAAAAAATTTATTGTATTTCTTCCGTATACCAAAGTATATGCGCATTCATTTGAAAGCCATATTTTTGATAAAATGCAATGGCAGGGTTTCCGTCAATGACCTTGACTTCGATTTGCTTTACCCCTTCTGTTCGAAAGGTACTCATGGCCCAATCCATAAGAACTTTTCCCAAGCCGCTGTTTCGGTATTGTTCCAATACTACCAAATAGTCCAGTTTTCCCTTTTCCGCTCCGATGTCAATTTTGCAGAATCCTGCGATTGATTCATCGCGTTCTACCACTGCAATTTTCGATGTCCCATCCTTTACGGCCTTTTCAAACGCGAGCATGGTTTTTTCACAAGGCTGGCTCGGATAGAAACCAGAGTGGTAAGTCGAAACACGATTGTGATAGTCAGATAGTGCTTTAATGCACGCGGCCAGCCGTCTCACTTCTGATTCGCAAATTTCCCTTGCTTCCATTGAAATGCACCCCTTTTTATGAATTTGCCGCAGAGTTTACGCCAGTTTTTCCCGGGTAATGTTTCGAATCCATTTGCCGCTGGCGATCCGGCGCAGACAAAGTATCATTTTATACACTTCATCCAGCATAAATGCCATGTATACCCCCCAAGCCGGAAGTCCAAGTCTCCAAGCGAGAAAACCGCAGACCAGGCCCACGCACCACATTCCGGTTCCATCCAAGAACAGTGCATATCCAGTATCGCCGCCGGAGCGGAGAATCCCCACAATACCGGTCGAGGTAATGGACTTGACAAGCGTTGCTGCGCTGATAACATATAAGATACTCCGGGCCGTACCGACAGCGTCTGCACTGATTTTGTAAACCTGAAAGATGAACGGATTAATCAGAATTAAAAATGCAAACACTCCGATCGACAGGGTAAACGCCGTTACCAAAATCGTTCGTGCATATAAAAGCGCGTCCTCCTTACGGCCTGCGCCCAAATGCTGTCCCAGCAGAATTGTGGCAGCGTTTGCCATACCCATGAGGGCTACCATCGCAAATTTTTCGAATACCTGCGCGACATTATAAGCTGCAACTACGGTTGTCCCCATTTGGCCGAAAATGACAGAGTACATGGACACTCCCAAACCCCAAATGGTTTCATTGAAAATAACCGGAGAGGCATATTTGATAAAATCCCGGATCAAGGTCTTGTTCCAATGCAAAAAATGGGAGGGCAGCAGAGCAAATTTTTCTCTGCGGCGAAGAATTAAAAATACAACAATTCCAAGCTCGACAATCCGCGCAATCAGAGTTGCCAGCGCCGCTCCTTCTACCCCCATAGCAGGAAGGCCAAGTTTTCCAAAAATTAGCAGATAGTTGAGCACTCCGTTCAGACATAAGGCAAAAAAGTTTACCTTCAATGGGATTTTAACCTCTTCCGCAGCCCGAATGACTGACAAATAGGTGGTAGAAATTGCAGTGAGCAAATAAGACGGTGCAACGATTCTCAAGTATTTCACTCCAAGGGCAATAACCGTTTCGTCTTTCGAATAGATCCGCATTGCCGTCTCCGGAAAAAGCAGTACCAATGTCATAAAAACCGCGGAAATTACAGCCGACAGGGTTATGGCAAATGCCAGAATCCTCTCCATGCTCAATTTATCTTTTTTTCCATAATATTGGCTGATCAAAACAGATGAGCCGCTGGCAATTCCAAACAAAAACAGGGTGAAAATAAAGAATGGCTGATTGGCCTGCCCTGCTGCCGCAATTTCATTTTCTCCTATGCTGCCCAGCATAATGGTGTCTAACATGTTCAGCGCAAATACGACCAGGTTTTGGCCGGCGATCGGCAGGGTCAATCGAAGTAGTTTTTTATAAAATGTCCGGTCTTTTGCAATCAAATTTTTCATGGCTAAATCCTTATCTGGTCACATTTTTAATCCATTTTCGGCTCAAAACTCTTATCACACATACAACGGATTTATAAAACTGTTCTGCCGCAAAGCTGGCATAAACCACAACCGTAGACGCATGAAATACAAAAGCAGACACTAGTCCAAACGGTATTCCAACGAGCCAAAGGCCGGTCGTATCGACGAACAGAGAAAAGTTGGAATCTCCGCCTGAACGCAGAATTCCCACAATCGATATATTGGAAAGCGAACGCAGAAAGAGTGTGCTCCCAGTCACCAGCAGCATCCGTTTGGCCAGTTCAATGGTTTCTGCCGGAAGCTGATAAATAGTAAAGATCACCGGCCGGAGCAAAATCAAAATACCGCCGAAAACAATTCCGCATGCCAGAGACAGTACCATCGTCGTTTTGGCATAGACCATGATGGTGTCATTGGAATACTCTCCTGAGCCAATTTTTTTGCCCAGAAGAATAATGGTAGCATTGGAAATTCCGAACAATGCCACACAAGCAAGTTTTTCCAGAACCTGCACCACATTATAGCTTGCAACGGCAGAAGGCCCAAGCTGTCCCAGAATCATCGCATACACCGATATCCCCAGCCCCCACAGCGTTTCATTGATGATAACCGGCGTGCTGTATTTGAAAAAATCCTTGACCAAAAGCTTGGGCATCCGAATGAAATCGCTCCATTTGAGGCGAATTACTGCTCCCCTTCGTGTCATTAAAAATATGACAATCGCCAATTCCAGCATACGTGCAATGACTGTTGCAAGTGCCGCACCGCGAACGCCCATTGCGGGAACACCTAATTTTCCATAAATAAAAATGTAGTTTAATAGTGCATTGGTCCCAAGAGAAATCAAATTTATCTTTAGCGGAACGGATACCTGCTCCGTTGCCCGGATCAGCGACAGATAAGTCGTAGAGATTGCCGTCAGCACATAGGAGGGCGCAACGACCATTAAATATTCTACGCCAATGTTGGCGACGGTCTCGTCGTTGATAAAAATCTTCATAATTTGCTTTGGAAAAATCATGACTGCCGCAGTCACCAGCAAAGCTACCACAGTAGCCAGCGTTATGGAAAACCCCATAATGTTGCCTATGGTGCGCTTATCCCCTTTGCCCCAATACTGGCTGATTAAAATACACGAACCGCTGGCGATTCCAAACAAGAAAAGCGTAAATACAAAAAATGGCTGATTTGCCTGTCCAACTGCTGCCAGCTCCGATTCTCCCACTGCTCCGATCATAACAGTATCGAGCATGTTCAGACCAAATGTAATTAAATTTTGAAGCGCAATCGGCAATGCAATGCGCGCTAACTCCTTATAGAAACTTTTTTCCCTCGTCATAATTTGACGCACGGTAATCCCCTCCGCTTTCTAAACACATAAGTCCTATTATAACGAGTTTCCGGGGAATAGTCAATTCAATCCGGCACAAGTCAATCTGCAATTTGCACTAATGCTCATCCGATTGTCTGTCTGCGCTTCCATGTACAGTTTTGACAAATGCTTTTCACGTTTAACCTGCCGCTGAAAAGGCTTCGGTCAATCTGTACTTCCCTTTGAACGGTTTGGTGCAGTTTTTCATAAAAATCTCCTTCAAACAAGGGACTGGGTGTTAAAATCATTGCATTGATCACAAAATCCGGCACGTCAATGCCAACCCTTTGAAATCCGTTTAAATTGGGAAAATCCGCCATGATACGAATTTCCTTTTCATAAGCCCATGCCTGATCCTTCATATATCCTGTCAATTCTCTCTGATATTGCCTCAAATTTGAAATGTGTTCATTTGTCTGATTGCTCCACATAATTTTAAATTTACCCGGCGGCGTCATCTCAAATCCATTGGTATAAGCAACCGCAGACAGCTTCAGCTCCCCTTCACCCAGTCTTGCTGTTCTGCCGGTCTTTTGAAAAGTTTGCGTTGAAATTTCATAGACGATGGGCGTCTTTGCAATCCATTCCCTAGCAGTTTTGGAAGGAATGGCAATCTTAACGCCGGACTCCCAAGGCTGTGCGTACATGCTCCACATGCCGATGCTTTCTTTGTCTTCTGCCATAAAGCTGGCAAAGAAAATGTTTTTCCATTTTGCCCTGTCTCCGTTTTTGTATTCCAGCTGATCGTTCATATCTTTGGGGTCAGCAAGGTGCCAGAGTGACCCTTTCATTATTTTGATAGCATTTTCCAAGCTGGTATAATGATATATATATTCACTGTTTTCCAGCCTTCGGGAAGCATCGGAAAGATAAGCAACCAATTCATCTGGGGTGCGAAGGTCACGAAACGCATTCGACCACACACTATAAAACAACTTGCTGTATGGGTCCAAGTCATTGCCGAGCGGCAATGTGACCTCCCGAATCTTTCCGTGCAGCTTCAGTTTTTCCAAAGCAAGTCTGACCGCTTCTTCTTCCATATTAAAATTCTCCGCGATCTTATGGCAGGATGACATGGGATTTTCCCGCAAAAAATCGATCAGCCATTTCCCATCAGATTTTTGTCCGACAGTTTCCATACTCTCCCTCTTTCCATACAAATCGTGATAAAACGGTTATACCATATTTTAACTTCGGATGCAATCGTCAAAAACTGCACATGTCTGGTTTATTCATCCGCTGCGAACCAATTCAATGTAATCGGCGGCAAATAAAGTCCAATACTGCATTTTAAAAAAACGATAATCTGGAAGCAGATGCTTATCATAAAAATCCCCGGCACATTGATATGTATCAGGGTAATCCTTGGAACTAGATAAAGTTACATTAATTTCGGATTGTTTCGACAATCCAAGCTTGATTTTCAGGGGTCCAAACATCCTTTTCTCGATTCTTATATTCGGCTGCAATGTGAAATCCGGCGTCTTTCAGAGCGGACAGGATATCATCTCTTTCAAAATACTGCAAAATTATTGAATGCGGAATGGACTCAATCCCTTTTTCATCTTGTATATAAATGACTTGGTCTATATATTGCCTTTTCGTCACAGCATCATACCTGCCTTTTCCCTCTTTCCACACTTTTTTATCCGTATAGTTTGGTACCCGCGGGTAATAAGTTTGTGACGGATAGGCGAACGATTCGTGCAGAGGCAAGACCAATTCCAAAGCAAAACAGGCGCCCTTTCTCAAATGGAGCGCAATCGACCGAAAGGCCTTTCTCACCATGTCAATATCCGCCAAGAGATTCAAATCCTGCGTTGCAATAAAACAAAAATCATAATTGTTATCTTTGAGATGCAGATCACAAATGTCTGCATTTTCGAAGGAAAGATTGGGAATCGAGCCAAAACGTTTTTTTCCTTGTTCAATCATTTCTTTGGTAAGGTCAAAAGCAGTTACATCCAATCCATGCTGCGCCATATACGCACCGGCCTGCCCAATAGCACACATCGGCAATAACACCTTTTTTCCAAATTGTTTTGCATAACTGCACCAATAATCATATTCAGGCGAATTATCGTATCCATCCCAATCCCATATGGCTGCATGCTTTGCGTATTCGTTCATTGCAGTATCCTCCTTTTCACCAGCTGCAAAACAAAACATAAGACTAAACAATCCTATCTCCATCATTTGTCTTCCTGTTTCCATAAATAAAACGCAGTAAAATATTTTTCAAACAAACATTTTTCCTCAACACAAACAAAACCCTGTTTTTCATAGACATTTCTAACCTTCGGCCTTAATTGGTCCGTATCTAATCGAACTTCGCCTATACCGAACCGAACCGCTTTGTCTTTTGCAAAATCAAGCAAGGCTTTGGATACACCTTTTTTGGCACCACTGCGTTTTACTGCAAGTTTATGAATAAACAAACTTTCACCCTGTTTGATATCCGGCCACATAAATGGATCATAATCAACCAAAGCCATGCAGCCAACCGGAGTATGATCCAGGTAAGCGATATAAAAATCTTCTATCTTAAAAAGTTTGGATAATCCATGCCATGTAACGTTTTTTCTTTCCCACAGCGGTTGATTGATACTGTCAAGAAAAGCTTCCACATCAACCATTATTTCTTCGATAATCGATATTTCATTTTTTGTTGCTTGTTTTATTTCTATCATGACGGACCTCCCATTGATTCGTAATACCAAAATTCAGCAAATTTTAAGAGGATATAAATTATCATTCGATCAACTTTCATTTCATCGGGAAAATTATATCATAATTTAAACTTTATTTCCGGATTATTTTATCGTTTGTTATAGATTGCATATTGCAATGCAATCTGAGCGTTTTAAGGATATCCCCGTTAAAAAAAAGCTGTCTCAAGGCGAGAAGCAGCAACAGTGAGCCGCCGCAAGGATGCTTGCAGCCGAGCAAAAGAGATAAGCGTGCTTTTCTAAGGGAATGAGGAACAGAATAGCGGACAAATGGTGTTTTTTGTACTACAGGTATAAAAAATAGTATTCCATTAAATCGCGCCATCGGGCACAGGAATTATTGTATATTTTTTGTTATTCCACTTCGTTTGCTTCGCAAACTCATTGCGTAATAAAAAATGTCGAAGCAAAGCCGACTTTGCTCCGACGTGGCTAAACTGTCCAAAAAGATACCTCTACGCCGCGGACGCACTCGTGAAAAGTTGATAGTGCAGCGGAGGCGTTATGCCCGCATTTACAAAGGCATAGCCATAGCAAGCGAGACTTTTCACGAAAGAGGGGGAACGACGGAGCGCGTGACTGATTTTTCTTTGTAAAAGAAAAATCGGAACGGAGCATAGTCCGTTCCATCGTGGTAGCGGCGAGTGGATTCGAACCACCGACCGTACGGGTATGAACCGTATGCTCTAGCCAACTGAGCTACACCGCCAAATAATAAATATGATGAGAAATTATACTCTCATCTCAAACGTTTGTCAACCAGTATTTTCCGAAGAAAAAGAAAAAGCCTGAACACATACCCTTTATGCATCCAAACTTAATCCAATGGTGACTCGTAGGGGATTCGAACCCCTGTAGCCGCCGTGAGAGGGCGGAGTCTTAACCGCTTG
>CALYAR010000192.1 GCA_944393585.1 uncultured Clostridia bacterium | reverse complement strand
AAGGGGGTATTCACGATTGCCGAAGGCAATGTGAAAGCGAACACCGGGAAGCGTTTTCGCAGAAAAGGCGGGGAGGTGTTCGTTCCTTTATTTTTGCTCAATCTCGGATTGGCGCGCCCCCTTAAGCGCGCTTTTCGTGCAGTGCTTTTCCCGCGAAGGAAAAGCATTGCATTCCGGCGCAGCCCCGTTAGGGGCGGTGCGCCGTTTGTCTTTTTAGGTGAAAGACTTCTGGTATTTTCGCGAGAAAGGCCCTTCAGGGGACCCAGCCGCCAAAGGCGGCGAGGGGTAAATACTCCGCCGGGCGGAGTATTTTCCTCGATTTGCACGGCAAAAAATTTGCGAAGCAAATGTTTGAGAGTGCATTACCGCGCTTCGCAAAGCGCGGAACCTTTGCCCGCCAAACGATTTGGAAAAGCAAATTCTTTGGCGGGCTTTCCAGCTTTGCAGTAGTGGCACCTCTTTTTATAGTAAAGTAAGCCTCGGAAGAAACGATATGCCTTCAGGGTTCGCCCTTTCGTTTTCCTCCAAAAAAACTTTCTTACCATGAAAGGAGAATAAAAATGAACCAAGAAAAAAACAATGCTTTGGAATCCATGGAAGACGACGGAGCGCAGTTGTTTTCCTCAGAAGATTTTGCCGGCCCGGACGATGATGCACCCACGCCGGAAAACGGCTCCGAAGCCGCTTCCTCCCAGCCCGCCGCGCAGGAAGAAGCGCAGGGCGCTAAATTCAAAGTAAAATACAACCATGAAGAGATGGAATTGGGAGAAGACGAGGCCGTCCCGCTCATTCAAAAGGGGTTAAACTACGACAAGATCAATGAGCGCCTGTCCGCCGCCGCTCCCATTCTCGAAAAGGCAGAAGTGCTTGCCCGCTCACTGGGCTATGACAATGTGAATGACTTCTTCGCTTCGGCGGCACAAAATGGAATTGATTTTAGCTCCATCCCCAGCGAACGAAATTCGGCGCTGGCTCGCGAACGCGAAGTGAACGAGTTTATGAAAGCGTATCCAGACGTCCGCACTCTGCCGGAAGAGGTCATCGAATACATTGACCAGGGCATTCCCCTGATGGCGGCGTATCACCAGTACGAGGCCAATCAGGCGGCGGCCAAGGCGGAAGAACTGGAACGCGAGGTTCGTATCCTGCGCCACAACAAGGCAATGGAAGAACGCGCGCCGGTTGGCTCCGCCACACTCTATGGAAAGAGCCAAACAGGCAAAGACGATTTTGAAATGGGTTTTGATGAAGAATGGAAACGATAAAGGAGGATAAACTATGGTAAATTTAGCAAAAAAATATTCCGATAAAGTAGATGAGCGGTTTTCCGTCGGGAGCCAGGCGCTGGCCGGAACGAGCGATACCTATAAATTCACAGGCGTTGCGACGGTAGAAGTGTACTCCATCCCCACCGCGGCGCAGAACGACTACCAAAGAACGGGCTCCAACCGCTACGGCGAGCCGGAAGAGCTTCAGGATAAAATCCAGACTCTTACCATTTCCAGAGACCGCTCTTTTACTTTCACGATTGACAAAGGCAGCAAGCTCCAGTCCGAAATGGTACGCGACGCCGGTAAGGCGCTCGCCCGCCAGCTCCGCGAAGTCAGCATTCCGGAATTTGACACCTGGGTATTTGCCAAACAGGCCGAAGCCGCGATTGCAAACGGCAACTACAGCGAGGAACCCATCACCCGCACCAATGCTTACGAGCAGTTTTTGAAAGCGACCGAAGTGCTCGGCAACAACAATGTCCCGGATGAGGGCCGCATTGCATTTTGCTCCTATGCTTTTGCCAACATGATTAAGCTCGATGAATCCTTCTCCAAGCAGGGGGATTCCTCGCAGGAGATGGTAATCAACGGCACGATCGGGTATGTAGACGGGGTTAAAATCGTTCGGGTGCCTTCGTCGCGCCTGCCGGTGGGAACTGCTTTTCTTCTGGTTCATCCTTCTGCCACAACGGCCCCGAAACAACTGGCAGACTATGAAGTACATGACGATCCGCCCGGAATCAACGGCTGGCTGGTCGAAGGACGCATGATCTACGACGCATTCGTTCTCGACTCCAAGTCCAAAGGCGTTTATTTCCACGGCGGCCAGGGAATCCTGCGGACCTTGCAGGTACAAAGCGTTGCCGGAGATAAGGGCAAAAGCGTAATCACGGTAACGCCGTCCGCCGGATCTGGCAATAAAATGGTCTATAAGACCGGAACAGAAGCGGAAACGCCGGAATTCGATGAAGTATTAAGCGGCTGGACCGATCTTCCGGCAGACGGAGTCATCACGCCGACTGCTTCGCATACCACCATCAGCGTTGCAGAAGTCGACGCTTCGAACAAAGCAAAATCGCTGGGTTCTACCACCTTGTCCATCGGGGCATAAATACGAACCCTTCCGACAGACGAAAGAAAAGCGGGAAAATTCCCGCTTTTCTTTTTTGCAGTCTCCGGCGTACCGGACGCACTCTCTTTTCGGTACAGTTTAAAAAAATAGTTCTTTGCCGTATGAAAAAAGCCAAATGATAATATATCCCTGCACACAGAAGATAAAACGTATGCTTCCGCACAGGCGCGGCCGCAGCAACTTCACCCAGGCAATAAAATTTTATGCAAAATCCATTTCGCTATAAAGCAGGAAGAAGACTAAAATAAAAATACAAAACTGAGAAAATGGTCGTTACAAAAGCATGGGATTCAGCGGACAAATGGAAAAGATTCTTTGGGAATCCCCCATTCTCCAAGGCTCTTTCCATCCCACGAGAAATAAGTTTCGCAGGTGGTAAGCACAGGCGCAATGCTTTGTATGCGTTCTTCCGGACTTTTGCCCGAATCCGTCAAAGCCTCTTCCAGCAAAACGTTGCGGATTTTACAGAAAAAAACAGTACTGTCATTGAAAGGGACCGATTTTGAGACCTCTAACTCAAACGAAACCGGACTACATGATAAAACGGGAACATGTAATATTTTTCCTGTTTCCGTTTCAAGCGGAAAATCCATCTTATCCTTTTCATACCCCGCTTTGTTCCCCAAATAATCTGCCATGGGAAGCATTTTTTCAGTTACAAGGTTCGCAGAAAATACTTTCGCTGCAAGGATTCTGTCTTTTGTCAGTTTTTTGCCGCCGATACACGCCATCACGCCTAATTCTGTGTCCCAATAATAGCTCAGCCAGCAAAACAGGCCAAAGTTAGGCGTTCCGTCCTCCTGATATGTTCCGTACAGAAAAAGGCTTTGCGGGCAGAAGTTATTCGTTATGGGCGCTGATTTTTTACTCATTTGAAAGCTCCTCCTTAACATTATTTAATATTTTGTGCAGGCTTCGCTCAAATTCCGTGATTTCAGTTTCCGTAAATCCTTTGTAAAAAATATCATTCATATGCTGAGAAACCTGTTCATATTTTCCGCGCAATCTCTGGGCTTTATCGGTCAGAACAATTAAATTTTTCCGCCTGTCGTGCACATCCGGCATGCGTCTGATTAATCCGGCTTGTTCCATCCTGTCAAGCATGCTGGTGAGCGTAGTGTTTGCCAAACCTACAAGTTCCGACAGCTCAATCATAGAAATGTGATCTTTTTGCCAAAGTACATACAAAATCTTTCCCTGGGCTCCGTTAAATTCATCGACATTTTCCCGAATTAATAACCTTTCAAATACTCGCCCCCCAATCTGCTTAATCTGTGAAATAATAAATCCTGCTTCCCTCTTCATAATTTCCTCCTAAATAGGATTATACTATATAGTTGTATTTTGTCAAGCATATCCAAAATAAAATTTTATTACAAAGTTCATTGTTACCGCAAATAAGCTCTTCTCCTTACACACTGCTGGAAAACACTTCTATAACTCTATAAACCGGCCCGCTTTTACTGCTGTTCTGTGCAATCACAGCGGGCTTAAAAAACGCGTCAGTGCTCCTTGCAGGAGAGTTTCTCCGCTTCCAGCTGAAAAACGCAGACATTTTGAAGCATCTGAACGGAAAAATCCCATTCCCCTTTTCCGGCAGAATGCAGCATAATGGCCTGCAGCGCCGTCTTTTTCTCCTCCGTCCCAGTTAAAAGGGAAACTTTTCCCGTTCCGATCACGCTTTGATAGCGGGCAGAATACCGACATGCCGTATCCCCTTCCAAAAGCGCGTAATGCGTATCCAGCTCAAAGCCGACAGACGGATTTTTTTCCATAAGGCGGAATTTCCTCCCCTCGTTTGCCCCATGAAAATAAAAAATCCGTTTTCCTTCCTTATGCACATATCCAAAATTCAGCGGAACGATATACACTTCCCCTTCGTCATAAAATCCCAGCCGGCAGCATGGACAGGACATAATTATTTCGTCAATCCGTCCGGAATCCGTGACCTCCCGCTCGCTTCTGCGCATAGACGACTCCCCCTCTCCAAATTGGCAGACTTATCAAGATCTGTCTCACTGCCTCCATTGTACCGGCTTTGCGAACGTTTGTCAAAGGATGTAAAATCATTCCATTCCAATCCGTTTCATTGACCGCAAAGCGCAACTGTGATACACTAACCTTTAGAAAAAATACGGCGGACCGCGCAAGCCAACACAGCAAGGCAAAACAAACTGCCGTGAAACATAGATTTCAAAGTTTTTTCCTTTCTGAGGGAAAAAGCGTATTGGGAATTTAAGAAAGAAACTTTGCATTTTAAACCGCAGACAAATTTTATAAAAGCTTGGAAAGAGGGATTCAAAAATGGAACTGCCGCTTGCCCTGAGGACGGCGCTGGAACAGCTCACAGAGGCAAATAATACGCCGCAGCTATTGGAAGATGCAAAAATATTAAGCGACCGCTACCGGCACCAAAGCGGAAAAGGAGACCGCCTTTTAACCGCGGATTCCGAAGCGGCTGCCTATGCGGCCGTGCGCATGCCGGCGACCTTCGGCGCCGTTTCTGCCGCGCTGGCGGAGACATTCAAGCTGTGCGGCCATACGCCCTCTTCCCTGCTGGACGTCGGCGCGGGAACAGGCGCGGCCGCCTGGGCGGCAGAAGCTTTGCTGGAGCTTGAATCGGTTGTCTGCGCCGAACGGGAAAGCGCCATGCGCCGCACCGGCCAGGCGCTGATGCAGGCGGGGCCGCCCGTACTTCAGGGAGCCAGGTGGATCGACTGTGACCTTTCCGGCGACAGCTTTTTGGAGCAGTTCTTCGCCGATGGGGCACGGCCGGAACTTGTCATTGCTTCCTATGTGTTAAATGAAATGACAGAGCAGGCCCGCAGAAAAGCCGCTCTGCGTCTTTGGGAAATGACAGGCGGCATTTTGCTGTTAGTAGAACCCGGCACCCCCGAAGCCTTCCGGCAGTTATCCCAGATTCGGACCCTTCTTCTGGAAGCAGGAGCGCACCTCGCTGCTCCCTGTCCGCATGAAGGCGCATGTCCCCTGCCCGAAGGGGACTGGTGCCATTTTACCTGCCGCGTCATGCGCAGCCGGCTGCACCGCTATTTAAAGGGCGGCGACGCGCCCTATGAGGACGAAAAATTCTCTTATCTTGCCTGCTCCAAACACCCCTGCCGGCAGGCCGAGTCAAGAATTCTCCGCCACCCGCAGATCAGCTCCGGAATGGTAACCCTGCAAGTCTGCACGAAAAGCGGAACCAAAACGCAGACTGTGCGCAAACGCGACGGCGCGCTGTTCAAGGCCGCCCGCAAGGCAGACTGCGGCGATACGTTTCCGCCTTTGGAACCATAGGGCTTTGTACATCGATTGGAAAAACAGCAATCGAGGTAATTGCATGACTGTTTTGAACCAAAATCGAAGGGGTTCTAAGTTTTTCCACAAATCGAATTTGAAAAAGCATTCCCTGATTTTAACCCCTGATTGATCATCAGAGACAGATCCTGTCACCAATCCGGCTGTTTCTGCCATCGCTGAAAAGATAAGCCGGATTTGCACTTTCCGTCAAAACGCTTTGTTCATTCGCTCCTCTTAAAGATATTTCCCCAGCGCATTCAGGTACGCATCATAATGGCTGTCTGAATTATCCTGCAGCCAGGAATAAACCAGATTTAACATTTCTTTTTCATCCAAAATTTGTGCGGAATCTTTGAAAATTCGGCGAAACATTTTTTTCATATCATCACGACATTCTGCGCCTCTGATATAATGTTTTAAATTTGCAGTAAAAAGTTTTAAAATATGGTCATAGCGGTTATTTAAAGCTGATAAATCCTCTTTGGATAATGTCGTACAGTGCGGTGTGGCCAAACAGCAGATATCTGCAATGAGAAAGGGATGATCCGATGAAACCGCAGCGGAAACAATGTATTTTTCCGGCGCCATGCTCGGTGCATAATCGAAAAAAACTACATTATATTTTTCAGACATAATTTCAGGTATTTTCGTTACAAATATACTGTTGTCTGTGCCTGACACATCGATTTCGATGTCCATATCGGAATATTCATCATAACTGTTATCTGCAATGCTTCCATATATCCGGCAGCGATTAATTTCATTGATACCGCTGAGATATTTACAAAGTTGTTCTGCTGTACCTTTTGCGTCCATATGCATTCTCCCTGCATAATAATATAAAAACGTATTGTTTTTGCTTGATCATATCTGCTATATTTCACATCGCTTTTGATCTTTCTGCCGGAAACATAATCGGAACCCCATTATGGAAAGGGCATAAGGTTCGTATTCCGCATTCCATTGTAAGAACGGCAGCTTAGCTGTTTCCTGCACAGTGTATGCTTATCATCCCCGCAAACCATGAAATACATCGCGCAGTATTCTTTCCTGTTTTTTCTTTGGGTTGTTGCCTCCCATTTTGGAAACCAGGACGGGGATTGTCCATTCTTTCAGATTTGATAAATCTTTGCCTGTTATTTTCGTATATTCCTCTATAAAAACTCTGGAGAATTCATTCTGATATTCCGTAATGAACCCCAAAGCATCCCCGGGCCAATCCAGCGAAACATCCGCATACCGCATGGTTAAAACGTATTGCGCTATATCATACATAAAATTGCCTTTTGCGCTGTCATTCCAATCGACCACACGGATCCTGCCGCCCTGCTTAATAAAATTGCCGGGATTGGGATCGCCGTGGCACAGGGAATCACCATCCGGTAATTTTGATATGAATTCCTGCACTTTGTTTTTTTCTTCAGCGGATAAATATAAATTGTATTTGCAGCTATTGGATAACGATACTTTCACTGTTTCCTGTAATCTGCAGGACTGCGAATGAAAATCCGCTAACGTGAATGCCACTGTTTTTATTTGGCTCTGAATGATTTCTGAATTAAAAATTTCTTGATTGGTCATCCCGTTTTCAAAGCAGGCTTTCAGGCAGCTCATCATTGTTTCCATGAACGATGCGCCTTGGATATATTCCATCACGAACCCGCGCCGGTTGTTTATTTCAACTAACTCATAGGGACGGGGAACGGGCAATCCTATCTCATACGCCTCTTTCATTTTGTTATATTCGTAATCCACATTTCCGGCATTCGGTTTATACAATTTGCAAACCCGGCCCGGTCCACACTCGTATACATCACTTCCGGCGCCGGAACCAATTAATTTACCAAGATGGATCTGTTTCATTTTAACAACTCCCTATTTGAACGACAGCGCGAATACTGGCCCTCTGTTCTGCCGCATTACATGGCTTTGTCCAGACAGCAAATGAAAAAAGAATTGATAAATCATCTTTCTTTGCACAGAGCGGAGATTTCTTATTCTATTTGCTGTGCAGTCAAATTCCATTTTAGACATGAATCAAACTCTATCTCTTTTCTCTGGAAAGGATTACAGGAACAAGCTCTCTCAAAGGTTCTATGGACGATGCTCATCATTTGAAAAGGGCGAAAAATGCTTTTCGCCCTTTTAATTGTCCGGCAGCGCAGGATTTCTACTGCGTATCCTGATTAAACTTCTGGACAAAAACTTTGCTGTAAACCAGCCGGCCGCGGATCCGTTCCGACTGCATCAGGGCTATTTCGGAAACCACAGCCTGTATTTTGACCGGAAATAACGCTTTCTGCGGCGAAATGCCGCTGCGCAGTACGGCTTCCCGCGCCAGCGTCAAGTGCGGCACATATTCGCGCTCCTCAGTCGGAAAGCCGGCCCTGCGGAGCTTTGCAGTGAGCGAGCGTTCCAATTCCAAAAGCCTTTCGCTCTTCTGCACTCCGGCAAAATAAATATCCCCGCCCCGGCGCGCAAACCGCCCCAAATGGTCAAACACGATCGGAAACGCCGCGCGCTTTTCCTCATCCAAAATACGCCGCAGCTCCGGAAGGCGCGACGGGGCGGTTTCCCCCAAAAATGCCAGCGTGATGTGCAGATTTTCCCGCCGCGTGAAATTGGCCGCTTCGCATTGACCGCGAAACCGTCCGCAGACCGCTTCGAGTTCATCTTTGACCGCTTCATCCAAATCGATTGCAAAAAATAACCGCATAGTTCCTCCTGCTATTTTGCCTTTTTCCGTTTTTTGTCCGGCCGCGCCCCCGCCTCCAGTGTCCGAATCGTTTCTGCAAGCTCAGACAGCAGGGCCAAATCCGCATCTTTTTCCCCATAGCGGATCCCGTTGTATTCATTCGTAACACCCTGCGATCCTGCTTCTTTCCAAGCGGCGGACTCCGACTTCCGTAAAATCTCAAGCGGCGTATCCGACCGCCGGACATCCACCCCTTTGAGCTTCAGCCACTGCACCATCAGCCAGTAGCCCCGGCGCAGCTTTGCTTCGGAATCCTCCATTTTCCGAAATGCCCGGCAGGCTTTCCGCCACGCCTTCCAGCCGTGTTCCCCGCTTTTGCGGACAGACTCTTCTTCGGTCAGGGTTTCCTCTTCGTCTACCTAGTCCAGGCCCTCGTATTTTTGGCCGTATGCTTCCTTCCGGCCCCAGAACAGCTTCCGCCCCAGTTTTCCAAGGCCCTTCCACAGTTTTCGGATTCCC
>CALYAR010000191.1 GCA_944393585.1 uncultured Clostridia bacterium | reverse complement strand
AGAGCGAATGTATCTCCCGAAGTCAAAAAGGATAAAATTCTCAGTCAATTTGCCTTCATTAAGGACACCGTAAAATTGAATGAGGTTGAGCCAAAGCTAAAAAAGACACCGTTAAAGCATTTTGCAGAATACTTGAATGACAAAATTTATAAGTCTATTCGCTACATAAGCAGCGCAGAAGATTATATCGGAAGATTTTACGGCGAATTTATGAGTTATTCCGGCGGTGACGGGCAGACATTAGGGATTATCCTTACACCCAAACATATCACGCAGCTTTTTTGCGATTTAGCGGACTTACGCCCCACAGATATTGTATTTGACCCCTGTTGTGGAACGGCGGGCTTTCTGATTGCTGCCATGCACAATATGTTAGCAGAAGCAGAAAATGATACTCAGAAAAAGAGTATCCGGCAAAAACAACTGCATGGAATAGAAATGCGTCCGAATATGTTTACGATTGCTACTACAAACATGATTTTGCGCGGCGATGGCAAAAGCAATCTGATAAACGATGACTTTTTCAAACAGGACGCTAACAAATTGCAATTAAAGCAGGCTACTGTTGGTATGATGAATCCCCCGTATTCGCAGGGGTCAAAGCAAAATCCCGATTTGTATGAGATGTCATTTGTGGAGCATTTGCTTGATTCCCTTGTAGTCGGAGCAAGATGCATCGTGATCGTTCCGCAATCCTCTATGACAGGGAAAACAAAAGAGGAACAGTCGCTCAAGGAAAATATCTTAAAACATCATACATTAGAGGGTGTTATCTCTCTAAATAAAGACACATTTTATGGCGTTGGCACAATTCCCTGTATTGCGGTATTTACTGCCGGGGAGCCGTACCCTGCTGATAAGGTATGTAAATTCATTAACTTTGAAAATGACGGATATAAAGTTGCCCCGCACATCGGATTGATTGAAACGGAATCAGCGAAAGATAAAAAGCAACATTTGCTCGATGTCTGGTTTGACAGAATAGAAGCAGAAACAAAGTTTTGCGTCGAAACAACAATTAAGGCAACAGACGAGTGGCTGCACAGTTTTTACTATTTCAACGATGCAATCCCAACAGAAGATGAGTTTATTAAAACAATCGGAGATTATTTAACTTTTGAGTTTTCCATGATAATGCAGGGGCGAGAATATTTATTCGAGGAGGGAAATCATGCTGAATCTGAATGATAGAGAATGGCGACCATTCTTTTTAACAGAGTTATTTCCTCAAATTCAGCGTGGTAAGCGCTTAAAAACAGAAAACCACATACCAGGTAAAACGCCTTATGTATCATCATCGGCGTTAAACAACGGTGTAGATAATTTTATTTCAAATACAGAAAAGGTAAGGATTTTTTCAGATTGTATAAGCCTTGCCAATAGCGGAAGCGTGGGATCAAGTTTTTATGAGCCGTTTTCTTTTGTAGCAAGCGATCATATTACTCACTTGAAGAATGAGAAATATAACAAGTATCATTATCTGTTTATCGTGTCAATCTTGAATCGACTTTCACAAAAATATAATTTCAATCGGGAAATTAACGACAATAGAATTTCAAGAGAAAAGATTATGCTTCCCGTAGATGTTGCAGGAAATCTTGATTTAGATTTTATGGAACAGTACATAAAAGAACGCGAAAGACAACTTATACAAAAATATAAAAGCTTTATTGGTAAAAATATACAATCTGGGGGGGGATTGACAGACCTTAAATCAGTAAAATGGAAAGCATTTTATATCAACGATATTTTCAGTATAAGTGCAGGAAAAAGATTGACAAAAGCAGTTATGGATAGTGGGCAAATACCTTTTATCGGAGCAACAGATTCAAACAATGGGATTACAAATTGGATTGCAACCCCTAATTCTTCATTCGATAAAAATGTTTTGGGGGTAAACTATAACGGAAGCGTTGTTGAAAATTTTTATCACCCATATTGTTGCGTTTTCTCTGATGATGTGAAGCGGCTTCATTTGAGAAAATGCGCAGATAACAAATATATTTTGCTATTTTTCAAAACAGTTATTTTGCAGCAGAAAATCAAATATACATACGGATACAAATTCAACGGTCAACGAATGGAGCGTCAAAAAATTTTACTTCCCGTCAATGAGAAAGACCACCCGGATTACGAGTTCATGGAACAGTACGGGAAACAAATCATGCTGCAAAAATACCAACAATATCTTAACTATATATGTGCATAAACATGGCAAAGGCAGAAAACGCCGTCAAGGATAAACTTCGCGCTTCGCGTCCTTGACGGCTTTTCCCGGCTTTGCTGTTGAGTAATCAAGAGGGCGCAAACGGATAAACCGCTTGCGCCCTCTAATCATTATGCCTGTTACCCATAGGGAATGATAGAGCTTTATGCCATGCGGCTTTGTAGACTTGAAAACACAAAAGTTGAGCGTTTATATTCCCGCCCTCAAAAATGGCGGTCTACTGCGTAACGATTCGCTATGTCAGCATGGACAAATAGACGGACAAAAAGCCTCGATTCATGCGGCTTGCAGAGAACGAAAACGGAGCAAGTAGTATCATATCACTCGGAAACACAAAAATGCTGTTCTATCGTTCCACGCAGCACAGAAAAAGCGGGCAAGAAGCCTTTGACCTCATGGCAGCTACCATGTTTCAGTTGGTGGTTGGTACTGTTTTATGAGTAGCTACCGTACGGCTGTCCTTTTTTATGGCCTCCCGTCCACCGGATACTGCCAGCAAAAGAGAAAGAAGAGAGAAAAAAAGAAGAAGAGAGAGAAAAAACGAAAAGCCTGACCTGCACCGGCCAGGCTCAGCATTTTTTCGGGGGACCATCAGTAGCGGCAACCTTGCCACAGGCAGTCACCCATCATCCTC
>CALYAR010000190.1 GCA_944393585.1 uncultured Clostridia bacterium | reverse complement strand
AGTGCATTAATTTTACTCCTTTTAATTTAAATCGCCAAAATATTTCCTTTCAGCTTTATGTATCATTAAACCGCGATTTGAACGAAGCCGTATTCAATTATTTAAATTGGCAGAGAAACAGCGACGGCTCACCGTTTATCAGCATTTCAACCAGTAAGCAGATACGGGATGTTTTTGATTCCGCTGCAAGCTGGAAAATTCCAAACCAGGTAGTGGACCAGATTGTGGAACAGGCAATGAGTCCCTACTTTAGCGGTGCGAAATCATTTGACGACTGCTTTTATGATTTAGAAAGCAAACTGTCCATTTATATCAATGAGTAGGGGGGAACGAAATGAAAAAAAGAAGCATAATAACGGGAATACTTTTCTCGTTTCTGGCTGTAATCGGCTTTTGTGCAATGTTTGCCCTTCCTTTTATCATCAGCTTGGTATACTCATTTAGCCGAACCAGCGGAACCTTTCAATTTGTGGGGTTTGAAAACTACATATCACTCTTTGAATCCTCGTCCTTTCAGCTTGCGTGCGTGAATACAATCCGCTTTTTTGCTGCAGGTTTGATTATATTGATGGTTTTCTCCATCATGATGGCGGTTATGATGACCAGCTTATTTCGCTATCGGGTCAAATATCGTTCTTTCTGGTTTGCATTAAACTTATGCCCGATGGTCATACCGTCTTCCGCGATTATTTTATTTATTCAGATTATGTTCGAACGCTATGGAGTCGTAAATGGATGGCTTACCTCATGGGGGATGGAGCCGGTTGACTTTTTACACGGCCCGGCTTCTTTCTGGGTTTTGGTTGTGCTGTACATTTGGAAAAATTACAGCTATATTATGGTTGTTTTGTTTGCCGGAATGCGGCAAATTGACAATGAAATTTATGAAGCAGCGGCTCTGGACGGAGCCGGCAAGGGAAAAACATTTTTCCACATCACGCTTCCTAATATCATTCCCTTTTTGATCTTTGGAATTATTATGGGAATTATGGGTATCTTTAAGTCCTTCCGGGAATCTTTCCTGATGTTCGGTGAGTACCCGCATGAGGCGGCTTATATGCTCCAGAATTTTATGAATAATAACTATTATTCTCTCAACTATCAGCGCCTGTCCTCAGCATCTGTGATCTTTTTCCTGGCAATTTCCGTTATATTAATCATTATGCTGAAAATTAATGCAAAGGAGAGGGAACTATGAAAAAATGTAAAATTTCAACGATTGTCATTGTCGCGGTTTCTCTCGTTACTCTATTCATCCTGGTCTTTATGCTATGCGGATCGTTTATGAGCTACGAAGAGGTTACGGCATATTACGGTGATATTTATACAGGCGGAGGAAAGGGAGAATATGCTTCCTTTCATATCATACCAAAGGAATTTTCAGTCAATCAGTACTATAAAGCCTTGCTGGAGACCCCAGATTATCTCTATAAATTCTGGAACAGTATTCTGCTTACGCTTCCTATTCTGATTGGGGTTGTCGTTGTGTCAACTTTGGGTGGATATGGCTTTGCTAAATTTCAGTTTCCGCTGAAAAACTTTTTCTTTTTCCTGTTTTTGCTCGTTATTATGCTTCCTTACCAGGTTATGATGGTGCCTAATTTTATGGTTATGGATACATTAGGGCTGATTGGAAGCCGGTGGTCTATTATACTGCCCAATATTTTTAGTCCTTTTGGTACGTTCTTGATTTATCAGTTTATGCGCCGCATTCCCAACGAAATTTTAGAATGTGCACGTTTGGACGGTGCGAGTGAATTGCGGGTGTTTACAAAAATTATCCTGCCGCAGGCTGCCCCCGCTATCGCCTCGCTTGCGATGCTCAATATCATTGACACATGGAGCATGATAGAACAGCCGCTGGTTTTTTTACAGGATCCGGAAAAAAATCCGCTTTCCGTAGCACTGGCATATATCAATACAAGTAACATTGGAATCGCTTTTGTCTGCGGCGTTGTATTCCTCATTCCTCTTATGCTTGTATTTTTGATGGGTAAGGATAAGCTGGTTGACGGAATTTCGAATTCTGTAATATAAAAGGGGAGGATGCTAAAATGAAAAGCAAAAAATTGTATGGAAAGCTGTTAATTGCCTTTTTAATTCTTATGCTGATACTAACCTATGTGTCTTCACAGATTTATACTTCCAATCTGCCTAAGGTTCGGCTGGATACTCCGCAGTCCGGAACCATTACAAACACTTATGATACGCAGGGAATTATGGAATATAAAGTCAAAAAGGAAGTGACTGTGCCAGTGGACTGTACTGTTGAAGAAATTGAAGCGGAAGGAGTATTTAATTTAAACGAACACACAGCAGTTGCTTCGTTTAATATGGAGGAGCTTCTTTTAGCCAAATATGACTTGGAAATTCAAATCGAAAATTATGAAACACAGATGACCCAATATGGGACGGACACCCCACAGTATAAACGGCTTGTTATCTTAAAGCAAAATCTGGAAGAAGAATTGGTAAAAGTAGATGACATGATTACCAATGACGGCAAGCTGGTAGGGGGAGATACGGGTACCATTATTGATATTTTAGTGACAGAAGGTCAGCAGCTGAAGGCGGGAGACCCGGTTCTTACCTATATTCCGGCTGAAGGCAATCAGCTGAGTATCAAGTGGACCATGACAGGACAGGATGCTCTAAAATTTTTCCCGCAGGATGATGTCGTGGTAGCGTTTAACGCTACGGTAGAAACCTCTGCCGGGAGAGAAAGATTGACTAAGAATAAATTGTGTACCATTTCGACGAAAAAGAATATAACATTGGATGAAACAGAATTCGAAATTATACTGGATCAAAATGAACTGGACGAGGAAGGAATCAGCTACAGTGAAGGGGCTGGCGTATCGCTTCGTCTGACAAACACATCATTTGAATACGAAACTGTTGTGCCGGTGGGTGCTGTCGATACAGAAAACAGCTGCGTTTACATGCTGCAAGAGGTAAAAAAGGGATTCCGTACGGAGCAAACTGTGGTAAGTGTTCCGGTCAGGGTATTGATGCAAAATGATGAACTTGCTTCCATTACCGGCATCCCGGAGGGGGAAGTCATAGTTTACTCCGACCAGCCAATCTATGACGGCGATGTTGTTAATGTGCTGGAGACAGACTAGTCATATAAAAATATGGAAGGCACTTGTGTCATATATAAAATCGGCGGTTTTTGCTGAAATATGACAATTCAAGCCGGCGATTTTCATACAATGTAATCCTCATTTTGCAGTTACCTAAATACCAAGACTGGAAAACCTCCGGTATTATTTTGCCTTTCAATACTCCTTATTCTTGAAATAAGTTCCAATCAAGAGCTTTACATCGATTCAAAATATTGCTATCATTATATTTGAAAGTCATTATAATTGGAACGGAGGAGAAGTATGTCGAAGGTCTATTATACGGATTTACATGTAAAAAATGGGCAGAATCTGCTCGGAAAATTGGAAAAACTAATTCGGACGGCGGGAATGGATCAGATTGATTTTCAAAA
>CALYAR010000189.1 GCA_944393585.1 uncultured Clostridia bacterium | reverse complement strand
CGTCACGGCAAGGCCTTTGAAGGATTACTCAAGAGATATTTCAATAAATAAACAAGCTATCCTACAACCACCTATATATAGATGAAACTTTTCTTGTGATAGGATGGAATAAGCGATTTCCTCCTATCACAGCATAGTTTCTCTCACGAAATCTAAAATTGACAATGACAACAAAAAGGTAAAAAGAAACAACCCGGGAATTCACATGGATTTCCGGGTTGTTTTTCTTTGATATGCCATTTTTATTTTTGCATTAAGCACACAATGTCACTGGCCGTATGTTTGTTTTGAAGTCATTTTTCTGCCGTAAAGAAAAATCTGCGAAATCCTAGGATTACGCCGCCGCTTTTTTGAAGCGGATAGATTTTTTTGGCTCTTTCAGCAAGTTCATTTTCAAATTCTGCTCCCAGCTTTTCTCCCAGAAATGCAAGATAAGGCCGCAGTCTTGAGCCTTTTACCCATTCGATCAAGGCTTTGTGGTCGTCAAGCTGATGGTAATATTTTGTTTCCCAAAGGTCAAAGGAAGAAGAACAGCCCGCCAATATATCAAAGTATTCAGCAGGAGTGAGCGTTTCGTTTGGCGGCGGTGTAATATCCCGAAGACCCCATCTTGGCTCTGCAGCCACTTCATTGATCAGCTGAAACAGCGGCTCTTCTCCGTTCCTTGGGATCTGCACTGCCAAAACACCGCCGCTGTTTACCTTCTCCATTAAAGCAGGAAGCAGTATATCATGATTGGGGATCCACTGGAGACAGGCATTGGAAAAGAGCAGATCATATTTGCCCTCTAAGGCCATTGCATCGCAAAGGCGGAATGCTATGTCTGGATGATCTTTTTTTGCCTTTTCGATCATATTGGATGAAGGATCGATCCCAAGGATGTCCGCATGGGGGAAAAGCTCTTTCAGAACCAAAGTACTGTTGCCGGGCCCGCAGCCGATATCAACAATCGTTTTGGGGCATCTGTCTGCAATTCGCCTGGCTAAATCGATTGCCGGCTGTGTTCTTTGTTTTTTGAATTTCAGGTATTGACTGGAATTCCAGTTTGACATAGGGTACACCTCACCGTTTTCAATGGAAATTCTGCCGCAAAAGCTGTTTTGCAGTTTTATTATAAAGCAGTTTGCCCGTAAATTCTACTGCCGCTTAAAAATTCCTTTGTTTCAAATAAAATTATCTCGAATTTTCTTCATACTTTTTCAAAGCCGCTAAAAAACACTCAGCCGCTTATTATCGGCTTTGATTAGCAAGCAAAAATAAAACTCTTGTTCTGCTGATATAGAACAAGGGTTTTGCAGAAGAAGTTTGCCGATCTTGTTTCCAGAATGCAAAAAACGCTGCAATACGGATTTAGGACTAATAATCAAAAATCCCCGCCTATGTAGGCGGGAATTTTTGAACTCAAGCCTCTTTATCGCGGTCAGCAGACAACGCTTTCTCCATTTCAAGTTTTACCTTTGCGTCGGGCTCTTTGGCAATTTGGTGCTTCAAAAATTCTGTTGTGCGGTCGCTTCCCACCTTCTGCAGGGAAAGGGCTACCTGCATCCGGACTGCCGCGGACGGATCCGTCAAACCAGTAATCAGGTAATTGACAGAATCATCTCCCGGAATGCTTCCCATTGCCTCATATGCCGCTGCGCGGATCTCTTCCTTTTTGCTTTCCGCATACTTTGCTACTTTTTTTAAATTTTTCTTTTTGCCGAGTTCTAAAATTTTTTCAACGCTTGCCATGGAAATCGCTCTCCTTCAATCAATATTATTCACACATCAATGACTTGACAAATATCCTTCTTTCATCGTATACTTAATACATAAAGATTGATAGTCATGATGTGTTTACTATCAATGTAAATATATTATACTGTCTCGTGGCGACATTGTCAATAGGGGGAAAAGAAAAAATGAACAAAAACCAGAAACTGACTGAGCTGATGATAGGTTTATTTCCATTGCTGGACCGTTTATTTGTTAAACCCATGGAAAGCATTGCCCGCGGCTGCGTGTCAAATACCCAACTGCGCGTACTTTTTATTTTAAACTCGATGGGAAAAACAACCATGGGTGAATTAGCGCGGAAATTAGAGATTTCAAAGCAGCAAATTACTTCTGTCATTGACGGGCTTGTGCAGATGGATTTTGCAGAACGGGTTTTCAACCCTAAGGACAGGCGGAAAATTGAAATTGCAATATCACCTAAAGCCACGGAATTTTTAAAAGAACTTCAGGAAAAGATGGTAGTGATATGCAATCATTATTACGAAGTTCTGACGCCGGAGGAGATTAATACGCTGTGGAACGATATCAATGAGGTGGAAGGGCTGATTCAGAAAATGCTGAAGGAGTGAAACGTTGTTTCATTTCCGCAAACCAAGCCCAGGAACTCAATTTTTTACAATTCGTTCATAAATTTATGCTTGACGTACCGCTTGCAGTCTGATATATTAGTAACCACGTTAAATATTAACGTGGTTAATTCATGCAGAGAGGAGGCTTCTCTTTTTGTTTGAGGAAAATAGTCAGCTGTTTGACTTCGTGCGTAAATTCCAACAGCTTAACATAGCCGAAAAATTGAATCTGATCCCGCAAAGCGAAATGATGGTAATGAGAGCAATCCTTCAGCTCTCCGGAGAAGGAAAAAAATACGGCGTTACGGAAATTGCAAAATACTTATCGGTTTCCCCTCCGGCAATTTCAAGAACGATAAAAAAACTGCGGGAAAAACACTATGTGGAGTGCCAGACGGATGAAACGGACCGGAGAAATACGGATATTCGGATTTCGGAAAAGGGGAGAATGGATTTAGAAGCAAACGCAGCAAAAGTAAAGAAACTGATGCAGAATGCTCTCTCCCAAATGAAAAAGGAGGAGTTGGAACAATTTTATGAGTTGTCCATGAAAATCTACTCCTGTATGAAACAGGAAGTTAACCGGCTGGCCTTGGAGTATAAAAATCAATCGTCCGGCGCAGGATCATGATTCATTGAAAGAAAGGATGGGATGGGTTTCGTGTTTAAAATACTGAAAAATATGAAATCGCAGTGGAAAGCAGTCATTTTGATCGTTGTGCTGCTGTTTGTCCAGGCAATCTGCGATTTGTCATTGCCCAATTACACGTCGGATATCATTGACGTGGGCATTCAGAACAGCGGGGTAGAATATGCTACTCCAACTGTGATTCGCGCAGAAAGCTATGAAAAAGTAAAACTGTTTATGACAGAGGAGGAACAGTCCCTTTGGAAAGATTCTTATACTTTGCAGGAAGATGGGAATTATCACATCAAGGATGATTCGGCTTCCAATCTGGAAGAATTGGATCAAACGTTCAGTGTGCCGATTATGATTACTTATATGGTGAATAATCTGGACGGGGAAGCCAAAGCTTCTATGACAAATGCCATGAACGAAGCAGCCGCTTCCGGCGCGATGCCCTCCATGACAGAGCTGCGCGCTTCGATGGAAGAACAGATTTCAGCCATGGGAGACTCGCTGATTCATTCTTCAGCCATTGCCTTCACCAAAGCGGAATACAGTGCAGCCGGCGTGGACGTCAACCATATGCAGACGAATTATCTTTGGAGAACCGGTGCAAAAATGCTTCTTGTATCCCTTTTGATGGCGGCGGCTGCCGTACTGGTTGGGCTTCTATCCTCCCGTGTGGGAGCCGGCATCGGACGGGATCTGCGCGAAAAGGTATTTAACCGTGTGGTCAGCTTTTCCAACGCAGAGGTCAATCGGTTTTCCACGGCTTCTTTGATTACCCGCAGCACCAATGATATTCAGCAGGTCCAGATGGTTTCGACGATGTTCCTGCGTATGATTATTTATGCTCCAATTCTCGCAATCGGCGGAATTATCATGGTTCTGCGCACCAATGCCGGAATGGAATGGATTATTGTGATTGCCGTGCTTGCCATTTTCTGCCTGGTCATGTTTTTGATGGCCGTCGCTATGCCGAAATTTAAATTAATGCAGACTCTGGTGGATAAGGTCAATTTAGTAGCGCGTGAGATCTTAACCGGTCTCTCTGTAATTCGTGCTTTTGGAAGAGAGGAGCTGGAAGAAAAGCGATTCGACGAGGCGAATCAAAGCCTTACCAAAACAATGCTGTTTACCAATCGGACTATGACCTTTATGATGCCGCTCATGACGCTGATTATGAATGGAATCTCTGTGTTAATTGTTTGGGTTGCTGCGAATAAAATTAACGCCGGCGCTCTCGAAGTCGGAACAATGACCGCCTTTATTACCTATACAATGCAGATAGTCATGTCGTTCCTGATGATCTGCATGGTTTCGATTATGCTTCCGCGGGCAGCGGTTGCGGCAGAGCGGATCGACGAAGTAATCCGGACGGAACCTACCATTGAAGACAAAAAAGGGGCTGCTCCTTTGACGGCCTGTCAGGGCGTTGTCGGGTTTCATCATGTGAATTTCCGCTATCCCGGAGCAGAAGATGAAACGCTGTATGACATTGATTTTGAGGCGAAGCCCGGACAGACAACTGCTGTCATCGGCAGTACGGGAAGCGGAAAGTCCACCCTGGTGCAGCTTATCCCGCGTTTTTATGATGTGACGGGAGGCTCCGTCACCATTGACGGCGTTGATATTCGGGATATTCCGCAAAAGAATCTGCGGGACCAGATTGGTTTTGTTCCGCAGAAGGGCGTCTTGTTTTCGGGAACGATTTCCTCAAACATCCGTTTTGGAGCACCCGATGCGTCCGACGACCAAATGAAGGAAGCCGCCGCCATCGCACAGGCTGCGGATTTTATTGAGGAAAAAAGCGGGCAGTATGACAGCCCGATTGCACAAGGCGGCAGCAACGTTTCCGGCGGACAGAAGCAGCGGCTGTCAATTGCAAGAGCGATTGCCAAGAATCCCAAAATATATATTTTTGACGACAGCTTTTCTGCTCTGGACTTTAAAACGGATACTGCGCTGAGAAAAGCTCTGGGCCCAAAAGTGAAGGACAGCACCGTTTTAATTGTTGCCCAGCGAATCAGCACCATATTGTATGCAGATCAAATTCTCGTTTTGGATGAAGGGCGGCTGGTTGGAAAAGGAACTCACCGTGAACTGCTGAAAACCTGCGAGCCCTATTTGCAGATTGCGCGTTCGCAGCTTTCGGAAAAGGAATTGGAAGCGGATCTCAATGGAAAGGAGGAGCGGTAAATGAGCAGCGAAAAAGAATTCACTCCCCGCCAACGTCCGATGAGACGCGGCCCCATGGGGCCTCACGGCATGGGAGCAGGAGAGAAGGCAAAGGATTTTAAGGGAACGATTAAAAAACTGCTGGCTTACATCGGCCAATATAAGTTCGCCGTTATCGTCGTGCTCTTATTTGCCGTAGGAAGCACCGTCTTTAATATTATTGGCCCCCGCACAATGGGAAACGCTACGACAGAACTTGCCAACGGACTAATGGCAAAAATCAGCGGAACCGGCGGAATTGATTTTGATGCGATTGCTCAGATTCTTTTGCTGGTTTTAGTAATGTATGGGATCAGTGCGTTTTTCAATTTTGTTCAGGGCTATATTATGACGGGTATTACGCAGAAAATTTGTTATCGGATGCGCAAGGATATTTCTGAGAAAATCAACCGGATGCCTATGAAATATTTTGAGACGCGGACCTACGGAGAGGTGTTATCCCGCATTACCAATGATGTAGATACCTTGGGAATGGGCTTAAACCAAAGTGTAACCCAGCTCATTACGTCCATTGCCACATTAATCGGCGTTGTCGTTATGATGCTGTCTATCAGCCCGCTTATGACACTCATTACGGTTGTCATACTGCCCGTCAGCCTTGGCTTTATCAGCGTGGTAGTCAAAAAATCGCAGCGTTACTTCCGCACGCAGCAGGAATATCTGGGGCATATCAACGGACAGGTGGAAGAAGTATACAGCGGCCATAATATTGTTAAAGTGTTCAATCAGGAAGAGTCGGTAAAAGAAGAGTTTCACAAAACCAACCAGGTGCTTTATCAATCCGCCTGGAAGTCCCAGTTTTTGTCGGGCATGATGCAGCCGATTATGGTTTTTGTCAGTAACCTGGGGTATGTTGCAGTTGCCATTTCCGGTGCTTTTCTGGCGATTAACGGTACCATTACGATTGGTGATATTCAGGCCTTCATTCAATATGTACGCAATTTTACCAATCCGATTCAGCAGATTGCGCAGGTTTCGAACATGCTGCAGTCTATGGCAGCAGCGGCAGAACGCGTATTTGAATTCATGGAGGAAGAGGAAGAAGTTCAGCTGATCGAAAATCCGGTGCATTTGGAGCACATCGAGGGCAATGTGGAATTTTCCCACGTTCATTTCGGATATCGGGAAGATCAGATTATCATCAGCGATTTCAATGCTTATGTCCATGCGGGGCAAAAAATTGCGATCGTAGGACCGACCGGTGCGGGAAAAACGACAATGGTGAAACTGCTGATGCGTTTTTATGATGTGAATTCAGGTTCCATTACACTGGACGGTCACGACATCCGCAGCTTTAACCGCAGAGAGCTCCGCTCTGCTTTTGGCATGGTGCTGCAGGACACCTGGCTGTTTAAGGGAACCATCATGGAAAACATCCGCTACGGCCGGCTGGATGCAACAGACGAAGAGGTCATAGCCGCGGCCAAAGCCGCGCACGTCCACCACTTCATTCAAACTCTGCCGGGAGGTTATTCGATGGAGCTTAATGAAGAGGCCAGCAATGTATCGCAGGGGCAGAAGCAGCTTTTAACGATTGCGCGGGCAATTTTGGCAGACAATCCGGTTCTCATTTTGGACGAGGCGACTTCTTCGGTCGATACGCGTACCGAAGTGCAGATTCAAAAGGCAATGGATAATCTGGTTGCAGGCCGAACAAGCTTTATCATTGCGCACCGTTTGTCCACCATTCGCGATGCAGACTTAATTTTATGTATGGACGGCGGCGACATTGTGGAACAGGGAACACATGAAGAGCTGATGGCGAAAAACGGCTTTTATGCAAACCTGTACAACAGTCAGTTTGAAAAAGTATCGTAAATCAGGCAAAAAATCTCTTCCGCTTTCAGAAGCGGAAGAGATTTTTACTCGTTGCGAATTAAGGGTAGTGAAATTCTGTTTTTGTTGCTTTTTGTACAGCAGACGTGAATTTATCGCTGGCCTGTTTTTATAAATTCAATTAATTCCTCAACCTGATCAAAGTCATCATAATCGCCTTTTATGCCCTCACGATGATATACAATTCCGTTCTTCTCATTTCGTTCCAGGCAGTCTAATAATTCGTTTTCTCCATACCTTTTTACAAATTGAGCGAAAGCATATGGTTTGATTTTTTTCAATAATCCTTTTTTGCAGTCTTCACTGCAATTATAACAATGATCTAAATTCCTGGATTGTGAACAGTTCAAATTTTCACACCATTGTTTATCCGGACATTCACCCGAATGACATCCCGAACATGTAACATTTTCCGAACATAAGCAACAAGCTAACCCACAGCGGGCAATTCCCAATTCCCTTTTCATAGGTACTCTCCTTCATGAATAACTACAATTTGAACAAAAATTTACTGCCATATCCAATAGAAAAGCCAACCGCATTGCTCGTGAGCAATGTAGCCGGCCATTTCGTCTCTGCCTGCTCATACGGCAGTCAAGAGGGCGAGAGCACGCATAGCTTTTGCCCTTCTATATCAGATTATTTCTTTGTAACGGATTGTAAATCTTCGTAGAAAATTCGAGCCGTTTTGCACATCCAATCGCAAAATCTTACCGCGGTTTACATGTGTCTTACTGTAAAAAATCAAGTATTTATCAGAGCATTCCGGTTTTAGAGGTTTTTGATCCCCCAATATCATGTGTTTTTATAACCCCATTGTTTCTTTGACTTTTGCGATTAAAACCGGATGCACATCGGGATAGGTCATTTGGGGCGGGATATCTTCCAGGAAGGTGATCCGTTCGATTTCCATTTGCGGCAGCGGATCAAAGGATTCAATTTCTGCATAATACAGCATTCCAAAACGCTCTAAGGGGTTTGGTTCGTCACAAATTACGGAGTAGACACAAACCGGCGTGAGCGTATAGCGAAGAGCGCCGGTTTCTTCATACAGTTCCCTTCGGGCCGTTTCTTCAATGGTTTCGCCCGGTTCCCAATGTCCTCCTGGACATTCCCAGCTTTCCCGCTCGCGGTGTTTGCAAAACACCCACTTTCCCTCATAGCGTGCTGCAATGACAGCGCAGTTATAATCGCATTTTTTATCCAAATCATATAATGCTCCGAAGCGCATCCGACCGCCTTCTTTCCTAATAAATTATATAATGATGGCCATTAAGTGAAGCAGAATGCGCATCATCGGACTGCAAATTATACTGAACCGGCTCAAATTGCTGCTCCAAATTCAAACAGGTATTCCGATAATTGGTTTTTACTGTGTCAAAATACTTTCAAACAGCAGAGCGTTTTTTCAGCAGAAAATTTACTTCTTTTGTTCCCATTCCCGACGCAGAATGGCATAATAAATCATATCGCGGAACTCGCCGTCGCGGAATTCGGCCTCGAGCATTACCCCTTCTTTCCGCATGCCGCATTTTTCCATAATGCGTCCTGATGCGGAATTGATGCTCCAGTACTTTGCCCAGATTCGGTGAAACCCTTTCTGCTCAAATCCAAAATCAATCATCGCCTGCGCCGCTTCCGTGCAGAATCCGCGGTTCCAGAATGGGATGCCCATCCAGTAGCCGAGAGAGGCACTGTTATTCTTTTTGTCACAAAACAACTCAATGCTGCCCATGAATTCGCCGCTTGTTTTGTCGGTGATGGCAAACGGGAAGGAGTCTTCATTTTCAAACTTTTCCTCGTGTTTTTCAATCCATTCGTAAGCGCTTTCCAGCGAGTAGGGATTGGGAAGCTGGGCAACCATGCGGGAGATTTCTTTATTTCCCGCATACTTTTGCAGCGATTCGGCATCATCAGGAATAAACCGGCGCAAAATCAAATGTCTTGTTTCCAGGATTGGCTTTTTTTCCATATCAGTTTCCTCCTTTAACTTAATCGACAATCGAACAGAATGGCTCGAACAAGCGTGCCTTATACTTTTACAAAACAATCAAAAAACATTGCCTTGTTTTGATAGCCGTTTCCAGAGGGATTCCATCGGTTATAGCAGGCCGTCAATTTGGTTGTTTCCTTTAAAGCAATATCCAGTTTAAATAAAATGGCGGCTCATTTTGGAAGATGGAATCACCTGATTATTATTATATTTTCTGCCAGTTTGTTTTATATCCTAATATGATTTGAGCTTGCTGCAGGTTAATACAATCGTCCAACCGTACCGTGCACGGGATTGAAAAGAGAAAACTTGCCTGCTTCCGGCCATACCTGATAGACGCGCTCCGTCTTACAGCTGGACGAAAGCTTGAAAAGACTTATACTGCAAAATGAAATTGTTTCAGGAAAATATCCTGCATACCGGATAATTTTTTATTGCTTCCTTTTTGTAATATTATATCGGATTAGGAAGATACTGTCAAGAATTTGCTTTCATTATCACGGCGGAATCGCTCAAACTTACTGCCGCATATTCCGCTGCCTCATCAGAGGAGATGTTTAAAGCCGTCTGCAAATTTCTTCTGCCGCCTCCTGGGGCGTAATATTGCTTACATCAATCTTTTCTGTTTGCAGTGTGGCATAGCAGGCGATCCGTTCTACGCTTCTTTGGAGGATATCGCGGGTTCGCACCCCTTTCTCAATATCCCCAATCAGACGCTTCTCCAATGCCGCTTGATCTGCGATCAAAGAGAATCGTTTCACACGGCAGGCGCGGGTATCAAGCCTGGAGAGCAGGTCGTCCCAAATTGCCTGCTGGTGCATTACCCAGCAAAACACGATGTTCTGATACTTCGAACAGCGAAGAAAATTGTTCAGCAAATGACAAATGTTATCCATGACCATTTCTTTGGTTTCCGAATCCACAACAAATGGCTTCATATCCCAGCACCAGTCTCCGTCCAGAAAAACATTATCCGGGAGTAACTTCTGCAGCTCCCGGCAGGTCGTTGTTTTTCCGACCCCCATTGTCCCGCCGATTAATATCAAAGTTTTCATCGTTTTCCCTCCTAAAGCTCGCAGATTTACCTGCATGATGGAAACAGGCGGCCGTCAGATGCCGCCTGTTTCACCGTCACTGCGTTTTTTCCGCAGCATAGCGCCTTCCCCGACATCCTGCGCCAACGGCATTGTAAAAAGCATGGCCGCCCGGTTGGTTACCGTAACAGGTTCTCCCTCCAGATCCAGCATTCCTTCGGCCTTTTGGAAAAAGAACGGTTTTCCCGGCTGGATTACTTCTAATTCGTCTCCTTCAAAAAAGCGGTTGCGCTGCTCCAGAAGGGCGGTTTTTGTGGCCGGATCATAGCGGCGGACAATCGCTGCAATGTCGTATTCCCGAATGTAGGAACTGGTAGTATAAACCTGCGCGTCTGAATCCGGTTTTCCCAGAAAAAATCCAGTGGTATACCGGCGGTGGCTGACTTTCTGCAGCTCCTCATACTGCGCTTCCTCAAATTGATAATGCTCGGGATCGGCGGCATAGCGGTCAATTTCTTCGCGGTATGCTTTCGTTACGACTGCGTTATAATATTCATTTTTTACACGCCCTTCAATCTTCAAAGAAACTGCCCCGCAGGCAAACAGCTCCCGCATTTGCCGGATCAGGCAAAGGTCCTTCGAATTAAATATAAAGCTCCCCCGTTCCGTTTCGGTAATGGGCATGTATTCCCCCGGCCGTTTTTCTTCGGTGAGAAAATACTTCCACCGGCAGGATTGGGCGCAGTTGCCGGCATTGGAGTCGCGCGAGGCCAGATAATTGGACAGAAGGCACCGGCCGGAATAGGATATGCACATCGCCCCGTGGACAAAAATCTCCAGTTCCAGATCCGGCGGTACATGGTTTCGGATTTCACAGATTTCTTCAAAGGAGAGCTCCCGCGCCAAAATAATCCGCTTCGCTCCCAGGCGGTACCAGGCCAGAGCGGTTTCCCAGTTTGTAACATTCGCCTGCGTACTGACGTGAAGCGGGATTTCCGGGGCATATCTGCGGGCAATGGAAAACATGCCGAGATCCGATATAATCAGCGCATCGACGGAAAGCGATGCGCAAAGACGTACAAATTCCGGAAAGGTTTCAAGATCTTTGTTGTGTGCAATTACATTTGCCGCTACATAGACCTTTTTGCCGCGTTCGTGCGCAAATGCAATCCCTTCCCGAAGCTGATCCGGTGTGAAATTTTCCGTTGCAACTCGAAGGCTGAATGCTTCGCCTCCCAAATAAACTGCATCAGCGCCATACAGTATGGCTGTTTTTAACTTTTCCAGGTTCCCGGCTGGGGAAAGAAGTTCGGGCTTATTCATCGATCATTGCCTCCTTTTTGCGTGAAAGAGATATCCCGTCTCCAATGGGAATCACCGCAGTATCCAGCTCAGTACATTCTTGCAGCATATCATGGAACTCCCTCAGACGCCGCGCAATCGTACGGTTGTCCCGCGGAATGGCTTCGTCCGGCATACTGACCATCCCCCGTGAGAGGACGTTGTCGCAAATTAAAATCCCCTTCGGCGCAAGCAGGGAAAGAAGATAGGGAAACATGCGGGAGTAATGCCCTTTTGCAGCGTCTAGAAACAAAAAATCATACTGCTTTTCCTGCTCTGCCAGTTCGGGCAGAAGCGTCATGGCTTCTCCCTGCAAAATTGAAATCTGTCCTTCTTTTCCGGCACGCCGAATCCAGCTTTGTGCTTCACAAATCATGTTTTCGTCACGTTCGATTGTGATAATGGGCGTATGGGGGACGGCGTTGGCCAAAACCAATGCACTGTATCCAATGGCGGTGCCGATTTCGAGGATCGTTTTTGGCTGGCGGATCTGCGCAAGCAAAGCCAGCAGCCGGGCCGTTTCCGGCTGAACAATCGGAATATAGCGGTCCCGCGCGGTTTTTTCCATTTCCGCAAGCGGGCTGGGATAGGGATTCAAATGTGAAGTGATATACGCTTCTACTGCGTCATAAGTAATAAATTCCATGCTGGGCTCCTAAGTTTGGTATCAGTATTTCAGTGGTATTATACTAAAAAAGAGCGTAAAATACAAGAGAATGGAAAATATAAGAAACAGAGCCTGCTATGTAAAAATATAGATACCTGGTGGAATTTATGAAAAAAATATGGTACAATACCCTTCGGTTTGCGCTGTGCCAGACCGACAGGGCAAAATATAGAGTTAGGATGGGAATTTTATGGCAGAACAAGTCAAAACAAAAAATACAAAGAAAAGCAATATTATCAATATTTCAATCATTGCCATAATCTTTATTGGGCTGTTGATTTATATGCTCTGCGTGGACGGCTGGGAAAATATAGTGAATGTGATGAAAAACATCAATGTTTGGTGGCTGTCGGGAGGGCTTTTGTGCATGTGCGTATTTTGGATCATGGAGGGAGTTTGTCTTCACATCCCTACCAAAAAGATCTACCCCAACCAGAGATTTACGCAAAGTCTGCGCGTCTCCATGATTGGACAGCTCTTCAATTCCATTACGCCTTTTTCGTCCGGAGGCCAGCCCATGCAGGCTTATGAAATGACGCGGGAAGGCAAAAAGCTGAGCGACAGTCTGAGTATTTTATTGGTGAAGTTCATTGTTTTTCAGACTACTTTGGTGCTGTACACAGCCGTTGTGTTGGTGTTTCAGCTGGATTTCTTTTTCGGCCTGATTCAAAATTTTGCAGTAATTGCCATTATAGGTTTTGCGATTAACGTTTTGGTCATTGGATTTTTGATTTTAATCGGGGTAAACGAGAATGCGGTTTTTGCAATGATAAACCCCTTTTACCGTCTCCTTTCCAAAATCCGTCTGCTCAAAAACCTGGATGCCAAGCTGGAAAAGCTGAAAGAAAGCATTGCCACATTTCACGATCAGTTTCAGGTCATTATTAAGGAAAAGAAGATGCTTTTGAAAATGAGCCTCTACAGCATTATTCAGCATACCGCCTATTATTGCGTCACATATATGATCTACCGGGCAATGGGAAATTCCGGCGTCAGTATTTTCAATATCATACCGGCCCAGGCATTTTTGATGATGGTGATGGCATTTACACCGGTTCCGGGAGCGGGAATTGCGGCAGAAGGCGGGTTCTTATTGATCTTCAATACCCTCTTCAAAAAGGGTACAATCAATATGGCCATTTTAATTTGGAGGATGTTTACCTTTTATTTACCCATTGTTATCGGCGCTTTGTTCCTGATTCGGATTAAGAAAAAAGATAAAAAAGAGACAATTCCAGAAAAAGTGCAGTTGGAATGAGACTGCAATGAAAAAGGGAATTCGAATTCACTCTCCGGCCGTTTTTGTAGTACGGCCGGGGGTTTTTTTATTTCTCATGCTATGCCGAATCCCATCATTTCTAATTCATGCCGATCCCGCAAGTTTTTTGCCAAATCAGCCCTCTCATAGGTTTCTATATGGTTTCTTGTATAACTTTTTATACAGTTTTTCTTTTCCCTGCAATACAAGCTTCGTAAAAATTCATTCTTTTCAAGGATGGGGTTTTCCTGTATAATAAAAATGGATTCGTTGTGTCCGTGTGTGCAGGGGAAAAGGTATAGTTTGATGCCTGTCCCGCCGGCGTGAATACAATCGTCTATTTTTTGTTGCTCCGCTTCATTTGCTCTGCAAACCGGCTGCGTAATAATTAAAATAAATAGGTTCCTTACAATTTGATAAAGAGGTGTGTGCTTTGAAGAATGAAACCGTAATTGTGCTGGATTTCGGCGGTCAGTACAATCAGCTGATTGCCCGCCGCGTCCGGGATCTGCATGTTTATTGTGAGATTTTACCCTGCAGTACGGATCTGAAACAGATCAAGGAGAAAAATCCAGTTGGGATCATCTTGACGGGTGGGCCGGATAGTGTAATGGATGAAAACTCCATGCACTGTGACAAAGCTATTTTTGAACTGGGCATTCCCATTTTGGGAATCTGTTATGGCTGCCAGCTTATGGCTTATCTCTTGGGAGGCAAAATTCAAAAGCCGGACAAACGGGAATACGGCAAAGCTGAAGTGACATTGAAAGACAGCCCTTTGTTTCAAGACATTGAGCGTCATACTATTTGCTGGATGAGTCATACCGACCAGATCGAAGTTCTCCCGGAGGGATTTCGCTCCATCGCACAGACGAAAACCTGTCCCGTTGCTGCAATGGAATGCCGTGAACGTAATTTATATGGCGTACAGTTTCATCCGGAAGTGCAGCATACCCAGCACGGTATTCCAATGCTTCGAAATTTTCTGTTTCGGATTTGCGGCTGCCGCGGTGACTGGATCATTCAAAATTTTGTTGAGGAAACCGTTGAAGCACTTCGCAGCAAAATAGGGGACAAAAAGGTCCTTTGTGCGTTATCCGGAGGAGTAGACAGCTCCGTTGCCGCTGCTTTGATCCATAGAGCTGCAGGCGATAACCTCACTTGTATTTTTGTTGATCATGGTTTGCTTCGCAAAGACGAAGGAGATCAGGTGGAACAGATTTTTAAAGACCAGTTTCACATGAACCTGATCCGGGTCAATGCCCAGAAACGGTTTTTGGATAAGCTGTCAGGCGTTCGGGAGCCAGAGCAGAAACGCAAAATCATTGGAGAAGAATTTATCCATGTTTTTGAAGAAGAGGCAAAAAAAATAGGCGCGGTCGATTATTTGGTACAAGGTACAATTTATCCCGATGTTGTCGAAAGCGGCGCCGGAGGAAATTCCGCGTTGATTAAAAGCCATCACAATGTCGGGGGGCTGCCCGACTGTGTGGATTTTAAGGAAATCATTGAACCGCTTCGCGACCTGTTCAAGGATGAAGTACGAAAAGCCGGCCTTGCGTTGGGAATTCCCGATTATTTGGTGTACCGGCAGCCTTTTCCCGGGCCGGGGCTTGGGGTTCGGATTATCGGCGAAATTACGCAGGAGAAAATTGTGCTGCTGCAGGATGCCGACGCAATTTTCCGCGAAGAAATTGCAAACGCGGGATTGGATCGTGAGTTAAGCCAATATTTTGCCGTATTGACGGACATGCGCAGCGTCGGGGTCATGGGCGATGAACGTACTTATGATTATACCGTCGCTCTTCGGGCTGTCACAACAACTGATTTTATGACGGCGGAATGGGCCGAGATCCCGCATTCTGTTTTGGCCGCCGTCTCCAATCGAATTGTCAATGAAGTCAAACATGTCAATCGAGTCGTTTACGATATTACCACTAAACCGCCGGCGACGATCGAGTGGGAATAAAATGAACCGCTATCCTGCAGATATTGACAAGCAGGGTTCTTTCGGCTGGTAAAACAGATGGCAGAGCGTGAGGGCATTACCGAAAAGCTAAAGACAGAAAACCGAATGCTGATGGCAGGCAAAATGAATGCTATCCGAGAAACGGCAACGGAAATCATAAATAATGATTTGATCTATGCTTAAGAAACATGGCGGCAGGGAGAAATTCTTGCCGCCGCTTTTCTACGTTAAAGAAGTGGAAAAAGTTATAAATTAGTGATATAATATATATTTAAGACCGAATAGCAACCCTTTACCTTGGAGTGACAAATAATGCCGATAATACTTGATCATCAATTACGAGAACAAATACCGCATGACGGCACAGTCTTTCCTATCTCCTATTTTCATGATGAACTGGCCACACTGCCAAACTGGGCTGGTCCTTTACACTGGCATCATGATTTTGAAATTGCCACTGCGGTAAGTGGTGTCTTGGACTTTCAAGTTGGCAGGCAACACATCATACTGGAGGTAGGCGACAGCATATTTGTTAACAGAAATATGCTGCATGGAATAAAGCAGTTGTCCGGCGATGTTCCTGATCCGATGCCAAACATCGTCTTTTCCGGTGCTGTGATTGCGCCTGAAACCAGTGCAATCTACAAAAAATATATTCATCCCATAGCTTGCTGTGATACATTACCTTTTATCGTGTTTAAGCATAAAAATGGTTGGCATAATGAGGTAAATTGTTCGGTGAAAAATATTTACTGTCAGATGTATGAACAAAGCCAATGTTACGAAATGGCTGTTCAACGTGAGCTTAGCAGTATATTGGAATATATATTCTCGAATTTTGAAGATTTGCCTAAATTCGAAACTACACGCATACAAATCAATGCCCAAATACGTATCCAAAAGATGCTCTCATATATCTACGAGCATTATGCTGAAGCTGTTACACTCGAAGATATTGCGGGATCTGCCAATATCAGCCGCAGCGAAGCAGGTCGTTGTTTTAACACATATATGGGATGTTCGCCTGTGGACGCGCTTATTCAATACCGGCTTCAAATGGCACACAGGATGCTTAATGATGTAACGCTGACACTTCAGGAGATCAGCTATTGCTGCGGCTTTAATTCTGTAAATTATTTCAGCCGCCAATTTAGAAAAATCTATGGATATACACCCGCTCAAACCCGCACTTTGGGTAAATAGTGCTTACATTTGGCTTTTTTGTGTCTTTATTTAGCTTGAATATGATGATATAATGCAATTTAAATATAATATTGCATTAACCATAAAGGAGTAGTCATGACCAGGCAAAAGAACTACAAAAAAACTCTTATAGCTTGCTATCTCGGCTTTGTTACCCAAGCTATATCTGCGAACTTCACACCGCTTTTGTTTTTAACATTCAAGAATACCTATGGGATTGGACTGGAAAAGATTGCGCTGATTCCGCTTGCGTTCTATTTAACACAATTACTAATTGATTTTGCAGCCACTAAATTTGTCGATAAAATAGGGTACCGCATCTGCGTAGTATCATCTCAGGTGCTGTCTGCAGCAGGACTTGTTTTACTGGCTATTCTACCGGAACTACTTCCTGTCCCATTTTTAGGAATTTTAATTGCAGTAGTACTCTATGCTATGGGTAGCGGTCTTATTGAAGTATTAGTAAGTCCTATTGTCGAAGCCTGCCCCTTTGAAAATAAAGACGGTATGATGAGTTTGTTGCACTCTTTTTACTGTTGGGGTGCAGTCGGTGTGATTTTGGGCTCGACGCTCTTTTTTACAGTGTTTGGCATAGCAAATTGGAAAATACTTACATTGATTTGGGCGGTGGTGCCGTTATATAATGCGTTCAATTTTATCACCTGTCCTATTGAACGGTTGATAGAAGATGGTGAGAGTATGCGTCCCAGTGAGCTACATAGATTACCACTGTTTTGGTTACTGATACTGCTTATGGTATGCTCCGGTGCATCCGAAGCAACTATGGCGCAATGGGCATCCGCATTCACAGAGTCGGCAATGGGTGTTTCTAAAACCATTGGTGATCTGGCAGGTCCCTGCTTGTTTGCGGTGTTTATGGGAATATCCCGAACTCTATATGGAAAAATGAGTGAGAAGCTGGACTTGACCAAGACTATGTTGGCGTGCGGCGTATTATGTGTGATCTGCTACTTGATGGCATCTCTGTCCTCTTTACCGATTATTGGGCTGGCGGGCTGTGCGTTTTGCGGCATTTCGGTTGGCATTATGTGGCCGGGCACTATCAGCATTTCTTCCCAGAAGTGCCCAAGAGGCGGTACCGCTATGTTCGCACTTTTAGCTTTGGCCGGAGATTTAGGTGCGACCATAAGTCCTGCAATGGTCGGCAGCATTTCCAATATGGCCGGTGGTAATCTTAAAATAGGACTGCTTGTTGCAACTGCATTTCCGCTAATGCTTATCCTCGGTTTGATTGTTCTTAATCGGAAGTTCAATAGGTTGACGAGATAAGGGCAATATTTCTTTAAAAATTGTCATTGATATTAGAAGAAGATAGGTAAATAAAATTATGGCTGAAAAGATACAGTGGTTGTTGTGGTCCTTTATGCCAAAATAAAACTCGTGTTAAAATACGAGTGGATATGGAAATCAAAAATTTTCCTCTTTACTGCCCAAAATGCAAACAGGAACTCTTAATAGATTTAAGGACTTAATTGTGACCATTCGCAAATAAATTTTGGTGAAAAGATGGGCAGCTTTGCTTGGTATCTTGAAATTCTAAGCAAAATCGATTAGGCTTTGTCGAATGGAAATAAAACGAACCGCCATAAAAACCCAGTGTTTATGCGGGTTTGCGGCGATTTGAGAAGTCTTTTGATAACAATTTGATAACAGCCATAGGGGAGCCATGATTCTTGTAACCCAGGGGTTTATGGGTTACAGAATGATTGACAGGCGGCTTTTATGGTGAAAAATCCATATAGATCAGCCCTTAGCTGTGGATAATCACGCATAGCTGAGGGCTTTTTGTCGTTCTTATTTGTTTTTTTGAGCTTGCCCTAAAATACTTCCACCAGCGTATCGCTTAACTCCTGTGATGGCACTTTCGTCCGCCGCTATGTGGAATCGTATTTCGGGTGGTAACGCAAGCGGTCATATTTTCCCTTGCTGATTTCACCGGCAGAGAGCTTGTCCGCCTGCTCTTTCCAAGCATAGAGCATTTGCATCGGCCCATCAATATCTTTAAAGGTAAATATAAGGAGTGTGCTTTGGCCTGCTGATAATAAACAGCAGCCAGAGACTGCTTCGGGCCGTTATATTTTTTCCAAAATTCCCATTACGGTCTGAGCCGACAGCGCAGCCGCCTGAGACAAAAACTGTTCATACTGCATAAAAGCGCCTGTCCGGGCATTATCAGAGATGGCACGGATCACTACGAAGGGAAGCTCGTTTAAGCAGCAGACATGAGCGATCGCAGCGCCTTCCATCTCACAGGCACAGGCATGAAATTGGCTGTATAAAAAATCTGCCTTCTCATGACTTGCGACAAATTGGTCCCCGCTGGCAATGAGGCCGGTTCGGAAATCGGCTCCTGCTTCTTCTGCACTTTGTTTGGCATACTCCGCCAGCGTTGGATCGCATGGAAAATCAAAATATTTCATGCGTGGAATCTGTCCCAGCGGATCTCCAAAATGAGTAGTATCCATATCGTGTTCCACCAGAGACTGAGCGATCACCAGATCCAGCGGCTTCAAATCCGGGGCAAGCCCCCCGGCTACACCGGAATGAATGAGTGCTTGGGGAGAAAAATGGTCGATGGCGAGCTGGGCGCACATTGCCGCGTTGACCTTTCCGATTCCGCAGACTGCCAGGCTGATTTCTTTCCCGGCAAGCAACCCCCGATAGAATGTGATTCCGGCGTAAGAGATCTGCGTTTCCTGTTTCATTTTTGATAAGTAGAGATCAATTTCCTCCTGCATGGCAGCAATAATTGTAATCATGATTTTTTCTCCAATTTTGTTTTATTTTTTTGAATTTTTAGTAGTAATTGTGCTGATAACTATGATATAATAGTCCTGCTGCGATACGCATGCGGCTTTTTCCCAAATGGGCATATAAATTATGCTCATTTTTGATGATTCATTATGGAAAAGGACATGCCTTCATGATATAATAGGAACGGTTTCTTGTCAACAGTTCAAGAAAGGTATTTTGCATCGAATCGCTTGTGCCAAAGCAAGATACTCAAAGAGGGATATGCCGCGTTTTGGGACGCGGCTGGCCTTCTGCAAGGAAAGTGTAAAAATATCGGAACAAAAATGACAATCAAACAAAGGAGTGTAAAAAAGTGGAAGAGAAATGGTACCAGAAACCTCTCCGAATCGGTGCAATTCAGTATGAGCAGGGGAAAGAAGAATATAAAACGGTTCCCGCTGTTCTGGAAAAAGCAGGATTTAACACAGAACAGCTTTTGCATGTCACGGCAACGGGAGTCTGGGGATTGTACAGGGACGAGGAGCATCGTCAAAAGCTCAAAGACTACATAGCAGATTGTGAAAAGCGCAATATTAAAATTATTTTGTATGAAAATGCGCACATCGATTTTTATGAGCAGTATGAAAAACATCCGGATTGGGCGCAGCGCAGTGCGGATGGAAAACCGGCCATGGGCTATGATACATTTGTCATGATGTGCGTCAACAGTTCCTGGAGAGAGTCTTTTTTTGAGTCGGTCCGGCAGGCTCTCGAGCATCAAAATATCCAGGGAATCTTCCTGGACGGCCCTCTCTTTATCGGAGGGGGATGCCATTGTGAGGCGTGTCAGAAGCTTTTTGCCGAACAATTCGGCCATCCGGTGAGCGAAGCAACCAAAAAAGAGCTGGCTCAGTTTAAGGAAAAGCACATTGCCCGGTTTATCAAAGATGTACGCAAGGTCATAACCGAAAGCGGGAAAGACTGTATTTTATATTGCAATACTGGTGTGCTTGCTGAGAATGTGACGGGAGCGGATATTGATACTGTTTATGATTACGTTGACATGTTGGGCAGTGAAGGCGGCTTTATTTATTACGGTGACCCAAACCGCACGCCGCTCTGGAAGGCATCCCGCGTCGGCAAATATCTGGAGTCCAAGGCTTACGGCAAGCCGTATGTTATTTTTGATGCGGGAAATCAGCAGCCATGGGCCCGCTATATGCTGACGAAGGACGAAAATACACTTTTGTATGCGTCGGTTATTGCGCAGGGCGGGAATGTCTGGTACGGCATTCACGGCAGCATTTCTGATTATCAGACGCCCGGCGGAAAGGCGGCGCTCGCTTTTGACCGCTGGCTTGCAGATCATGAAGCGTATTATGCGCATACTGCCCGCTGTTCGGATGTGGCGCTGGTATGGTCCAAAAATACAGTTACGTCGTTCCACGAAGGTGTTGACAAGAGTGATTTTACTGTGGAAGAGCGCAATCAGTCTCAAAACGATTATGGTCCGCACCAAAGCGAGTTTGACGGATTTTATGATATGCTTACGCGCACGCACCGACAGTTTAGCGTAATCGACGAAAAGAATCTGGAAAAGGACGAGTTGTCGGGCTATCAGGCAATTATTCTGCCGAATGTCATTTGTCTCAGCCAGGCTGTACGCGATAAAATCCGCAGTTATGTAGAGCAGGGAGGCTGTTTGATCACTACGCTGGCGTCCGGCTTCTGCAACGCGGATGGTTCGAAAAACGACGATGCCGAATGGCTTAAACTGTGCGGAATTGAACGGGTCAACAAAATCGTTGGACACAATGCAGGCTGCGGCTATCTCCGGATTGAAGACGGAACTCTGCTGGAAGGAATGGCCGGACAGGTGACAGCAGGATTTTCAAAAAATATGCTTGACTGCACATTTGGAAAAGATGCTAAAACAATTGCAACCGCCTATGTTGGTATGAAGGGCCGCTATGCGAGTTTTCCGGATACCACAATCCCGGTTGCTGTTTCCAATCCGTATGGAAAGGGCAGAGTGTACTATATAGGCGGCGGAATCGGACAAACCTATCAAGAGTTCGGCATTACCGATATGAAGTATTTCATCCGCAACATCCTAAACCAGTGTGTGAAAGACTGCGTACAGGTGAAAAATCTTTATGAATCTGTGGAGATTGCTCTCCGTGAGCAAGATAATCGAAAGCTTCTGCATTTTGTCAATTATACCGGACAGATGCGCCGCCCGATTGAAAATGTGATTGCCTGCGAAGACATCAAAGTCAGTCTGGCATGCGGACAGAAGGTTTCGAAGGTACATTCCCTTTATTGCGGGCAGGAGCTTGCTTTTACACAAAAAGACGGACGAATTGAGTTTACTCTGCCGGAGCTCGGCATATATGAATTAGTCGCGGTGGAATTGGAATAGTCCTTTTTGCATCAATACAACAAAAAACGGAGGAATTATTTAATATGGAGTTTTTGGAGTTTCTGCAAAGTGGTTTTGTTAATATCACTTGGAAAATGATTGTCATGTGGGTAATCGGCGCGGTTCTTATTTATCTGGCAATTAAGAAAAATTATGAGCCGGCGCTTCTTCTGCCGATGGGATTCGGCGCGATCTTAGTCAACCTGCCGCTTTCGGGCGCAATTACGCAGGGTGAACAAGTTGGAATTTTGAATGAGATGTTTGATTTCGGAATTGCGACCGAAGCGTTCCCGCTGCTGCTTTTCATTGGAATCGGGGCGATGATCGATTTTACGCCGCTGCTTTCCAATCCGAAAATGCTGCTGTTTGGTGCGGCCGCTCAGTTTGGAATTTTCTTTACTATTTTAGTTGCACGGCTTCTGGGCTTCGATATGGCAGATGCCGCTTCCATCGGCATCATTGGAGCGGCAGACGGCCCGACGTCGATTTATGTTGCCAACATGCTCAATTCCAAATACATCGGGCCGATTATTGTTGCGGCGTATTCTTATATGGCGCTGGTGCCTATCGTACAGCCATGGGCGATCAAACTGGTTACAACAAAGGCAGAGCGCAAAATTCGTATGGAGTATTCCGGGAAAAATGTCTCCAAGACAGCCCGCATCTTATTCCCGATTATTGTAACAGTTATTACGGGTATTTTTGCACCGACAGCTGTGGCTTTGGTAGGCTTTTTGATGTTTGGAAATCTCATCCGCGAATGCGGCGTATTGGACAGCCTGTCTGAGACTGCCCAGCATGCGCTGGTAAACCTGGTTACCCTGCTTTTGGGAATCACGGTTGCAACCAAGATGACGGCTGCAGATTTTGTTACCGTTGAGACCTTTATCATCATTGCATTGGGGTTGGTAGCGTTTATTTTCGACTCCATCGGCGGAGTTCTGTTTGCAAAGCTGATTAACCTGTTCTCCAAAAAGAAGATCAATCCTATGATTGGTGCAGCTGGTATTTCGGCCTTCCCAATGTCAGCCCGTGTCATTCAGAAGATGGCGCAGAAGGAAGACAATCAGAATTTCCTTTTGATGCATGCCGTCAGCGCCAACGTAGCAGGCCAGATTGGGTCTGTTATTGCGGGCGGTCTGGTGCTCTTCTATATGAGTCGGTTTTTCTAAACAGAAAGGTGGTTATTGATAATGCTGCAATTTGATTTTTCCATGACCGCATTAATGGACGGTCTTAAAATGATGGGTTTTGGCATGGCGGGTATTTTCGTAGTGCTTACTATAATATTCCTCTCTATTCTTTTGTTGGGAAAGATTTTTAAAGTCAAAGATTCCAATGAAGGGGAACAGCAGAAATGGAGGGAATAGTCAGCATGAAAAGTAAAAAAACGCGGCTTTTAGTAAAAGCCGCTTTGGTTGGAGCGATTTATGCGGCGCTAACGCTCATTCCGCCCTTTTCCGCCATCAGCTACGGGCCGGTTCAGTTTCGGCTGTCCGAAGTGCTGATGTTTACATCCCTGTTTTCTCCCGCATATGCAGGAGGACTCTTTGTCGGATGTCTGCTGGCGAATATTTTTGGGACGGGAAACCTTTTTGATATTATTTTTGGCAGTTTGGCTACACTGCTTTCCGGTCTTACGCTTTATGGGCTCCGGAACCTGTTTTTCAAGCATAAGTGGCTGGCGCCGCTGCCAGTATCCATTTTCAATGGACTCATTGTGGGCGCGTATCTGCCGCTTGTATTTATGGATGTGGCAATGGAGCAGCTGTTTGCCGGCGGCTTTTCCAACGTGTTTTTTACAGCATTTGCCGCGACTCCGGTCTTAGGCACTATGCTGAGTGTGTTCATTGGCGAAGCGGTGGTCTGTTATGTTTTGGGAGTTCCATTCCTATATTTTCTCTGCCGCCGTCAAAAAATGCTCGAATAAAGTTTAACCCCTTCGTTTTTAAAAAACGGAGGGGTTTTTGTTTTGCGGCAGCGAGAATGGGGATAGGATCGCTTCTCTATGTATGTTTTCGTTGAAACAGGGCGATATTTATGGTAAACTAAAGACATAAACTGGGAAAGTGTATATTGGCTTTAGAATCTGCGGGATAAAGGAAACAGAGTCGGCAGATGAATGGAAAAAACATGAAACGGAGGATCTTACGGATGAAAAAACGGATTTTACTGATCCTGCTTTGCTTGGGAATGTGCTGTCAATTTGCGGCTTGCACAAATCGGGAGGAGGCTTTTGAAGCGACTCCGTCACCGACAGCATCTGCCCTAAATGCAGCGGTTTCTCCCACAGCGCAAAATTCCCCCAGTCCGGACGCCGAATTGCCGGATTATATCAATCCATTAACCGGACTTCCCGGTGAGCGTGACCTTGCGGGCCAGCGCCCTATTGCGGTCATGATAAACAATGCGAAAAAGGCGACCCCGCAGGTTGGGATTTCAAAAGCTGACCTGATATATGAGTGCCTGATGGAGGGCGGATACACCAGACTGATGTGCCTGTTTCAGGATTATAGTTCGCTGGAGGAAATCGGCAGTGTCCGGTCGGCACGGGATTATTTCCTGGATTTTGCCCAAAACCATGACGCGGTCTATATCCATGCCGGCGGCAGTCCGCAGGCCTATGTCCAGCTGAAGGAACGTGGAATCGACCATGTAGACGGTGTGAACGGCTACATTGCCGATACGTTTTACCGGGATGAAGAGCGAAGGAAAACGATGGGATATGAGCATAGTCTCATGATCGGCGCGGAGGGAATACAAACGGCGCTCGATACGAAGAAATTCCGGCTGGAGCTCAAAGACGGGTTTATTTCGCCCGTCCGGTTTACCAGCGATGCCTATCTTCCGGAAGGACAGGAGGCCGGTTATGTAAAAATCAAATATTCCGGATATATCACCGCAGAATTTGATTATGACGAGCAAAGCGGCACATACCGGCGCAGCCAGTTCGGACAGCCCCACATCGATGGGGCAACGGGAGAGACGCTGTCGTTTGAAAACCTGCTGGTTTTGTTTATGCCTCATTCCAATATCCCGGGAGATGAAGCGGGCAGGATTGCCGTATCTACGACAGGATACGGCAGCGGTTATTATATCTATGGCGGAAAGGCAATGGAAATCAAATGGGAAAAGGATTCCAGAGACGAGCCGATGAAACTTCTGCTGGAAGACGGAGGCGAGCTTTTGCTAAACCCTGGAAAGACGTTTGTTTCGATTGCATCTGAGTATGCACGTAAAAATATGGAATTAGCACAGGAAAGGAGCACAGAATGAGGCATTATATCGGTGCCGACATCGGCGGCACAAAGATGATTCTGTTTTTTGAAGAAGACGGAGAATACATGGAAGAGCGGATCCCGACGGGGTTTCATTACGGAAAGGAAGACGTCCGTGACGCACTGGATGCGTTTATTGAAAAGCTGCCCTGTCCGGTGGACGGGATTGGAATTGCAGTTGCCGGCTTGGTAAACGATGCAGGAACACAGCTGGAAATCTCGGATGTCCTTCCGCAGCTTGCGGGACTTGATGCAGAATATCTATCCCGAGGGCGGTTTCCCTGCCGCTTTATCAATGATGTAAAAGCGGCCGGCATTGCGGAAATGAGCAATTACTCCAAGGAGGATACGCTGGCCGTCATTTTAAACGGCACGGGAATTGCGGCGGCTTTTTGTGAGCGCGGCCAGGTCATCCGCGGCGGGAGAGGGTTTGCAGGCGAGCTGGGACTCAATGTGATCCCGTCCGACGAGGGGCTTAAAACCCTCAATGAATTATCCAGCGGCGCGGCCGTTTTGAAGCGTGCGGGCCTGAGCGCACAGGAGCTTTCCTACCGTCTGTCCTGCGGAGACGAGCAGGCGCGTGAAGTCATCAGCCGGGCCGCCTACTATTTTGGGATTGGGCTGTCCCATGTCATCAATTTATACAATCCGGATATTATTATTGCAGGAGGCGGAACTTCGTTTTATGACGGATATCTGGAGACAGCGATCCGTACGGCCGAAGAGTTTACACTGCCGGAGATCTTTGAATGCACCTCTTTTGAGCGGCCCAAAGATCCCAAACGCATCGTAGCATTGGGAGCGCGGGAATTCATTCGTTCGTTTCTGGAAGACAACGGTTAAGATGAGGTGATTCATTTGAACGATACATTTGAGCGTATTTACGACGCAGTCTGCCGGATCCCCAAAGGAAAGGTTGCGAGCTACGGTCAGATTGCCGCGATGGCGGGAAATCCGCGGATGGCGCGTGTGGTAGGCAATGCCCTTCACGAAAATCCGCGGCCGGGCGAGATCCCCTGCCACCGGGTGGTCAATCGGGAGGGCAGGCTTGCCCCGTCCTTTGCCTTCGGCGGACAGCAGTTCCAGCGGCTTTTACTGCTGGAAGAAGGGGTAACGTTCCGGAAGGACGGGACAGTCGATATGGAACGATGCCGATGGATTCCAGGTTCGATTGAGTAAACGATCCTTGTCCCCGGCTGTGCTTGTTCAGTCTACATAATTGATTTGAAAATACTGGTTTAGCGTTATATTTTTTCCTCCAAAACATATACATGTAAGGGAAGCTTGGTTACGACAGGAGGAAGAAAGTGATGTTAAGAAAGGTTGTTATCTCGATCCTTTGCCTGATTGTTTTGGTGTTCTCCATTCCGATCACATTTTTGGCTCTGCATTCGGATGAGCCGGAGGTCACGCAAAATGTGGACAAGACAGACGAAACGGGGGAAGAAAATACTCTGCCGGTTGGAGCTGAGGCAGATCCTTCGGCCTCTCCCATTGCGGTTGGGACAAAAGAACCGATGGATACCATATCGGTTTATATTGCTTCGGAAGACCGGGTGGAGGAGATGGATTTTTCAGAATATTTAAAATGCAGCGTGGCGGCGGAAATGCCGGCGTCGTTTGAAGAAGAGGCATTAAAGGCACAGGCAGTTGCGGTGCGTACCTATATCATTCAGCGGGCGGAGTACTATCAGGAGAACGGAACGCCGGAAGAACACAAAGGAGCTTTGACCTGTACCGATTCTACCCACTGCAAGGGATGGGTATCAAAAGAGGAAAAGATCAAGGCATGGGGAGTGGACGGGGAGCTTTACTGGAAAAAGATCTCCGACGCTGTTGATTCGACCTGCGGCGTGATTATGATGTATGACGGAAAGCCGATCAACGCGGTGTTTCATGCGATGAGCAGCGGGGCAACGGAGGACGCCAAGGACGTGTGGGGATCGGATGTGCCGTATCTCAAGAGCGTGGACTCCAGCCTCGACAAAAATGCTCCCAAGTATGAGACAACGCTTTCGATGACAAAAGAAGAAATGAAGCAGAAAATGGCGGAAAACATTCCGGGGGTCGATTTTTCAGACGGGATTTTTGGCGAAATTGAACGGACCGCGACTGGAAGCATTACTTCCATTGAAATTGGAAAAGTCAAAATCAAGGGGAGTGAATTTCGCTCCATTCTGGATCTGCGTTCGACCAATGTGAGCTTCAATGTGGTAGGAGACGTCATTCATATGACTATTCACGGGTATGGGCACGGTGTGGGAATGAGCCAGTACGGAGCAAATTTTTTGGCCCAGGAGGGAAAGAATTACCAAGAAATTTTAAATGCGTATTATACCGGCATTGAGCTGGTTGCATATACCGAACAATAGTTACAAAGGAGGAAAAGTATGAATTCTTTGGATCGGGTGATAGAAACGAGGCGCACCGTCCGGCGGTTTTGCGGCCGTCCTATTCTGCGCAGGGATTTAGAAGAGGTGTTGAATTTGGCACGGCTTGCGCCAAGCGGGGCAAATTTGCAGCCGCTGCGCTATATTGCGGTGCTGTCGGAAGAAAAATGTGAGGAGATTTTTCCGCAGACGGCTTGGGCCGGCTATGTCAAGCCTTTGGGAACACCGCCGGAAGGACAGCACCCCAAAGCATTCGTCGCAGTGCTGGCAGACACGGAAATCCGTAAGACAGGATTTGAATTTGACGCGGGTGCGGCAGTGGAAAATTTAGTGCTGTCTGCCTGGGAAAAAGGCATCGGAAGCTGTATCATTGGGGCATTTGAGCGGGACGCAGTGCGCAGCATTTTAAAAATTGACGAGAAATATCAAATCTGCTGCCTGGTTGCACTGGGATATCCGGCGCATTCCTGTTCCTATTTTGACACATATGACGGTGACATTCATTATACGATAGACGGTGAGGGGAATTTTCGGGTACCCAAGCGGCCGTTAAAAGAAATTACGGAATGGGTGGAGTAAAAGGGATAATTGGAATTAAATTTCAGATTTCGAAGGGTCATGCGGAAAAAGGCGCATGACCTTTTACTGTATTTTCCATATATTGAAAATAGAACTTGCTTTTAGGTCCATAACGCGGTAGAATAAAGTGGAATGAATTATTTACAAAGGAGCATGTTTTATGAAAGTGCTGTTGCTTTCTGTCCCGACCGGATACGGCCATCACCAGACGGCGCTGTCCCTCCAGGACTGCTTTTCAAAAATGAATATACAATCCCATATCGTAGACATCTGTGAATATGTCAATCCCACCTTTGCAAAATCCGTTTCCAAAACCTATCTGATTTCGACTAAGTTTGTGCCCAAAACATATGGAAAGATATACCGCATTGTGGAAACAAAGGGCAGCAAAGGCGACTATACCATAGCGATGGATATTTTCGGTGCGCTGACGGCGAAAAAGTTCACAGACTATATCAATGAGTACAATCCGGACGTCATCGTCTGCACCCATGTTTTTTCCGCCCAGATTGTGACTGCTCTGCGTCACAGAAAACTGATTGACAAGCCCTGCATCGGAGTGGTGACGGATTTTACAACTCATCCGTACTGGGAGGATTCCGATATTGATTATTATGTGACGGCGAGTGATCTTTTGAACAATCAAATGATGAAAAAGGGAATCACAGTGGATAAAATTCTCCCTTACGGGATTCCGATTAAGGAGAAGTTCAGCCATAAGCTGTCTAAGGAAGAGGCCCGCCATAGACTGGGAATAAAAGATAAAAATACCATCCTGGTTATGACAGGCTCCATGGGCTTTGGAAAGGTAGTCGACAAAATTGTCCAGATCGACAACCTCGACCAGGATATGCAGCTTTTATGTGTCTGCGGGTTTAATAAAAAGCTGAAGGCGGAGATTGAATCGAGAAAGTGGAAAAAAGACGTCCATTGCTTTGGATTTGTCGATAACATTGATCTGATGATGGACGCATCGGACTGTATTGTAACGAAGCCGGGAGGTCTTACGATCTCAGAAAGCCTGGCAAAAGGCATTATCCCCATCCTCATTGACCCGATTCCCGGCCAGGAGGACCGGAATGCGGAATTTTTGGTGAATAACGGCATTGCCATCAAGACCAGCGAATTTTTCCCCATTGATGAGGCAATTTACCAGCTGGTGCTGCATCCGGAACGCATTCCCAAAATGGAAGAGCAGGTTCGATCCTTTGGAAAACCCCACGCGGCAAAGGACCTATGCGAGTTCATTGCGAACACGTATTGAAATTCTTGCAGTCACGCTTTACAACGTCAGTGTAATGATGTATAATAAGATAAAAGAAATTATTTTCTGCCTGAGTATTTTTGCACTGGCTTTGGCAAAAGATGCAGCGGCTGATTGACAGATAACCCGTAGCCACAACTTGAAATTAGGGTCGGAACGGAGGATATTCATGGGAATCAAAGAGAAACTGAAAGAAGAAAATATTGAAAACCTGTTTGAAGCAATTTTAACGCTGAAAACGGTGGATGATTGTTATGCCTTTTTTCAGGATCTATGTACTGTCACGGAACTGCGGGCAATGTCCCAGCGTTTTCATGTGGCGTATTTGCTGGAAAAAGACGTCATTTATAATGAGATTGCAGCGAAGACAGGCGCCAGTACTGCAACGATTTCTCGCGTGAATAAATGTCTGATGTATGGAGAGGATGGCTATAAAATGGCCATTGCCCGCTTAGATCAGAAAGAGAAAGACTCTAAAAGCGAGTAGAGTGGATTTGTCGGAAAGAATTAAGCCGGAATACAGTTCGTATTCCGGCATTTTTATCAGCAGAATGGAGAAAAAAGAATGATCATCAGTGCATCGCGCAGAACAGATCTGCCCAGCTATTACATGGATTGGTTTTTGGAGCGTTTGAGAGAAGGGTATGTCATGGTGCGCAATCCATTTCGCCCCCGTCAGGTGAGCCAAGTAAATCTTTCCAAACAAGATGTCGATTGTATCGTATTCTGGAGCAAAAACCCAAAGCACCTTTTTGACCGCCTTTCGGAATTAGAGGGCTATCCGTTTTATATCCAATTTACACTCAATCCCTATGGCTCCGTTTTAGAGCCGGGACTTCCTCCTTTGGCCGAGAGGATTCAGACGTTTTTGGATTTGTCCCGGCGCTTGGGACGCCGCCGGATGGTTTGGCGGTATGATCCGATTTTGCTCAATGAAACTTATCCCAAAGAGTATCACATTGAGCAGTTCCAGTCCCTTTGTTCACAGCTGGCACAGGGAGCGGATGAGTGTATCATCAGTTTTATGGACGAGTATCAAAACACGCGGCGCAACGAAAAAGCTCTGGGAAGTGATCCCGCCCCATCGGCGGACGAAATGAAGCAGCTGGTCTCAGCTTTGGTTCAGTATGCCGCTTCTTATGGTCTTCCGGTCCGGGCGTGTGCGGAGGAAGTTGATTTTTCAAGCTGCGGCGTACCGCCGGCGCACTGCATTGATGCTGCACGGATTCGGGAAATATCCGGCCGGGACGTTTCAGGGCGGAAGGATGCTTCCCAGCGGAAAGCCTGCGGCTGTATCAAAAGCGTTGATATTGGGATGTATAATACCTGCCTCAATGGATGCCTGTATTGCTATGCAAATTATAATCCTGCCGTGATCCGCAGACATTACAGCAGGCATAATCCAAATTCACCCTTTTTATCGGGTGATCGGGAACCGAATGATACCATCACAGTTCGAAAATAAAAAGGGGGAAGCCGAATATGCTTTATGAAATATATTTTAGTCCAACCGGAGGAACGAAAAAAGTTGCCGATGCCATTGCACAGGCTTGGGAAGAGTATGCCGAAACCATTGATTTAGCGGACTGCGCGTTCATTTGGCCGGATTTTTCCTTTAGGGCAGAGGATGTCTGTCTGCTTGCCGTACCTTCTTACGGCGGCCGTGTTCCCGAAGCTGCTGCGAAGCGTGCAAAGAATTTGTCCGGAGGCGGAGCAAATGCAGTTTTGATTTGTGTCTA
>CALYAR010000188.1 GCA_944393585.1 uncultured Clostridia bacterium | reverse complement strand
ACCTATTATTTCCAGGCGTTGATGAAGCCAAAGGCAGCATTTGTAGTTTCCGTAGCAAGAGGTCTCGTAATCAGCGGAATTCTCATATATTTGCTGCCAATAGCCGCTGGAGCAGATTCCATCTGGTTTGCTATGCCAATCACAGAAGTGCTGGTTGCCATCTATGTTGTATATGAGATGGTAAAATATACAAAACAATTAAAAAATGAAGGGAGACGTTAAGTATGAACAAAATCATTACCATTGGACGTGAATTTGGAAGCGGCGGTCGCGAATTTGGCCGCCGGTTATCCGAAGAACTGGGGATCGCTTATTACGACCAGGAAATCATCACGGAGATATCCAAACGGACATCTTTGTCCGAACAATATGTGGAATCGATTGTGGAGCATCAATCGTCCTTTTCGTTCCCCATTCATATTGGAAGAAGCTTTTATCCATCCGTCAATCTGGCTTTTGAACAAAGTATGACAGTTTATCAGGAACAGGCGCGCATTATATCTGAAATGGCCGCCAGATCAAACTGTGTCATTGTAGGGCGCTGTGCAGACTATATCTTAAAGGATTATAAGCCGTTTCGTATTTTTGTCTATGCAGACATGGAAAGTAAAATGAAGCGCTGCCGCGAAAAGGCGCCGGCTGATGAAAAACTGACGGATAAAGAATTAAAGCAGCAGATCACTGCAATCGATAAAAGGCGGGCTAAGTATTATGAGTTCTATACGGGGCATTCCTGGGGGGATAAATTGAATTTTGATCTTTGTATCAATACGACTCAAACGGTAATCAAAGAAATCGTACCCGCAATAGCAAAACTCTTTGAAAAATCCTGATCCATCAGCAGGCGGCAGAATTTGCAGATTTCAAAACCAGGTGCTTCTTAATAAAAATTAAGCACCTGGTTCTCTTTCTATTTCCGCCCAAAACACGTGGTATCCATTTTTTCCCACCTATTTCGTTTTATCAATATCCGGTTTCCAGAGAACAAATCATAATTCCTTCACGGTCGTATCCCCGGATTTCTGTTAGAATTGGATCCGCATGAACTTGTTGCGAAAAGAAAAACATATCTTCAAATAACTCTTCCTGTCTCAATTCAATGGTTTGATCTCCCAGCCGCAGGCTAATTTCAACCGCTGCAATATTCGAATCCGAGGCAACTCCATAAACCACCATTTCATTGTCATAAATATGCCAACTGTAGCTAAGCGGTTTTTGATAATCAATTTTATGGATGCCAAAATTACGTCCAATCCGCCATCCTTTCCAATCCTTTATGACAGTATCGACGCAAAACCATTCATCATAAACACCAAGATAATACCGGGTGTTTTTTTCATCACCTACCTCAGCTATCACAGCTCGGGTTTCAGATGGTCCATAGTGCAGCGTCATTTCGGAAGCGGCATGCGCCGTGTCAGCGTCCCGATAGAACCCGGATAATGCAATCTGCCCAGCATAGATACCGATTGCCAGAAGAGAAATTATGATAATATTTCGAATCAGCTTCTGTTTTTTCGACCACTTCTTCATTCTGCCGCCTCCTTTTGCATCAAGTCTAATGTAAATTCCATATGACGGTGATACTGATCATAAATGAAAGTAAGCTTCTCGATGGATTCCGCATCGAAATCCCGAAAAACCATAACGTAATGTTCTATGCCCCCAACTGCAGCCATTTGCGTCTGATATCCAATCGATTCCAATAAGTTGTTTCCATTCTGGTCGTAAACATCAAAATTGAGAGCAAAGCTCCAACCGCTTTGATAGGGCGCCAAAAGCTCGCTTTTCCAATATACATATAAAATTCCTGATTCAGTGAAATCTGCACCTGTCAAATATACGATTCTGTTATCAATCTGCTGCGTTTGCTCTTCTGCATCCAGCGTCCAAATCACTTTTTCATTGGTACGCACTGGTTGATTTTGAGCGTATAGGCGGCTGCCCCAAGGCCATAGCACCGTTGCAATGAAAAAAACAATCAGAAAAATGATGAGCACCCAACTGCAATGAAATAACCAGGATAAATAGGGCTTATGGTACCGATTGAGTTCTTTCCCAATTTGGATGGGATCTCCCATTGCAGCAACAGCCTCAAACTCTGCTTCTTCCTTATCACGTCCCAGACGTTCGAGGCGTTCCATCCGATCTTCTATATGCGCATCGAGTTCAGCGCAAATCTCCCGGTGGGCTGCCTTCCATTTTATTTGAGAACAAACCTGATCTAAGAAACTACGCCGATTAAGCGAAGGCATTGGCAGCACCTCCAATCACTTTATTGACTGCGTCGGAAAACGTTTGCCATTCCTTGCGCTTTTCCTCCAATTCAGCAAGTCCTTTTCGTGTGATATGATAATATTTGCGCATTCGCCCCGATTCGGAAGCCTTTTCATACGACTCAACCGCTCCTTCCTTTACCAAACCATGTAAAATAGGATATAAAGTTCCTTCTTTCAAAGTAAAGGTATAATCGGAACGCACTTCCAGCTCCGAAATCATTTGATATCCGTATTTGTCGCCATTCTCCAGCAAAGACAGTACTAACATAACCGTGCTTCCCGATAGTATTTTATCTTGTTTCAATCAAATCTTCCTCCTTTCTATGCCTCGACAATCTA
>CALYAR010000187.1 GCA_944393585.1 uncultured Clostridia bacterium | reverse complement strand
AAGTTGAGCTAAACGACATCTATAATATATTTTCGAGGGATATATCTCTTATTATTTCGCCTATTCAAAGCATTTTTGCTTCCTATGTAATTCTCATATTTCCGTAACAAAATATATGCTGTTTTTTCTCACATAAAAATTTATTCATCGTCAGATTGCGGGAGTGTACGCAAAAAGAAATCCGGGCCTGCGCTTTGAAACAGCAGGATCGCAACACCGATCAACAACCCGATATGCTTTGACGGATCGTCAAGAGGGATCAAAAAATCTTCCCGGATCTTGCCGATACGGTACAGAACAGTGTTACGATGAGTAAACAGTGCGTCGCAGGTCTTTTTCAACGACCGATTGCACACAAGATAAAAATACAGCGTTTCGCAATATTGTGTATCTTTTTTTCTGTCGTGCTCGGCAAGTGCCCGCAGTTCCGGAAAAATCAGATCGTCACGGGATTCCAGATTTTTCAGAAGCAACGGAGTTCGCAGTTGCGCCACAGAGCAAACATTTCCTCCGTGAAACCTGCTTTCCACGATCATCTTCAATGCATCATATGCCGCCCGGTAAAGTGACGGGAGGCCGAACAGATCCTGAATAGGCTCCGAAATAATGACTTTCAGACCGAATTCCTTTGCAAGTTCGAAGAATATATCGACATCACTATCCCTGTGCAGGAAAAGGAATATATCACCTCTGTACAGAAATGAATGAGCGTCTGGAAAGCGTGCGCCGAGTTCTTCTTTTAGGTGCCGCGTTCCGAGATACTGACTGTGATAGGCCGTAAGATCGATCAGCGCAAAAGCGGATGGATGAAAGTCTGCAAGATAAGTGCCGGCGGTCTGAAGGCGAAAATAGGAAGAAGATTGAAAGCCACCTTCAAGCAGGTTCATCAGAATATCCTCGACGGTTTCAAATGGCTTGTCCTGCCTGCTGGTTTCAATAAACAGCTGTTTTGCAAGTATCAAATTGATTTGCCGCCAGATCTCTGCTGAAATTTTGGATAGATGACCGTCCGTGTCAATACATATCAGGTAACCAAGTCTGACTCCTGTACAGATCAACGGCGCAAAACGCCGACGAAAAGGACTTTCTTCCACTTTAACGAAATCCGCACTTCCCTCGCAGAGAGCAGAACTCTTGCTGATAACTGCACTTGCCTCATATGTAATTGTGCCTTGCGAGACGGCATCTCTGAACAGCTTATCGGAGAAACCGACTGGACAAAAATGAGCTACGACACGGAAAGCATCGTCCAATACAAGCAGTGGACAATCCAGATAAATTCCGACATCAAGTGCCAATTGCTTCAGGTCGTCCTGCTCAAAAAATTCCGTGATCAAGGCGGTCGCATCCCCGGATTGCCATAGTTGTTTGTCCATGTTCACACTCCTTTCCGGAATTTATTGTGCTGAAAGCACAAGCTATCATTTATTTATTGTATCGTAGAATCATTGTTTTTTCAAGAGGAAAGAGTATAATATTAGATGTAAAAAGGAAAAAGGAATGGAGTGATTCCGATGGGTGTTATATTTGAATAGCCCAAAAGGCAAAGATCAAAGCAACGCATCGATACAGCTCAGCTGTATCATATCACTTTATGTAAAATCAAAATGACAATAATGGAGGGATTTATTATGTTACCGAGCATTTTTGGTGAGAATATGTTGGATGATTTCTTTAATGACGGATTCTTTGGTTCGCACAATCCGCTTTACGGAAAGAACGCAAGAAATATGATGAAGACCGATATTCGTGAGATGGATGACAGCTATGAAATCGCTGTTGATTTGCCGGGCTTCAAGAAAGATGAGATAAATATTGATATTAAAGACGGTTACCTGACTGTCAGCGCAGAAAAAGGTCTTGACAAGAAGGAAGAAGACAAGAAGGGTCGTGTCCTCCGTCAGGAGCGTTACGCAGGCGTTTGCTCGCGTAGCTTCTATGTCGGCAATGTAAAACCTGAGGACGTCAAGGCAAAATACGAATCCGGTGTTCTGTCAGTCGTTCTGCCTAAGGTAGATCAGAAGAAGTTGGCTTCCGGCAGCAAGATAACGATCGAATGATCCGAATAAATAATAACTCCGGCACCTGTATGAACAGGTGCCGGAGTTCTTTTGTGCTTTTGACACATGCGTTATCCGCTACGTTTGTAAGATCCTCTTTCCAACAAAGGCGATGATATTTGTAATATAATCACGGCAAAATACTTATATAACTAAGAAAAAGCGGGAGAAATCTTTCGAAATCTCCCGCTTTTTCTTGTTTTCCGGTGCGGATCGTTTTTGGCCGCACATCATGGCACACTATTACAAAATAGATCCGTACCACAAGTTTTTTCGAAATCGATCCGTGCTTTTGAGTCAGCGGATAGACTTATCCCTTGGTGGTGATGGGAGTTGTACGTGACCGCTGTCTTCCGGGGTGCAATGCCATGCTTGTAACGAAGCATATGTAAAATCATTCAGCAAATAACAGTTTTAATTTTGCCTCTTGATGCTTGTCAAATCCCAAGAAGTCAGAAACTTCGCCGACGTTTTTAGCTCCCTTAATGGTAATGGAGTTGGAATTGAATAGTTTTTTTACTTCCAGCATCTTATCCAAACAATTATCTTTGGATCCCGATACACGCCAATCAAAATCTCTGTTGGAAAACGAAAATGTTTTACCGTCTTTCATTTCAATGATAATTTCGTATTTCCAATAATCAGCGGTTCTGTAACCTGAAACGTATTTTGCTTGAATTGTTAACTCAGAAAAATCATTTGTTGTATATGTATCGTTTACATTGTTGATTAAGTTGATCTTTTATACGCGATTATCTTGATACATTGCATCGCGTCCAAATAAACTGAATGGAATTAAACAAGAAAACACAACTAAAACAGAACACCATAAAATTGTCATGTGGCGAACAAAAGTCTTTTGAGAAGGCGTTTTATGTTGATTTCGTTCTTGTGAGGAGAAAAGCGGAAAACAGTCTTCTCTAAAAGGATATTCTCCATATTTGTATTTTTTACTTCCGAAAATAGGCTTTTTTGATTCCCACCCCGAAATAAAAAGCACGAGTGCGCTGGTTTCAAGAAATATTATAAACGGAAGTGCAAACAAAAAACTTGCATTGCTTCTGTATGCA
>CALYAR010000186.1 GCA_944393585.1 uncultured Clostridia bacterium | reverse complement strand
GGTTGTCCCCATTGACTGTGGAGACGTTCGAACTTGACGAAACTTTCAACGGACATAATCTTTCCATCGTTACCTGTGGAATATCTCCGGGAAACTGGTGTTACTACCGATGCGAGCATGACGCTGGAGCCGCTTTTGTCGCATTTTCCGGAGTTCCAGATCGTGTGTTTGATTCGATTTCCGCAGAGGATTTCGCAAATACGGTGATGAGTTGTATTCAACAATTCGAGCTGAATCATAAGATATTCATAGAAAGTTTTTTACTCTGGAACAAAACTCCTTACTGGTGGAACGACAACAATCTCCTTGCAGATTTTGGAACGAACCAATTAAAGATTCAGTTCATGATGAACGACAACAGACCGCATCTCAGCCGAATCACATTTAAGGCGTAATGGTGAAGAATTCCTCACGTTGTATTTATGAAGCGCGATCCCAAATAGATTGAGAATAATTAACCGGGAAACTGCAGAAAATTTGAGTCATCAGTTCCCCGAAAAAACTTGCAAAATTTTATTTCTGCAGCATGCGGAAAGGAGTGTTAAATGAAAACAATTCCTCCATTTAGGCTGAAACCGGAGCCGCTGAATGAAGCAGCAAAGAACTTACCAAAGTTCAAATGGGCTGGTGATAATATTGGCACAAGACACCAATTAGGCGGAGAACCAACATATATTCAAGCCAAAATTCATCCTGTTTGTCCTGATTGCAAAGAAAAAATGACCTTCTATGCTCAGCTTGATTCGATCAATGACGAATTCTGCATTGCAGATTGTGGTATGATTTATGTTTTTGTCTGCCTGGAATGTAATACCGTAGAAGCATTTATCGAGTCGTTTTAACCAGGTGGGATAACGTCCGCCATTTTGCGCACATTTGTTCAGCTGTCGGACACTGGATGAAGTCCATTTCGGAACTTGCAATCGGCAAACAATGGGATATAGTAATCCAAGGGTCTTTACACCAATCTTTTCATAAAAGTTGTCCAACCTAGGGGAGAGGCGCAGTCATTTCGCTTCAGCTTGATTTAAAATAGAGGGATTATTTTGGGAATCGGTGTATTTCATAATGGTTTCCATTAACATTTTAGGGGTCAAAGGTCCCTGTGAGAAAAACGGTAGAGAGATCACTTTGTCTTCATTATTCCAAACGAGAATTATAGATTTTTCTAATTTCATTTCTTTGTCAAAAAAAGCAAGTATCATATATCTTTTTTGGGGAACAACATCTTTTGTAGCAAAACATGCGAGAGTAAATTTATGATTCATTTTATATATATTAACCAAACTAAATTTTATATTAGTTTCTGTTCGTAGCCTTTCTTCAAATTTATTAAATGCTTCTTTTTTTGCATCCAGTTGAAGAAATAAATACAACGGTTTTATATCTCTATCTAATCCATATTTCTTATACCATTGATGTTTCAACGCATCTTCTCTTACCCACATAAATAGTAATATTGCGCAAGTATATACAAATAAAAATATAGCTTCAACTATAGAATTTTTTAATTTCATTTCCAATTTTTTCTCTTCTTTTATTGAGTTTACGTTTTTTGGCACTTGCAAAAAATTCGGTCAAACTCTGTTTTTATCTTTTTAGCTTCATTAGGACTTTCTCTGCAACAAAATTCCTGCTTTAGTTTAATGCGCTATGGCTATTAATACAGCAAGGACACTAAATACGGCTTCGACATTTACGCATTTCACGTTATTCTTCTCTTCGATCATTCAAAATATTTATCATAGTAAAGCACCTCTCTCCTAAGTTGGACAACTTTTATGACAAGATTGGTGTAAAGGCCCTTGGTTTACTATATCCCAATTGTTTGCCGATTGCAAGATCCGAAATAGACTTCATCCAGCGTCCGATATTTTAGAGCGCCGAATAAATCCGCCTTGAATTATAAAAATTCACATAATGCAGAACAAATGTGCGCAAAATGACGGACACTCCATTTAACGGGCATTTTACACCAATCAAGTTGTCCAGTTTTCGGGGCCAACCGCAGTGTCACTTCTCCTGCCATAAACAACTCCTGTTTGTGGCGTAATATAGAGCAGGAGATATGACAAAAGATGTCACAGTAAAGTGAGTGAGCTGTTATTTTACTTCTTTCGGCGGCATTCCCTTGAATGTACGGACTGCTCCTCCACGCTCCAGAATGTATTTTTAATGATAAATTCAGCTGCGTCCCCGATTGGTCCCAGTATAGCCATTTTGCAAGCCTTCATATTAATTTCAAAATAAATGCCATTCAGACGGGGCGTTGCGGTTTTCGTTGATTTGCCAAAGTCAAGATACGTTCCTCCAAGCAATTCAACAAATCCTCAAACAACACTCCGTATTCGGGTTCCGCCGCATCAACAATTCCACGGAGTCGGACTAACTTCCAGCGGCATCTCTGTAATTCGACGGTGAGTTCTCTCTGTAACGCGGCACCAGCGGTATACTGCACGGCGGTCAGATCCTGTTTCGCTTTGCGAATGGCTTGACTGCATTCGTAAAGCGTTTTCTGCTGACGATACTGATATAGTGCTTCTACGGCATCAACCAATGCTTCAAAGGAACTACTCATGAATCCGCGATCTCCGCAATAGCCAATTGGATGATGGCCTTCTTGACTTCATCAGAATATTCAGGATGCGCCTCAAGAAATTCAAGCGTCTTTTGTGCAGCTTGCTGGCGAACGTCAAATTTAGAATGCCAATTGGCGTTTTCTTCTCGCATTTTCGCAATCGCACCTTGAGTAGAAACAATAATCCGTTTTATTTCCACTTCAACTTTTGCTATTTCGGCCTCGGTATTAGCACGGATTTCAGCTATCTTGGCTTGTCCCTGAACAATGATTTTGGCAATTTCCAAGGCTGATGTTAAATTTTTTGCAGATAAAAATTCGGGGTTTTTCCCACTTCCGGTCGCCGGAGTCCGGGGCTTTTTGTCATCTCCTACTTTTGAAGGCAATCCGGAGCCGGACTCAGGCCGTTTGACAGAGGACCTGCTTTTTTTCGGGGCTGACATCTCGAACTTACTCATTTTCTTATTCCTCCAATTCTTTCATGGCATCAAGCAGAACCTGTTTTTCTCTACGCCATGAATTGACTTCATTGTCGCTATGTTTGCTTTGAGCGATAGCAATAGACTGTTTGACATCATCCTTGAGTTCTTTATAGACGACCTCCACGTTCTCACGGTTCTCTTTGGCAAAAAGGGGAATCATGGAATCTGAAAACTCTTTGGCAACGTCACATTGCCATTGCCCCAAAATTTCGTAAGATTCCTTCACCAGCGCTGTCTGCCAAGTCATACTTTCGTAAACATAGTCGATCCCTTCGATAACGACCTGCAAAGCGATCGCCATCGCATTAACTGCTTTTTTCGTAAAAATCTTGCCAATTTGTGTATATACTTCCTTGCCAAACTTTTTCCCGAATATCTTGCCGATATTTTTCACGAGCATCTTCACAAGATTTCCGAGTCCGGCAGCAGTTCCACATGCGCCACCCATCCCGCGCAGGGCGGAAGTTGCAACTTCGCCGACAAGACGTCTGCCAATCTTGAGGGCGAGATTCTGCAGCAACTGCTTTATCTGGGGGTTGTTTGTTTGATCTATCTCCCTGTCGATGTTGTAGAGCGTCATATTCGCCATTTGGGAAAGCTCTTCGTCCATTGCAAGGAACTGATCGTAAACATACTGATCGATTGTTTTTAGACATTTCGCCGTTTCGAAGGGAATGATATGACCGAATACAAAGGCTCGGCATGCGCCAATCTCAGTCCATTTTGAAGAGTTCCCAATTTCAGCGGAAACCCGTTCCTTGATTTGCTCCACACCGTGACTCAGAAGACGCGGCAACTCCCGTTTAAGTCGATCCATGTATTTGTCGACAATCTGGAACGATTGCTTTTCGCATTGTCCCATTTCGTCAAGACTTTTCTGCAAAGTGCGAATGCCTTCTTCGCCGACTTCCATGGCCGCAAAATTCCCATCGAGCTCTCCGATTCGTTGTTCGAAGAGGGATTTGAGCAGTTGTTTTGACTTTGCGGCCAGCGCTTCCAGTCGTTCATCACTGAAGGCTATAGCCGCAGTTTCT
>CALYAR010000185.1 GCA_944393585.1 uncultured Clostridia bacterium | reverse complement strand
GCGGTATTTTTCATGTACGAGGAATTTTCCAAAAATGAAAAAGCGGCACAGATGCCGCTTTTTATGAAATCAGAACACAAAATTGCAATCTTATTTTCAATTCAATTTTCGTTTCAATTATTTTAATTTTTTTCAATTTTTATATTGACTTTTTAGCCGACATAAACTATTATAATTATGAGCCGACAAAAAGTGAGGTGAAACGTGAATGTCGGATAAAAAGATGGGAAGGCCTCCTTCTGAAAATCCCCTTTCCGAACGAATCTACCTGAGGGTAGACAAGAAGACCAAGAAAGTATTGGACGAATGTGTGGAAGAGTTAAAAACCACTCGTTCCGAGATTGTTAGAAGGGGAATTTTTCTTGTAAAAGAGAGCCTGAACAAATAAAGGAAGCGGCTACCCCACCAAAAGCTGCCGCTTCCTCACCACACCAGCAACTGCCCGAAGGCAGCTGGCATAAATATTATACCATATGCCATAACTTCTTTCAAGCGTTGCTGGAATTTGAGAAAGAAAGGAAAAAAGTTTATGGTAATTCGTCAGGTAAAACGTCCGCAATATCAAAAGTTCTGTGCCTATTTGGAGGAATGCGCAGAGAAAACGCCGCTGGATGCAAGCTGCACGGTGGAAGTCCGTATAAACGGAGCCGAATACCGGCTGAAGCTGCAGCCGGAGAAGCGGGGCAAAATTGCTCTGCTTCAGGCAGTCAAGATCACCTGGGAGGATTCCGTCCGGCAGTTTGAGCTGATTACAAAAGGCAATCTGCTCGCCGCTATATTGGATCTTCTGATGGAAGAGCACACCGCTTGAAATTTAGAACATATCTTATAGAAGGGAGGGAGTTTCCCTCCTTTTTCTTTTCATTTTTTCGACAGGGAATATTTATATGTTATAACAAATATATGGAATTAAATTTGGTACATATGTAAAATATTTTGGAATAAAAAATGAACAAATTTTAAACAATATAAACAATCGTCTTTTTTCCAATTTATTTCTCAAAATTACTTGATTTTTGAAAAAAAGAGTGCTAAGATTGAGTCAATGGGAAATTTGTTAGAAACTTGACAAACTTACCGACAAAAATAATTAGGAGGTTATAGTATGGCTAGATTTACATTACCCAGAGACATTTATTATGGACCCGGTGCGATTGATGAATTGAAACAGTTAAAGGGTTACAAAAAAGCGATTATTGTAACCGGCGGCAGTTCGATGAAACGCGGCGGCTTTTTGCAGAAGACAGAAGATGCTTTGAAAGCGGCCGGTTTGGAAGTGAAATTATTCGAAGGCGTAGAACCCGATCCTTCGATCGAAACAGTATATGCAGGCGCAAAAGCAATGCGCGAATTTGAACCGGATGTAATTGTGGCAATCGGCGGCGGCAGCCCGATCGATGCGGCAAAGGCTATGTGGGTATTTTATGAGTATCCGGATCTGACCTTTGACGATATCAAAGATCCATTCTCCATGCCAAAGCTTCGCCAGAAGGCAATCTTTGTCGCAATTCCGTCCACCAGCGGTACGGCTTCTGAGGTAACGGCATTTTCCGTTATTACCGACTACAGCACGCATATTAAATACCCGCTGGCCGACTTTGAAATTACGCCGGATATCGCCATTTTGGATATGGACATTCCGCTCACGATGCCGAAAAAGCTGACGGCTCATACCGGAATGGACGCATTGACCCATGCAATCGAGGCTTATGTTGCAACGGCGCGTTCGGATTTCTCTGACCCGCTGGCACTGAAAGCCATTTCCGATATTTTTGACAGTTTAGTAGATTCTTACAATGGAAGCGTGGAAGCGCGCGGCAAAATGCACGTAGCACAGTGCCTGGCCGGTATGGCGTTCTCCAACGCACTGTTGGGAATCGCGCACAGCCTCGCGCATAAGACGGGTGCTGCATTTGGTATTCCGCACGGTTGCTGCAATGCGATTTTGCTCCCGTCGGTCATCCAGTTTAACTCCAAGGTCTGCATGGAACGCTATGCACAGATTGCACGGGCAGTCGGACTTCCAGGCTATACCGATAAACAGCTGACGGATTCTTTGGTAGAAGCGGTTCGCGCGTTTAACAAAAAACTCGACATCGCGCCAACTTATAAGGAAAACGGCGTAACGGAAGAACAGTTCAATGAGCTGGCAGACTCGATTGCGGAAAATGCGGTCAAAGATCCCTGCACGGCTTCTAACCCGCGTCCGACCAGCGTAGAAGAGATGAAGAAGGTTTTGACCTGTGCATTTACGGGTGAAAATGTGAATTTCTAAGAATTAACAGGTTGATTTTTCAAAAAAGCCGTGACAAATCGCGGCTTTTTTGATAGACTGATACATGGACTACCAGAGGTCGGATCATTTTCCGGCTGGTTCGTTTTTGTCAAAGCTCGAAAAGGAGCATTGGTTTGAAATGCTTCCTTTTGGCATGCGGTCTGGGAAGGTTGACGTCGGGTAGGGTCCGTTCATATTTCGTATAAAGGGTGATAATCATGTTTCAAATTTTAGAAAAGGAGCCTTTGAACAGCACGGTTACGCGCATGGTAATCAGTGCTCCGCTGATTGCCAAAAAGGCAGAGCCCGGACAGTTCATTATTTTGCGGGTAGATCAGGATGGGGAACGGATTCCGCTTACCATTGCTGATTATGACCGCGAAGCGGGAACTGTTACCATCATCTATCAGATTGTGGGAAAGACTACTATGATGCTCGATCAGCTCAATGTAGGCGACAGCCTGTGCGACTTCGTCGGCCCGCTTGGGACAGCTTCCCATACTGAGGGTTTGAAGAAAGTTGCTGTGGTTGGCGGCGGCGTTGGCTGCGCTATTGCCTATCCGATTGCAAAAAAGCTGCACAACCAGGGCGCGGAGGTGCATGTAGTAGCCGGATTCCGCAATAAGGATCTGATTATATTAGAAGATGAGTTTTCCAAGATCAGCGACCGGCTGGAATTGGTAACGGACGATGGTTCCAACGGACGCAAGGGTATGGTAACCGACGCGCTTAAGGAATTGATCGAAGCGGGAGAAAAATACGATGAAGTCATTGCCATTGGGCCATTGATTATGATGAAATTCGTGTGCAAGCTGACGAAGGAATACGGGATTAAAACGATTGTCAGCATGAACCCGATTATGATCGACGGTACAGGGATGTGCGGCGGCTGCCGTTTGACAGTCGGGGGAGAGACCAAATTTGCCTGCGTGGACGGTCCGGACTTCGACGGCCATTTGGTAGATTTCGATGAAGCAATGTCGCGCGGCAGTATGTACAAGGAAGCGGAAGGAATTGCGCGCGAACACGCATGTCGTTTACTGGAGGGAAAGAAAAATGCCTAATATGTCGTTAAAAAAGAATCCCATGCCGTCTCAGGACCCCATCGAGCGGAGCCATAACTTCAAAGAGGTCGCATTGGGATATACCGAAGATATGGCAGTGGATGAGGCACAGCGCTGCCTGCACTGCAAAAACAAGCCATGCGTGGGCGGATGTCCCGTGCGGGTCAAGATTCCGGAGTTTATTGAAAAAGTAGCAAACCGCGATTTCATCGGCGCTTACCATGTTATTCATGAGACAAGCTCTCTGCCGGCAGTCTGCGGGCGTGTTTGTCCGCAGGAAACGCAGTGCGAGTCCAAATGCGTGCGCGGAATCAAGGGGGAACCGGTTGCGATTGGACGGCTGGAGCGGTTTGTCGCTGATTATTATATGCAGCATGGGACTGACAAGCTGGAAGCGCCAAAGCCAAACGGGCATAAGGTTGCCATCGTCGGAGCGGGACCTGCCGGATTGACCTGTGCCGGCGATCTGGCCAAAATGGGCTATCAGGTTACCGTGTATGAGGCGCTTCATTTAGCAGGCGGCGTTCTGGTGTATGGAATTCCGGAGTTCCGACTCCCCAAAACCATTGTGCAGAATGAAATTGAGAATTTGAAATCGCTCGGTGTTGACGTCGAGACCGACATGGTCATCGGAAAGGTTTTGTCGATCGACGAGCTGTTTGAAATGGGCTTTGAGGCCGTCTTTATCGGTTCGGGCGCCGGACTTCCGAACTTCATGGGTATTCCGGGCGAGAATTTGAAGGGTGTTTATTCGGCCAACGAAT
>CALYAR010000184.1 GCA_944393585.1 uncultured Clostridia bacterium | reverse complement strand
TTTATACTAAATATTGCTCAAAAATTTTGTCATTTGTTTGACCCGTAATTACGTTTCATTGAATCCATATCAAATGGGACTGCCTGTTTTTGCCGTCACTTTCCGATACAGGATAATAAGGTTTCCCCCAAACCCGAACCAGTCCCCGCTCATCCGGCAGGAACGGCTGATGAGGCCCCAAAAAACAGCAGGAAAAAGCGCGTCCTCCGCACTGGAAAACGCGCTTTTCCCTTTCATTTATAAGATAGAAAAGGCCGAAAACCCGGCCTGAAGCCGGCTTTGCAAAGCCAATGGAAATTTTCATACTGAAATGCACCCGAACGCAAATCCATCCGAGACCCAGCACTGGCCCAGCTCTTCTCCCTCGCCGTAGCGCCCGTGAAAATCCGAGCCGCCGGTGAGAATCAGCCGCCAGCGTTCCGCCAGGCTCCGGCAGAGCTGTTCGTCCGCCGCCTTATGCTTGGGGTGAAATGCTTCGATTCCCCGCAGGCCTTCCTTCACCAGTTCGGAAACGATGTCATAATTGCCATACAGTCCCGGATGGGCCAGCACGGCAATTCCGCCTGCGTCCGTGATGCACCGGACAGCGTCCTTTGCCAAGGGAAGGTAAGAGGAAAAGGCCGCAATTCCCGCCTTTCCGTCCGGGCGGGTTTTAAAAAGCTCCCGGTAAAGCGGAGCATAGATCCCATCGCATTGGCCCGCATCCACCAGAACCTGCATGACAAACTGCTTATACAAGCCGCCGGACGGCCCTGCCAGTGCCTCGACCTGCTCCAGCGAAACAGGATATCCCGCATTCTCCAGCTTTTTTACCGCCTGCCGGATGCATTCGTCGCGCGATTCGCGCGTCGGCCGGCAGAATTTCTCTACGGCCGGGTAACTCTCCTGTGGCAAATTGTATCCTAAAATGTGTATTTTCCGCCCTCCCGGTGATTCTACGGCAGAAATTTCAATGCCGGGATACAGCTCGATCCCGGCCTCCTCTGCGAGCCGGCGCAGTTCGGGCAAGCCGGCGGTCGTGTCGTGGTCGGTTAAGGCAAAGCCGGACAAGCCGGCTTCTTTTGCGCCGTCAATCAGCCCGGCAATGGAGAAGCTTCCATCCGACCAGTTGGAATGGACGTGCAGGTCAATCATATTGCTTCTTCCTCCTGGAGCATCCCTTCGTCGATGGGCAGGTCGTATCCGATCGGCACCAGCGAGCGTGTACGCATGTCAAAGCGTTTATCCGCCAGCGTCTCGATTGCAATCTGATCGTGGAACACGCCGATCATGGCCGTTCCCTGCGCCTTCAGATCCAAAATCAGGGACATCACCCACTCCTTGCTTTTCGCGTCCAAAGAAGCCGTCGGCTCGTCCAGGAGCAGCAGGCGCGGCCGCGTGATTAAGGCATTTACAATGTTGAGCCGCTGCTTTTCACCGCCGCTGAACGTAGCGGGGTACATGTCCCACAGCTTCGGCGCAATCCCCACCTTGGACAAATACTCTTCCGCCCGCTCGCGCGCCTGCTTTGCATGGACTCCGCGGGAGGTCTGAGCGGAAATTAAAATATCCATCGCCGATACGCGCGGGATGACGGAGAAAAACTGCGATACATAACCGATTTCCGTGTTTCGCAGCTCAATGATGTCGCAGGGGTCGGCAGAAGCAAGGTCGATTTTGCTTCCGTCGGCGCAGGTGTAGATCACCTTGCCGCCCGTAGGCGTATAGGTGCGGTAAATACTCTTCAAAAGCGAACTTTTTCCGCAGCCCGACGGGCCCGTAATGGCAAACAGCTCCGAAGGCTTTACATCAAACGAAATGGAATCAAACCCGTTGATGTGCGCGTCCTTGCGGATATGAATGACGAACTCCTTGGATAAATTTTGTACCGATATCATATTGAAAGCCCTCCAAAACAGACAAATTTTTGAATAATGGATTCCGGCAGAAAGCCCTGAACCCGCCGAAACAGTTCTTCCGATAAAAAAGCCGCCGTGAAATAGGAATCTTCTCCGTTGGCCGCAACGAGCATTTGTCCGCCCCGCTCCCGCAGATAGACAAAGGCGGCGGCAATGTCCCAGATTTTCAGACTGGCGCCCAAATAAAGGTCACAGCCGCCGTCGGCAACCTGGCAAAGCTCCATCGATGCACAGCCCAGATAGCGGTGCCCCTGAAACTCCCCCATCAGCGCGAGCGGATTGCAGCCGCGTCCTTCTAAACAGCGCATGGTTTTATAGCTCATGGCAAGAATCCCTTCTCGGGGAAGGCAAGCTCCCCTGCGCCGCCCTTCCGGAAACCCGTTTCGAAAGGCGCCGCGGTCCTTTTCCCCAAAGCAGAGCACGCCGTCTGCCGCATCGTATACCCAGCCGAACACCGGCTTTCCTTCATAATACACGCCCAGCGAAATGGCGTAGTGATTTCCCATATGCAGAAAATTGGTAGTTCCGTCAATGGGATCCAAAATCCACAGCCATTTGCTTTTCGCACCGCGGCAGCATCCTTCTTCACTCAAAACGGCATGCTCCGGAAAGCGCCGCTCAATGGCGTCTGTAATTCTCTTTTCCGTCCAGAGGTCATACTCCGTCACTATATCCTGATAGCCCTGCTTTTCCCGAAAGGCAATCTGCGGATATCGGCCGCGTTTGGCGCAGAGCTCCTGTCCGGTCTGTTCGATCAAAGTCCGGCCAAACGTCCGGATCTGCTCGCGCTCAGTCATAAAAATCCCCGCTGACTGCGGCCGTATCCCGGCGGTACTGGAGCTTGGAAACGCAGACGCCGTTGATGAATACGCTCAAGATGACCGGCACTTTTCCCTTTTTGGAAACTAAGATCAGATCGGCGCATTTTCCCGGTTCGACTGAGCCGTAATCTTTGCTGATTCCCAGAGCGCAGGCAGGATTGTAGGTCGCCATATTGACTGCCTTCGAGAGCGGGAGTCCGCAGCGTTCGGCCAGCCGGAATACCGCGTGCAGGATGGCAGGGGGATAATAGTCGGAGCAAAGAATATCGGCGCAGTCGTTCTCGATGGCTTCCAGAGCCGAAAGGTTTCCCGAATGGGAATATCCCATCAGCACGTTCGGCGCGCCGACAACGACTTTCATTCCCCTTCTTTTTGCTTCCCGCGCCACTTCCAGTTCCACCGGAAATTCACTGATATCGGCATGGAGCTGCTGGGTGACAAAATTAATTTTCTCAATGGAATCGTCGTCATGCGAGGCAACGGGAATGCCCATTTCATGGGCAAACCGGGCCGCCCGGCAAATCTGCTCGTCCGTGAGTTTCTCCCGCCGCATTCTTCTTTGAATGATTTCGTCCTTTTCCTGATCCGAGCTTCCGCCCGCCATCAGTTTTTTAAATGCCACCAGATCCCGGTACTGCCCCTGGCCCGGCGTGTGATCCATAAAGGACAGAAGCTGGATTTTTCCCTGCCGGATGAGATCCTCCAGCATGGGATAGAGGTCGAGATTGGTAATTTCGTAGCGGCAGTGGAAACGGTGGCGGATCAAATGCTCTCCTTCGTGGAAATTTTGAATGAGATTCACCAGCCGCAGCATATTGTCCTTCTGCCGCAGCTCCTTTGTCACGCCGCTGACCGGAACCATCAGCGACAGCGAATGGTACATGGTCGTGATTCCCTCGTTTGCCAGCTGTTTTTCCTGCTCACGCATGGCAAGCTCAAAGTCCATGATGCTGGTAGCGCGGGGCTGGATCAAATTTTCAATGTTGTCCGAATGCACGTCGATGAAGCCCGGCATCAGATATGCGCCCTCTGCATCGATGTATTCCGCATTCGGCCAGCGCTTTTCCGGCGCGCTCTCCTGTACTACTTCTGCAATGGACGAGCCGCGGATGACAACTGCGGCCTCCGGCAAAATCTCAGCCGGCGTGACCACCTGTGCATTGTATATTACTGTTTCCTTCATTGTTTTCCCTTTCTACAAAAGTGAATTAACCAATGTCTGGGTATAGGCGTGCATGGGATCCTCCATAATCTGGTCGGTTAATCCCTCTTCCACGACGCGCCCGCCCAGCATAACCATGGTACGGTCCGACATCATGCGGATGACGGACAGGTCATGGCTGACAATCATCATGGCAATGCCGAGCTCCTTCTGAATCGAACGGATCAGATCCAAAACCTTGGCCTGTACGCTCAAATCGAGCCCGGTTGTCACTTCATCTAAAAACAGGATTGGCGGATTGTTCGCCGTTGCCTTGGAAATCTGCACCCTCTGCTGCATGCCGCCCGAAAAATAGCGCGGCTGGTCGCGCAGACGGTCGAGTGAAATTTCCACATGCTGCAAAAGCTCCTCTGTCCGTCCGATCATGGAACCGGCGTTACGGTTGCCGGCGGCGATGAGCTTTTCCGCCACGTTCGCGCCGGCGGAAATCTTCATCCGTAGCCCCAATATCGGGTTCTGATAGACCATGCCCATCAGGTGATTGCGCAGATAGCGTTTCTGCTGGCTGCTGGTGTCAAATATATTTTTCTGCCCGTCATGGTACCGTGCAATCCGGCAGTCGCCGGAAGTTGCGGGCTGATCAAAATAAAGCGTTTTTAAAAGCGTGCTCTTGCCGGAGCCCGACTCGCCGACGATCCCTAAAATTTCCCCTTCGTAGAGCCGGAAACTCACGTCCCGAACCGCCCAGATAGTGCGGCAGACCGGGCAGCGGCCTTTTTCCAGCTCGGTATGTTCCCGGCAGTAGGGACAGCCGTCCCCAAACCGGACGGTAATGTGGCTGCCCTCCAGCACTGGCGTTCTATTCTTCATGACAGTTTCCCCCTTTTTCCCTTCTCTTTTTGCAGAAGCCCGAATCCGAGCACTGGAACATGCGCTCGCCCGTTGCGGCGTCGAAAAATTCATCGAAATACACATTTTCCGCTCCGCAGAGGCGGCATTTGCGTCCGGACATGTCCTCCCGCCGGAAGGGCTGGTCGTCAAAGGTAAGCGATTCCACCTTCGTATAGGGAGGCACCGCATAGATCTTTTTTTCACGGCCCGCGCCGAACAGGTACAGGCATTCGGCATGGTCCAGCTTGGGATTGTCGTAGCGCGGGATCGGGCTGGGATTCATAACGTAGCGCCCGTCGGTGAGAACCGGGTGATCGGCCCCGCGCAGTGCGCTTCCCGTCTGCAAATAACGCTCGAAGAGGTTGACCCAGATTCCGGTATACTCCCCGTCCCCATGAAGCCGGCGCGTGACCTCTTCGTGCGGGTCTACGCTGCGCAGCGGCTCCGGCTGCGGTACCTGCAAAACCAAAACCTGATCTGCCCGCAGCGGCTCTTCCGGAATACGGTGGCGCGACTGGATGATGTCCGCCTCCGCGGAATCCGTTGTCGTTTTCACACCGGTTGTCGTGCCGATCAGCTTTCGGATGCTGACGGCATTGACGCTGTCGTCGCTGCCCTGGTCAATGACCTTGAGCGTATCGTCCGGCCCGATGACCGACATGGTGATCTGGATTCCTCCCGTTCCCCATCCCCGTCCGATGGGCAGCTCGCGGGAACCGAACGGCACCTGGTAGCCGGGAATGGCGATCGCATGCAGAATCGAGCGCCGGATCTCGCGCTTGGAGCCCTCGTCCAAAAATGCAAAGTTATAATTAAGATTTCGTTCCATGTTCTGCGCTCCTTTTCTTATTTCGGATCGAATCCAGCTTCGACTGGAAGGTAACGTAGTGCGGCAGCTTTAAATGGGACAGAAATCCGTTCATTTCCAGGCAGTCCCCGTGCAGCAGCACAAATTCCGCATCGCTCGTCGGGCTGTCCGTGTCAAGCACGAGGGCACGGTCTAAGATCGACATGGAGATCGCTTTTGTGTCGTTGCGGCCGAACACACAGCCGTATCCGATTCCAATCCCGTCGCCTCCCGGCTTTGCCGAGACCAGCGATTCTACTTCTGTCACGCATACCTCACCCACATACCAGCTCTCGCCTTCTCCCAGCGGGTAATCTACTTCAATTTCCAGGCTTCCGTAGCGGAGCTCGCCGACTGTCGGGTGAGCCATGCCGAAGCCGCGGATGTCGCCGTAGGCCAAACCGGAAATGTAGCCGGTATCGGCCCGTGACAGCGTTTGCAGCACAGCGCTGCGCGGCGGCGGAAGCGGCAGTTTTTCCATTGTCACATCGCAAGGCTCGCTTGTGTCCTGTTCGACCTGTTCGAGCAGCCCTTCCTGCCGCAGCATATCCAAAACCCGCGGTATACGTCCGTCAGACGCTCCGTCAGGCGTATTGTCCAATTCTTCTCTGCGTTCCTGTTTTACCTGTTCTCTCCAGGCTTCCAATTCCGCTTCGTCCTCTTCTTTGAGATCAAAATCCAAAAGGCGGTGCACATAGTCATAGGTCGGCCCTAAGATCTGGCCGCCCGGCACATCCTTAAATGCGGCGCTGATGCGGCGCCGGACGTGCATATCACTTCCAAACACAGTCCGGGAAGTATAGTTGCGCGGCAGTGTGCTCCGATAGGCACGGAGCAGAAAAACTGCTTCCTCCGGGCTTCCCTCGCACTGCTTCAAAGCAAGGGCCGCATAGTCCGGCGCGTACAGCCCCGCTTCCGACATGATCCGGTCCACCAGGAGGCTCATCCGGTCACGGATGACGGATATTTCCAGCGCCAGCTCTCCCTCCGACCGGTATTCCTTTAACAGCTCTATGGAAGCGGCAATCGCTTCCTGTCCGCCGGTTACTGCTACATAAGCCATGAAAAGTCCCCCTTCCCCATGATCTTGCGCGGCATCCCCATCACTTCGCCGCTGTGGCTGACAAAAAAGAGATCCATGCCGCAGGGAAATTCACAGCCGCGCGCCTGCCGCTCTGCAATCCAGCCGAGCGCTTGCTCAGGGAGCCGAACCGTAATCTCGCCGTCGATTCCGGGACCTGCAAAGACTGTCTCCGGCCCGCCTGTGAAAGAAGGCACCATCAAAAACAGCGTCGCGCTCAAATGCGGCTGCGGCAGAGTGCCGATTTTGGCGCCCCCAATCAGTGCCGCGCGCCGTTTGGGCGAAGTTTTTTCCGCCTCCGGCACGAAGATGTAATCCGCCTCTTCCACTGCGGACAGAACCCCATAGCTCTGTTCTAAAATGCTTTCCTCCAATGCTTTGCTCTCTTCCGCAAAGAATGTTTTCCGGTTGTCAACCAGCGTCATGGCGATTGCGGAAAGATAATCCTCCGCAGAATAATTCCGCTCTGTCTCCAGCAGGGAAAAAACCTGTCCGGGCCGGGCGGCGGCATTCATCAATGCCTTAAATATCTTCTGGCAGTCAAACACGCGGTCAAATTGTTCCATCGAGATCATTGTGCGCCGCCTCCTTTCTGTGCCGTCTTCTGCGGCGCTTCGTTGTCATAGGATTCCTCCATGACATGGAAATTCACCTGCGTCTTGGCATAGCGTGCCGTCTCTTCATGTTCTTTCTGCACCATGCTCTGATGAGCAAGCTGTAACTTGGGCGCAATTTCTGCCTTTTCCGCAAGGTTCCCGTTCCACACCGCGTCGATCACGGCGGCGGCCAATGCCTTTTCCATGTCGTCTCCCATCATGAGGGCAAACCCCTTGTGCCCGTCGACGGAGACCATCGCTTCTGCCGCAATCGTTTCTCCCAAATAGAAGTCCGAATTTGCCACGGTTTCCCGCATCCGGATCATAACCAGCGTTTTGGCCGGAGCACGCAGGATTTCTACCTTATGCCGCTCCATGACCGGAGCCGCCAGCGACTTTAACTGCTCCGTACTGCACGAAGCCAGTACTTTCGAAAATTGTTTTTTGTTTTCGTCCATTGTTTCTCCTATCCTATATGAATTTAATTTTATTTACCCGTTCCTGCCATTTATACCTTATGCAGTTTCTTTTTTAAGGCCGTAAAGCCGATTTCCATCGCATAAGTGAAGATCAGAACCAAAATGATGGCTACCATGCCGCGTCCATAGTTGTAGCTGGACATGGATGCGGAAATAATGTAGCCGATTCCGCCCGCTC
>CALYAR010000183.1 GCA_944393585.1 uncultured Clostridia bacterium | reverse complement strand
TGTTATACTTGCCATGCGAGGAAACTCCTTTGTTAGTATTTTGGGTTTGGCGATTCAAATATAACACAAAAGAGGCTATCCTCGCTTTTTAAATATTCAGTTGTAACACATGTATTGTAATCCTACAAGACAAAATCATGCTTTTTTCAATTCTCTCTGTACAAATCCGCCGAAAACATTTATAATGAAATAATAAATAAACCCCGTTTGGAGGACCGGTTGAATGGAAGATACATCGCTGTTGGTTGAGGTTATTAACCTTTGCGGAAAAATTATTATTGAAAACGGCGGAGAAATTTACCGAGCCGAAGATACGATTACACGAATCTGCATAAGCTGCGGCTGTCGTGAGGTGGAAACCTTCGCCTTGCCGACCGGCTTTTTTGTGAGCTTTAAAACAAAGGATATTCCCTCCTGTGCTACGGTCAAACGAATCAAGACGCGCGGAACCAATTTGGAAAAGTTAAACCAGGCTAACCAAATTGCCCGTTCCATTACAGCAGGTGAAATGACGCTGCAGGAAGCACGGATTTCTCTCATTCAGCTTTCCAACTACAAGGGCCGCAGCCCATATCTGGTTATGACTGCTGCCGGACTTTCGACAGGTTTTTTTACATTTTTGTTTGGCGGAAATATCTTAGATTTTTTAGTCGCTTTTGTCAGCGGCTTTCTGATTCAGCTCATTGTATCTTTGTTGACAAAAAATGATCTGTTTCATATTATTGTAGCCCTGCTGGGCGGTGTAATATCCTCGCTCCTCGCAGTGGGCACTTCCCTGCTTTTGCCAATTTCACCTCCAATCGTGATCGTCAGCGCCATGATGCCGCTCTTTCCCGGCCTTTCGATGACCAATGCCGTTCGGGATACGATGCGGGGAGATTTGTCAAGCGGTTTGGCAAAGGGGACCGAAGCACTTTTGATTGCAATTTTGCTCTCAGTTGGAACCGGTATTACTTTTTCAATTTTTCAGGGCAACAACAATATTGCCATCGCCTTTTCCTCCAATTTGGGACAGCTGATTTGGTCGAGTTTTGGCGGAACTTTCTTTTTTGCCTTTCTGCAGGAGGCTCCGCGGCGTTCCATTCTGCCCAGTGCCATACTGGGCTCATTATCCTGCATTGTCTATTATGTCTCTCTGCTGTGGCTGGACTCTACCCTGGTCTCACTCTTCTTGGGGGCATTTGTCATTGCCTTTACCAGTGAAATATTTTCCCGATGGCTCAAAATGCCAACGACAACCTTCATTTCTACTGCCATCATCCCGCTGGTACCCGGTATTGCATTGTTTTTGACAATGCTGTCCATGGTAGAGCAAAACTATCTTGAATTTTTATCGCGCGGAATCATGGCCGCGCTGCAAATCGGGGCTATGGCGATGGGGCTGGCCGTCGATTCGTTTGTGATGAATCTATTCTATTCTGTTAAATATAAGCTGACATTTCGAAAGGAGAATTTAAATGGATAAGGCCCAAAAAGTAAAAGAAATCCGCAAAGTTTTTGATGTGATTTATGCAGACGCAATCTGTTCGCTGACCCATAAAAGTGCATTGCAGCTGTTGATTTCCACGCAACTCGCTGCTCAATGCACTGACGCACGGGTTAACATTGTGACCGTTGATTTATACCAAAAATACAAAACGGTAGAGGATTTTGCCAACGCAGACCTGCAGGAATTGGAAGAGATGATCCGGCCGACGGGATTTTATCATAACAAAGCGAAAAACATCATTGCATGCTGCCAAAAACTGATTTCTGATTTTGGAGGCGAGGTTCCAGGAACTATGGAGGAACTTACGTCCCTCCCAGGGGTTGGCCGCAAGACTGCGAATATTATCATCGGTGATATTTTCCACAAACCAGCCGTTGTCGTAGATACGCACTGCATACGGCTTTCCAACCGCATTGGATTGACGACGCAGAAGGATCCTTACAAAATCGAAATGGATCTGGCGAAAATCATCGAACCCTCTTACCAAAGCACCTTCTGCCATCAGATTGTATTTCACGGACGGGCATTCTGCAATGCCAGGAGCCCAAAATGCGGAGCATGTCCGATTGTCCATCTCTGTGATTATCCAAACAAAAATTTAAAATAAACGGGGGTTAAAAACATGAATGAACTACTCAAAGCGTTCGAAGAACGGTTCCAAACATCTTCCAACGGCGTGCGATTCTTTTACTCCGGCGGACGGGTCAATTTAATCGGCGAGCATACAGATTATAATGACGGCTATGTTTTCCCGGCAGCACTTTCCCTGGGGTCTTATGTCTGTATCAAAAACCGGAGCGATTCCATCGTCCGTTTAGCAGCGACAGATCTGGACGGCGTGGTAGAAGCTGACCTCCGTCATTTGGATCAATACAAATCGATCCCGTGGGGAAAATATCAGCTTGGCATCATAAACGAATTTCTATGCCGGGGTGATAAAGTAAGGGGTGCGGATATTCTGTATTATGATACGATTCCCCATTCCGGAGGCCTGTCCTCTTCTGCGGCAATTCAGCTGGTCACTGCCCGTGCAATCGCAGATATGAATGAAATTGAAATCAGCAATGTGGAGCTTGCTCAGCTCGCACGCCGTTCCGAACATCGGTACATTGGAGTACAGTGCGGTGTGATGGATCAGTTTGCCTCGGCGATGGGAAAAGAAAGGCATGCCATTCTGCTAAACTGCAAAACGCTTGAATATGAGTACATTCCGCTTGACCTGAAAGACTGCTGCCTGATCATTGCCAACACCAACAAAAAGCGTCAGCTGGCAGATTCCAAATACAACGAGCGGTTTGCAGAGTGTCAAAAGGCCTTGTCCATTCTCCGGCAGTACCGGCCGGAAATAACCGCATTGTGCGATTTGTCTACCGCTGAGCTGCAGGAACTGCTTTCTAAACTGGACGATCCTGTTTTGCGCAAACGAGCAGTCCATGTGGTTTCGGAAAATGACCGCGTTTTAAAAAGTGCGGAGGTTTTGAAAAAAGGCGATCTTGAAACGTTTGGACAATATTTAAACGAATCACACGCTTCTTTAAAAGAGCTCTATGAAGTGACGGGAATTGAACTGGATACTTTAGCGGAAAATGCGCAGAAGATGGACGGTGTGCTCGGCTCCCGCATGACAGGCGCCGGATTTGGAGGCTGTACGGTCAGCATTGTGAAGCAGGATTTTGCAGAGGAATTCTGCCAAAAGCTCGACAAAATTTATTCAGCCCAAATCGGCTATGCGCCCTCTTTCTATCGTCCAGCCATCAGCGGAGGTTCCCGCGAGGTATTGGAAATTAAATAGTTTCCGCTTTTTATTCTCCTGGCTTGTTTTTGAACGGGCCGGGAGGTCACTCGCTTCGTCGAGCGGAACGAATTCAGCGGCTTATCATATAAATCAAAGCACGCGCACGACAAAAGACTCTGCTCTTTTCGAAAAAGATTTTTAGCTTGTAGGATTGTCAAACATATTGGACAAAGAACTCATTAGGAGAAAGCCATAGAAGAGGCCTCATGGGAAAGTTGTTAGAACGGCGGTTATGGAGAGCAAGCTGTTTTTCAAAGTCATCTAAAGAGC
>CALYAR010000182.1 GCA_944393585.1 uncultured Clostridia bacterium | reverse complement strand
TCGGAGTTCAAGCCCTATTTCGAAAGCGGTTTCTACTATGATTTTAATGCAGAGAAATGGGAGTATGGCGGAATCGATTCCACTATGGTCGAGATGATCGAATATTTCAAGAAGTTCTACGAAGAAGGACTTGTCCCGCCCAACTTCCTTACCATTGAAACCGCAGACTGGCAGGAACTGGTTGCAACCAGCCGTGGCTTTATGATGCCGGAATATATCATTCGCGTCGACTTTTTTAACCTCCCTGCCCGCGCAAACGGGGACACTGATTATACCTGGAAAGTTATGGCTCCTCCGGCCGGGCCTAACGGCGATGCGCGCGTGACGAAAACAAACGTGGAAATCTCCGGTTATCTCGTCTGCAATACCGGCGATCAGGAAAATATCGAAAACGCGTTCCGTTATGTAGACTGGTTCTACAGCCCGGAAGGACAGGAAATTATCAGCTGGGGTGAAGAAGGCGTTACCTATGAAGTAGTAGACGGCAAAAAACAATTTATCCTGGAAGATGGTGAACTGGCGCGTAACAAATACGGTTTTGGAACCTATGGCCTCTATCAGGTAATGGATCCTGCCTCCAACGAAGCGCTCTATACAGAAGAGAACGTTGAGAACGCGCATGAAGCAGTAAACTACACTATGGAAAAAGCCAATCCGATTATGTGGCTCCCCATTGAAGAAGCGGATCAGATTACGGCTGCAGCCTTAGTCGAAACCATCAATACCTATTCACAGGAACAGATTTCAGCTTTCATACTGGGAGAACGGGATTTGTCGGAATGGGATCAGTACGTAGAAGAGATCAAGGCAATGGGAGTTCAGGAAGTGCTCGACATCTATACCCGCGCGTATGATAAAGTAAAATAACATCCGATTCATTTTCGCGGCGGCGTATGAGAACCATGCGCCGCCGCAGCAAAATAAGAATTTGGGAGTGAAACAATGAAAAAAACCTCAACGGCTTCCGCTGCGGCCGTTCAAAGCAGCGCCCCCCTCCCGCTGAAGAAAAAATCCTTTGCCAAACGCTTTTATCAGGGGAGATACTTGTTTATCCTGCTGGTTCCGACGATTGTATGCCTGCTGCTGTTTTATTATCTGCCCATGTATGGCATCATTGTTGCCTTTAAAAACTATAAGCCTTTTGTAGGTATTATTGAAAGCGACTGGGTTGGGCTTACCCATTTTAAAACCTTTTTTTCCAACCCGCTTGCCACCCGTACAATCTGGAATACCATTTTGCTTTCGGTTTACTCCATTTTGTGGGGATTTCCTGCGCCGATCATTTTTGCTTTGATCTTAAATGAGGTACAGAACTTAAAATTCAAAAAATTTGTACAGACCGTGAGCTATATGCCCCATTTTTACTCCACAGTAATTGTAGTATCACTCTTTACCTTGTTTCTTTCCCCTGCTACCGAAGGGCCGCTTTACAAAATCATGCTCTTATTCGGGATGAGAGAAGGTAAGGACTTGGTCGGCGATCCTGCCGCTTTCCGAACTATCTATATTGTTTCGGAAATCTGGCAGGGGCTTGGATGGGGTGCGATTGTCTATCTTGCTGCTCTTACCAACATTGATCCTCAGCTATACGAAGCTGCCACGATAGACGGAGCATCCAAATTTCAGCGCCTGCTGTATATTACGCTGCCCTCTCTGTCGACTACTATCATGACCATGCTGCTCCTGCGGCTGGGCAATCTGATGAGCGTAGGCTTTGACCGCGCTTATCTGTTCCAGACAACGACGAACACAGCGACCAGTGAAATTATTTCAACCTACGTCTACAAAATCGGGCTTCAGGGTTCCAGCGTCGCCGGATTGAGCTATGGTACGGCAATCGGGCTGTTTAATTCAGTCATCAACGTTTTGTTTTTAATTTTGGCTAACACCATTTCGAAAAAACTAACAGAAACCAGTCTGTGGTAAAGGAGGCGATTGAGTTTGGTTAGTGATAACAAAATTAACATTTGGGTTGTGCTGCGCACAATTCTGCTGTGTTTTATTGTTTTTGTAACACTCTACCCATTTATACACATGGTCGCCGTTTCCTTTTCCGGCAAAATGGCAGTTATGAGCGGTGAAGTCACTTTTTATCCCAAAGACTTCACTCTTGATGTCATGGAGCATGTTTTCGGCGATAAGCGAATTTGGGTAGCGTATAAAAATACAATTATTTATGTAGTGGTCGGAACAGCCATTGCGCTGGTATTTACGACCTGCGGTGCTTATGCGCTCAGCAAGCGGGAACGCTGCCCATTTTATAAGGTGGTAAATATTCTGTTAATAATTACCATGTTCTTTTCCGGCGGCATGATTCCTGCGTATCTTGCCATGACCTGGCTGCATCTGGATAATACTATATGGGCTATTGTCCTGCCGCCGGCCGTTTCTGCCTGGAATGTCATTTTAATGCGTTCGTTCTTTTTGAACTTTCCTGTTGAAATAGAAGAATCCGGTAAAATAGATGGTCTGAATGATATCGGAATATTATGGTATTTGGTACTTCCTACCTCCAGCGCCATTTTGGCAACCATTGGTTTGTTTGTTGCCGTCAGTCATTGGAACAGCTTTTTTAATCCTATGATTTACCTCAAGGATGCAGACAAACAGCCGCTCCAGATTATCCTGCGTCAAATCATTTTGCAGGCGTCTTCTACCGACCAGGATGTGGTTTTGGGAACTGCCGCCGAAAATATTAGTGAAAACGGCATAAAATATGCAACCATCATTGTGTCAATCCTGCCGATTATTTTAGTTTATCCCTTCCTGCAAAAGTATTTTGTCAAAGGTGTTATGATCGGTTCGGTAAAAGGTTAAATGCAAAGCAGCACAATTTTTTAGAAATAACTGCTTTAAAAAAAGAAACAATACTTTTTTAATTTTTTCAACATACTCCTATGAAAAACACCAAATACAGCAGAAACTGCCGCATTTGGTGTTTTTTAAAATAAAAATTACCAAATGATCATGGATTCCACAGTATACCGCCCACATAGGTAACCGTATTGGCGCCGTTAATATAATTGATCTTTGCTCTTGCAGCGAGCTGACTCACCATGACCCCATATCCTTCCAAGGCCGGATACAGAAGCTCAGGATAACGACATGGATTTTCCGGAAAAGTACATACGGAACAACGGGAACACTTCCCATTTGACAGCAGCAGAAAATGCTCTGTTATCTCTTTAATTTCCGAATACAGCCGTTCGCAGACATGTTTGAATTCGCCTGCACCGGCTACCATTCCTTCATAGTCAAAGCTATCCTCCAACTGATAGCACCCGCTGAAAACTAAAATCTTCTGATATGCCAGGCACGCTTCTCTGCATTCTGCTACGGTTCCGACTGCAGGAGGGCAGGCCCAGGATTTGCCATAGCTCTGACACACATTATTCTCACACATCGTCCGCGCCTCTTCGGAAAACGGTATTTGATCGGTCGATATGACCCCAAACTGCCAAACTCCCAGCTCTTTCAGGCGCTCTGGTGTAAGCAGCATCTCCATCTCATTCATATTGATCCCTCTTTTTTCTTTTAATTTGACGGCAGGATTTTGAATAACCTTTTTCCTGGTTATAAACCTATTTTAAATAAAATAACCTGAATTTTCAATAGCAAGAATATAAGAGCCCCAGGGGAATTGCCGAGCTTTGCAAAATGGAATCGACAGGCGGCAGCAAGACAGGTGAGGAATATGTATAAAATCAAAGTCTGGATAAAATTTTGCAGAAAAGATGTTGTAATTTTTAAAAGGGATATCGCAGATGCAGAAAGATTGGTTATGATCCAGAAGCCGTAGGACAAATGTTTTGATATAAAAGCAAAAAATGTGTGACGGCAGGTATGGCCTTTGATTTATCTTTAATTGATGGATGGTTAAGAAAAAACTCCGTGGAAGCGGAGTTTTTCTTTTGTGATTATTCTTTTCATGCTCCCGCATTTGCTCGGCAAATGCGGAAACACGCATAGTGAAAATATTCAATCCCGTTTTCTCTGCCGCACTGCTTCATATAAGGCAATCGCAGCAGCAACAGAAGCGTTGAGCGAATTCACCTGTCCCAGCATGGGCAGGCGGATGGAAAAATCGCAGCATTTTTTTACCAGGGTGCCCACGCCGCTCCCTTCGCTTCCCACCACAATGGCAAGCGGGCCGGTCAAATTGGAAGAGTATACTTCCTCTCCGTCCATATCGAGCGCGGCCACCCAGATGTTCTTTTCTTTCAGCTCTTCGATGGTGCGTGCCAGGTTGACGACCTTTGCCACTTTAGTGTGCGCGAGTGCACCGGCAGATGCCTTGGCGACAACAGCGGTCAGTCCCACGCTTCGGCGTTTGGGAATAATCACGCCGTGAACGCCGGCACAGTTTGCCGTCCGGATCATGGAACCCAGGTTGTGCGGGTCGTTGATTTCGTCTGCAATCAGCAAAAATGGGGGCTCTCCTCTTTCTTCCGCTTCCGCCAGGATTTCCTCCAAAGTGGAATAAGGCACAGCAGAGAGCGCCGCAATAATTCCCTGATGCGCGCCGCCGGTCTGGCTCATTTCATCCAGCTTCCGGCGGTCGGTTTCCACGCAGACAATTCCCAAATCTGCCGCCAGCTTCAAAATAGGAAGTATTGCGCCGTGCTTTTCTCCTTTGGTTACGAAGAGCTTATCAATGGCAGTGCCGCTTTTCAAGGCCTCCATCACCGCATTCCGGCCTTCAATCTGGAAGTTTTCTTTTTCTGCATTATACATTTCTTTCATTTGCGTCCCCCCAAAGAAAAAAACGGCCTTTTCCGGCAGGACAGACGCAGTCCGCTCCACCCGCCGGAGACAGCCGTTTTTATGGTTTGCTTATTTTCCAAGGTTAAACTTGTCATGAATTGCACGGACGGCCTTGTCGGAGTCCTCCTTTGGAATCAAGACAGAGATTTTCACTTCCGATGTGGAAATCATATGAATGTTAATGTTTGCATCGTAGAGCGCTTCAAACATCAGCGTTGCAACGCCGGGATTGTTGACCATGCCTGCGCCGACAATGGACACCTTGGACACATCCTCGGAATGGTTGATTTCCTTTGCTCCGATGGCATCCAGGTTTTCATTGAGCACAGAGAGCGCAGCGTCCAAATTGTCCAAAGCCGTCGTAAAGCTGATATCCTTCGTGCCGGCACGGCCGATGGACTGTAAAATTACGTCTACGTTTATGTTCTTTTTGGAAAGCAGGGAAAAGATCTGGAACGCTTTTCCCGGTGCGTCCTTTACCTCACAGATTGAAATTCTCGCAATATTATTGTCTCTTGCGACTCCTCTAACCAGCATTTCTTCCACTTTGCTTACCTCCTTCACATATGTGCCTTCGTTGTAATTCAGGCTTGAACGGACTACCATATTGACATTGAATTTTTTCGCCATTTCTACGGAACGGTTGTGCAGGACGTTAGCGCCCAGGCTGGCAAGTTCCAGCATTTCATCGTAGGAAATGTCGTCGAGTTTTTTGGCATTGGGAACAATGCGCGGATCGGCTGTGAAAACACCGTCCACATCCGTATAAATTTCACAGACATCTGCATGCAGAGCTGCCGCCAGTGCTACGGCACTCGTATCGGAGCCGCCCCGGCCCAGCGTCGTGATGTCATCGTATTTATTGATTCCCTGGAAGCCTGCGACTACTACAATTTTACGCGAATCAAGCTCTTTCCAGATCCGCTCGGCCTGGATTTTTTTAATCCGGGCACCGCTGTAGTTGCTGTTGGTCTGCATTCCAGCCTGCCACCCGGTTAGGGAAACTGCGCTGCGGCCAAGCTCCTGAATCGCCATTGCCAGCAAAGCCATCGACATCTGTTCACCGGCAGAGAGCAGAACATCCATCTCACGCTTGGAAGGAGATGCCGAAATTTCTTTTGATTTTGCCTCCAATTCATCCGTTGTGTCACCCTGAGCGGATACTACGACGACCACCTGATTTCCCTTATCAAATGTTTCGATCACTCTGCGGGCGACATTAAATATCCGATCGCGGTTTGCAACAGAGCTTCCGCCGAATTTTTGTACAATAAGTGCCAATATAGACCCTCCTTATAGTTATGATTCTATTTATGATTCCATCATCACTGCACCCTGATTATCAACATGTACAGCAAGGATTTCCCAATCCAGATGATTCTGTGATAAAAAATTTGACATAAAAAACTGAAATTTTGCAGCCTTTTCTTTGGAAACGATTGCCGCTACAGTTGGTCCTGAGCCGCTCAGGTAGGCGCCGTAGGCGCCGAACTTTCCGGCCGCCTTGAGCACAGATTCCGCCCCGGGGATCGCACCCTTGCGGTATCGTTCGTGAAGCGCATCTCCGAAACAAAGCGAAAGCGAGGAATAGTCGCCGGAGGAAAAGGCCATCGCCATCATGGATGCCCGCGCAATGTTGTTGACCGCATCCGAAAGGCGGACGGACTGCGGCAGGATTTTGCGCGACTTCTGCGTGGACAGGGTGAACTTTGGGATCATCAGCAAAAACACAATATCCTCGCTCACTTCTGCCCGCCGGTGAAACACGGTTCCGCCGGCCGGAAGCGAAACATTGAAGCCGCCGCAGAGAGCGGCCGTTGCGTTGTCGCTGTGGCCCTCCATCCGACAGGCCAGATTCAGCAGCTCCCCGCGGGAAAACGGCTGGCCGGCAATTTCATTTGCCAGCAGCATTCCGCCCGCAATGCACGCCGCAGAGCTTCCCAATCCGCGGGTGCGCGGGATGGCGCTGTCCTTGTGGACAATCAAGAGCCCCTTCGGACGATACTCTGCTTTGGAAAACACCTCGCTCATAGCCCGGTAAACCAGATTGTTGCGGTTTTCCTTAAAGTTCCCGGCCGCCTTTCCCGCCGGACTTTTAATCACGAGCCCCTCGCCCGTTTCCATCGCGCCGATGGTGTTGTACAGACGGAGCGCAACACCAAAACAATCAAAGCCGCAGCCCATATTCGCACTGGTAGCGGGGACTTTTACATAAATCATAGTATTCTTACTCATTTTCCAGTACGCGCATCCATTTGACAACTTTGCCGATGGCAGCAAGCTTTTCTTTTACCTCACGAAGCGGCATATTTCCCGTGATAAAGGCAAAGTCCGTTTCATTGGAGCTGTTGTCGATGATGTCCGTGTCTTCTCCAAACAAAGTACGAACCTTGAATTTTTCATTTTCGCGGTCTTCGCTGGAAACTACGACAAAGACTCTGGAAGCAATTTCGTCCTCAGGGATAGAAAAATCACCTTCCACCGCTTTCCATGCGCCGAACTTGTTTTGGTGCAGGTGCATGGAAGTGTCGATGATGTCGGCAACGACGGCGCTTGCCGTCGGAAGCTTGCCGGCGCCCTTTCCATAGAAAATGACCTCCCCGATGGAATCCCCTTTGACGGTAATGGCGTTGAATACGTCCTCTACATTCGAGAGCGGGTTCTCATTTGGAACCAGCATGGGAGAAACTTCGCAAAAGACGCGCTCGCCTTCCTTTTTGGTGTGCCCGATCAGTTTCACAACGCAGCCGAGCTTTTGCGCATACTTTACATCCTGCAGGGTGACATCGCGGATACCGCGTGTCGGAACTTTGTTTGCGTCCACGGCTTTTCCAAAAGCCAGGGAAGAGAGAATAGTAATCTTGCGGCAGGCGTCAATTCCGTCCACATCCGCCGCCGGATTCCGCTCTGCATATCCCTTTGCCTGCGCGTCGGACAGAGCATCGTCAAAATTCTGGTGCTCTTTAATCATCTTGGTTAATATATAGTTGGTTGTGCCGTTCAAAATACCGAAAATTTCGGTTACTTCATTGGCTGCAAGGCACTGATGGAGCGGACGGATGATCGGAATGCCGCCTCCCACGCTTGCTTCGAACATATAGTTTACGTTCTTCTCCAGTGCAAGATTCAAAAGTTCTGTCCCGCATGTTGCAACCAATTCCTTGTTGGAAGTAACGACGCTCTTCCCTGCTGAAAGCGCGCTCTTGGTAAAGTCATAGGCAGGCTTGATCCCGCCGATTACCTCCACTACAATGGAAACCTCGTCATCTTCCAGTACCTGATTAAAATCTTTAATAAATAAATTGCTCTCCGGATGATCCGGAAACTCCCGGACGTCGACAATGTACTTAATATCGATGTCCTGGCCGGCCTTCCGTTTAATGCTTTTGGCGTTTTTGCGAAGCACTTCATAAACGCCGGAACCCACGGTTCCATATCCTAAAATTGCTACCTTCACCATGCTGTATCACTCCTATCATTCTCTGGCCAGCAGCTTGATGCGCCTTACCATGTCCATCTGTTCGATTTCTTCTATAATGTCCGCGATCCCCTTTTCTATTTCTCCGGTCCGGAGCGAGACGGTTATGTTGGCAATGCCGTTGATAGGAATGTTCTGATTGATGGTCAGAACATTCAGTCCCGCTTTTGCAAATACGTTTAAAATATCGGACAGAATGCCGGGCTGGTCAACCAGCTCTAAAAACAGCGTGATAATCCGGTCTTTTCCCATCTCATAAAAGGGAAAGACATATTCTTTGTATTTATAAAAGGCGCTCCGGCTAATCCCCGTCGCTACTGCGGCCTGCTGGACGGTTGAACAGACACCCGTAGAAAGCAGTTCCTTTGCGGATACTACTTTTTGAAAGATGTCCGGAAGCACCTCCGCATCCACCAATAAATAGGTGGGATTTTTTTTATCCATACGATCACCCGTCTGTCTTTCTATAATGGACATATGTTTTTCCAATATAATAGCATAGGGCAAAAAATTTGTCAACAGGATAAAACAAACAAATGAATCAGCTGCTTGCAGCTTAAAATGCAGCGTTTTGAAAGCAAAAATCAAAGTGACGCAGCAATTTGGACAAAGGAAGATGGAAAAACACCGCTTTCAGGGAAACGATATTGAATCCAACTCAAAGAAAAAAATCCCGCGGACCAGTTCTAAACAGACAAGCACTCCCATACATATGGAGCATAGGAAATTACAAAAGAGAGGAGCTCTACAATTATGATGATTATATCAGCAATGGGAACCATCAGCCAGACGCCTGCACTCCTGCGCTATATGGGAGGCGGAATGCGCAGCCTGCTCTGCGGGATTCCCACCGAAGGACTCGAGGAAATCCGGATACGGGCAGGAAAGCCCGTGGTACTGCATTACGGGGATGGGATGCAGTTTTTGGGAAGAAACGGAGGCGTCTGCAATGAAGCTGTACAAGCGTATCATGCTCAGAAAAGCGATGTAGAAGAATGTGTGGAAAAGCTGTGCCGGGGAAGCGTATACGCATTTTTAGACGAAATCAAAAACGGCTACATCACAACGGCGGAAGGCGACCGCGTTGGGATTTCCGGGACATTGGTCACGGACGGGGAAGAAATAGTCAATGTCCGGGACATTGCGGGCCTCAATTTCCGGTTTGCCCGGGAAATCATCGGTGCAGCGGATTTGCTGATGCCCTATCTCGTCCGGGACGGGGAATTAAAGAGCACGCTGGTAATCTCCGCGCCCCAGCTCGGCAAGACAACGCTGCTGCGCGACGCAGCCCGCCAGCTCGGAAGCAAGTACAAGGTAGCCATTGTGGACGAACGCAATGAAATTGCAGCCATGTCCGGAGGGCTGAGCCATTATGATTTGGGAATCCATACCGAGGTGCTGGCAGGCTGTCCAAAGGAGCGCGGCATCTTTATGGCGCTGCGTTCGCTGTCGCCGCAGGTCATCATCACCGATGAACTGGGGGGAGAGCG
>CALYAR010000181.1 GCA_944393585.1 uncultured Clostridia bacterium | reverse complement strand
ATCACTGTTGCTGCCGATTTCAAACGTAGTTCCTTTTGCTCCCTCCGCCGCTTTTTTCATGAGTCTTTGCAGCATTTCTTCCCGGTTGACAAAAAGCCGAAGGTAGGAGCACTTATTATAATGGCACACCAAATAACAATAAAGGCACATAGCTGTGCAACCTGAGGAAGTAAACGGAACCAGATAATCCGATATTTTTTGGTTGAGTGTGTAGCGGTGGGTTTTTCGCGTACCTACAATTAACAGTCTTTTCATTCGGGTAAACTCTGAATTTGGCTTATTCCGCAGAACTTCAATGTTATTGTGATTTTCAATGGGTATCCATGGAATATTAGAAAACTTATCCCTCAGCACTTTTCCAAGCTCATACTGGAAAATCTGCGGTTCAAAGTATACGGATTCAAAACGGAATCGCTGCATTTTCCTTCTCCTCCTTCTTTTATGACTTTAGTTTTTGTCATATTATGTATTCCTATTCCGAATCCCAAAAAGCATTTTGGTTTTGCGAATTTATGGTAGCAAATGGCCTATTTGAAAAAGAAATAACAAGATGACGAAATCGGAAGTTTGTTTGCAAGGATCCAGGCGGCAGAAATGGAATCCTTTGCCGAGAAGCAGCCTCGAAAGGGCAGCTGTTTTTTATCGCGGGGTAAGCGAAACGGAATAAAAAATGCACAGGATTATTTACGCGCAGCCGCAAATGAATTCGGTTATTTTCTCATAAAAAAATCGGAGCAAGTTTCACTTGCTCCGATTTGGCTGGGATAGAAGGACTCGAACCTCCGAAATAACAGAATCAGAATCTGTCGCCTTACCAGCTTGGCCATATCCCAATATTGTTCTTCTGTTGCAGAACAGTGGTAATTATATCATAGGAATTTTCATTTGGCAAGCCCTATTTTAAAATTTTTTTCAAAATATTGATAAATCGCGTATAGAAAACCCGCAGTGAAAAAAATTTCACTGCGGGTCAATCACCATTTAATGATCTTGCGGCATTCCCTTTCTCAAATCCCGAAAAACCGGAATATACATGATCAATGCAACGATCATAAAAAATGCCGTTGCTCCCATGAGCACATTCATCCACATAGCAGGCAGTGTAGGAACTGCAACAGCCACCGTCATAAGCAGATAAAAGGCAGCCGTCGATAACTTTCCAAACCACATTGCGCCGTCGAGCGGCCCTTTCCCACTGCGGATTAGAATAATATTGTTGATTGCCATAAACCCTTCTTTAATCAAATGCAGCACCAGGATAAAAATCATTCCTTTGATACGCAGTGCCAGACAAATGGCAACTGCCGCCTGCGTCAGTTTGTCCGCTATCGGATCAACAGTTTTTCCCAGCCTGGTAATTTGATTGAAATGGCGTGCAATCCATCCATCTGCCAGATCCGTAAAACCGGATACAAAAAGGATCAGTGCAGCAAGATAATATTCATTTTGCGATTCTGCCCTCAAATAGGAAATTATAAAAACTGGAATCAACAAAATTCGAATATAGCTCAAGATATTCGGAATTGTAAAAATCTCTCTTGCCGTTACTTTTTCTTTCATGCTGCACACCCTTATTTCAATTTTCAACAGTATTACAGACGCATGAGGAATTTATTTCACTTCAACAATTTCGTATTCTTTTGAGCCAAGTCCCAGTTTTACCGCATGATCCAAACATACCTCCCAATCTGTTTCCGGATGCATGGAATGGAAATGATCGTGGCCGGCAGGCTTTTTTGCCAGCTGGCTTTCCGGAATCACAGGCTGGCGGTTGACAGCGTCCGCACACGCTTTGTCCAGTGCTACCGGATCAAAGGAAGCGAACATCCCGACATCTGGTACAATGGGAACATCGTTTTCGCTGTGGCAGTCACAGTAAGGCGATACATCGATCACCAGACTGATATGGAAATTGGGCTTTCCATGAATTACCGCATAAGTATATTCTGCAATTTTCTTATTTAATATATCATTTGCTTCATCGGATGCCGGCATCACGGCATCTACCGGACAGACGCCGATACATCTTCCGCAGCCGACGCAGCGGTCATGATGGATGTGGGCCTTCTTTCCTTCAAAACTGATAGCACTATGCGCACAGATCTTTGCGCAGGCCCCGCAGCAAATACAGCGTGACTCATCCACCGAAGGTTTGCCGCTGCTGTGCATTTCCATTTTTCCGGCGCGCGAGCCGCATCCCATACCCAGATTCTTTAATGCTCCGCCCATGCCTGTATTTTCATGGCATTTGAAGTGATTTAAAGATATGATGACGTCCGCATCCATCACAGCACGGCCAATTTTGGCTTCTTTCACATAGTCACCGGGAACAGAAACAAGTTCTTCGTCCGTTCCTTTTAAACCGTCTGCTATGATCACATGGCATCCGGTTGAAAAGGGGGAAAATCCATTGACATAAGCAGCATCCAGGTGATCCAAAGCATTTTTTCTGGAGCCAACGTATAATGTATTACAATCCGTTAAAAACGGTTTGCCTCCCAAATCTTTTACTACGTCAGCGACAACTTTTGCATAATTCGGACGCAGGTAAGCCAAATTACCCGGCTCTCCAAAATGGATTTTAATGGCGGTATATTTGTTTTGAAAATCAATCTGATCCATTCCCGCCGTCCGAATTAGTTTTTCCAATTTTCCGAGCAGATTCTGCCCATTTTTTACATGTAAATCCGTATAATAGACCTTCGACATACTTCTCCTCCGTTCCA
>CALYAR010000180.1 GCA_944393585.1 uncultured Clostridia bacterium | reverse complement strand
ATTAAAATAATTGAAACGAAAATTGAATTGAAAATAAGATTGCAATTTTGTGTTCTGATTTCATAAAAAGCGGCATCTGTGCCGCTTTTTCATTTTTGGAAAATTCCTCGTACATGAAAAATACCGCCGATACAAGCGGCGGTATTTTGAATATATTTTCAAACGATTTGCACGTTCCAACAGAAACTTGCTTATCCCGCATCCTGGGAGTTCAAAAGCCGCATTGCTGCTTCCTCTTCAAACTGCTTGTTGTAAAGGGAGAAATAATACCCCTTTTTGGCGAGCAGCTCTTCGTGCGTTCCCCGTTCGATAATTTTACCCGCCTTTACGACGAGAATCAGATCCGCATGGCGGATAGTAGACAGGCGGTGTGCGATCAGAAACGACGTCCGGTTTTCCAGCAGGGTGGAAATTGCATTTTGTATGAGCTGTTCCGTCTGCGTGTCGATGGAAGAAGTTGCCTCGTCCAGGACAAAAATCCGCGGGTCGGCAATCACAGCCCGTGCAAAGGAAATAAGCTGTTTCTCACCGGTCGAGAGCTTATCCCCGCCCTCACCAACGTCGCTGTCATAGCCGTGTTCCAGCTTGCTCACCACGACATCGGCCGAAACCTTCTTAGCCACGCGCTCAATTTCCTCATCGGTTGCATCCAGTTTTCCATAGCGGATGTTATCGCGGACAGAACCTGAAAACAGATGGGGACTCTGCAAAACGTATCCAATGTTGCTGTGCAGCCAAAGCTGGGAACGCTTTCGATAATCTACGCCGTCGATCAGGATTTCGCCTTCCGTCGGTTCAAAGAAGCGGCAGGCCAGATTGACCAGCGTACTTTTTCCCGCACCGGTTTCTCCCACGATCGCGACATTTTGACCGGCGGGAATTTTCAAATTGAAATGCTCCAGCACATATTCCCCGCCGTCCGGATATTTAAACGAAACATCGCGGAATTCAATATCGCCCCGGATTGGCTCCCAATTCTCCTTTTTGGGATGGAACACGTCGCCGTATTTTTCAATGACCTCCGGCGAATCCGTAATATCCGGTTTATGCTCCAAAAGTTCCGACACCCGTTCGATGTTGGCCTGAGCGGAAATAATTTCGGAAAACGTCCGCGCCAGCTGCTGGATCGGCTCAAAAATGCCGACTGCATAAGAGATAAAAGCCGAAAAAGTTCCAAACAGCAGGGCTTCCCCCATAACCAGCGTGCCGCCCTGCGCCAGAACCAGCGCCGTAGCCGCAGAACTGAAAAACATAATCAGCGGGATATAGATTGCATTGAGCCGCGCGGCCTTAATGCTCTTTTGCGCCATCTCGCCGGTGATCTTGGAAAAATCCTGTTCATTCTGCTGCTCAATGACAATGGTTTTCGTCGTTTTTGCGCCGACAATGCCTTCGTTGAATGCGCCCGAAATCTGGGAGTTGATCCGGCGGATTTTCCGGTTTAAATGCAGGATCTTATTTTGGAAAAAGATCGTCAGGACAACGATAAAAGGCACCACCAGAATCACAATCAAGGCCAGGCGTACATTGAGCATAAACATGGAGATAAACGCGCCGACGACATAGCAGAATGCCCACAGCGTATCCACCAGCCCCCAGGCAATCAAGCTGGCAATTCGGCCGGTATCGCTCATGGTGCGCGCCATCAGATAGCCGACAGGCGTTGTGTTATAGTAGGTGAAAGACAGTGTTTGCAGATGCACGAAAGTATCGCGCCTCATATCTTTCCCGACGTTCATTTCCACTTCCATTGCATACCGCGTAAATATGATAACGATCAGCGTCTGTATCAGCACACAGATAAAGTATGCTGCGGCAAACCAGCCCAAATTTTCCGTGGTGGATCTCATGATAAAATTGTTCACCGCATATCCCTGCAAAATGGGAAACAGTACGTCAATCAGGGCCGATATGATCATCAAAATCATAACTGTGGCCAGTTTCATACGATAAGGTTTTAAAAAGGGCAGCATTTTGGCCCAGATTTTCAAGCTAAGAGGCTTATTGTATTCTTCTTCATTGTACATGCTCATTCTCTGTCGCCTCCTTTGTCAAATTTTTATCCTCGTTATTCATTTGAATATCATAAATGCTTTTATAAACACCCTCGTGTGCAATCAGCTCATGATGGGTTCCCCGCTCCACGATTCGCCCGTTTTCCATCACAATAATCTCATCCGCATGCATGAGGGTCGTAATGCGGTGGGAAATCAGAATCACGGTGCTCTCTTTTAAATTTGTATTGAGCTGCGCGCGGATCTTCGCATCGGTTTCCGAATCTACGGCGGAGAGGGAATCGTCGAACACCATGATCGGCGCTTTCTGCATCAGCATCCGCGCAATCGCCACACGCTGCTTCTGTCCGCCGGACAGGGTAACGCCGCGCTCGCCGACAATCGTATCGTATCCTTCCGCAAACTGTTCGATTGCCTCATGCACGCAGGCAATGCTGGTCATGGAACGGATTTCCTCGAATTTTGCTTCCGGATCTGCCGCCCGGATATTCTCCCGAATGGTTTTGGAGAACAGGAACGGCTCTTGCAGCACCATACCGATGTTCCGCCGCAGACAGTCGCGTTTGATATGGTTGATGTTGACCCCGCCGATCCGGATCTCCCCTGCTTCTGCCGGCAGATCATACAGGCGGTCGAGCAGGTGCATTAAAGTGGATTTCCCGCAGCCGGTACCGCCCAGAATCCCGAATGTGCTTCCCGCTTTGACTGTAAAGTCAATATCCTGCAAAATCGGCTTTTCTCCCTCATAGCTGAAATTAATGTGGGAGAACTCAATGTCTCCGTGCAGGTCGCATTCAACCGCATCGGGTTCATCCTGTTCTTCTTCCTCTTTTAAAATGTAATTGAGCCGGTCGATGGATACGCTGGCCTTGCTCATCTCAGACAGGATACGTCCTAAATTTCGGATCGGCCAGACCAATGTAGAGTTATAGGATACAAATGCCAGAAACTCGCCGACTGTAATGGCACCACTCACTGCTTCGACCGTTCCCAGCAAAAGAATCGTCAGAATCTGAAGGCCGGTAAACAAGTCGCCGATTCCCCAGTAATATCCCAGCAAATGCCCCAGCTTGACCCAAAGCGACACAAATTTATTATTTTTTTTATCAAACCGGTCTACTTCATATTTTTCACGGCCAAATGCCCGCACAACCCGCACGCCGGTGAAATTTTCCTGCACGGCAGCCGTTAAATCTCCTTCTGCTTCATCCGCCTCGCGGAATCTTTTGGAAATTTTATAGAAAAAAACGCCCGAATACAGAATTACAACCGGGATAAAGGCCAGCGCCACCAGCGACATTTTGACATTCATGGAAAACATGATGGAAAGCGCAAACACAATCAAAAACACGATTCGGATTACTTCCAGCAGCTGATTGGCCACAAAATTCCGCACCACGTCCACATCCGACGTACAGCGCTGGATGATGTCCCCCGTCTGGTTTTTGACATGCCACGCATAGGGAAGCCGCTGAATGTGTGCAAACAGCCCTTCGCGCATATTAAGCACAAACCCTTCAGATCCTTTTGCAGCTGCAACCCGGCAGATATAAGTGCACAAGCCGGAAAGAAGGGCGAAAATCAAAATAAAAACAGCGCACAACAGCAGATTTCCCCTCAACAGTTCACGCCCGCCTATTACATTTATGTAGTTCACTACAAACGCCGGCAGATTAAATGGTTCGTCTCCAATGACCGAATCCACCGTAATCCGGATGACCTGCGGCGTTAAAAAATTAAAGACAGTACTGA
>CALYAR010000179.1 GCA_944393585.1 uncultured Clostridia bacterium | reverse complement strand
AGTGCCTGAAATGACACTCTGTTTATCATGCGATTTTCAAGGTACAACTATATCTGAAATGCGTTTCCGCAATTCATTCATAAAATCTTTATTTTAGACTTGACTTTTAATAGTTAGTCTTTCTGCTGCTCCGAATTTTTTTATAATATATGTTTTTGGCAATCTGGCAGAGCCAGGTTTTCACATGGCAGCCGCCGCGGAATCGACCGAATGATAAAATTGCCTGGTAAAATGTTTCCTGTGTAAGATCCTCTGCCAAATCGGCCTGATTAGAAGTCAGTTTCAGGAGAAAATGATAGACGTCGTCCCGGTAATTGCTGTACAGCGCTTCAAACGGATCCAAATTTAACCCCTCTCTTTCCTTCTAATCATTAGTACCATAAAACGGATAAATGTTACATAAAATATATTTTTTCCTGAATCTGTCCAAAAGAATGCAATATAAAGAAAGCAGACGGAGATTCCAAAGCAGCGAAATACGCAGCCAAACAAATTGTGCGATTTCAAATCGATACTTCCCGGTTTGCCAACAAAAAATACGTTTGGTTTCCGAAAATAACTGCAAAGTGAAATGATAGATAAGAAAACATCCATTCCGCTGTAAGACGGTACTTGCTGTGCGGACTTATCAAGGGATTCGTATTTCTTTCATTTGCAATGCTCCCATTGATCAATGGGAGCATTGCTTCTGTTATTTCATTTAGACTGTAGTATAACAGCAGTCACAGCGCCGCTGGATCTGACAGGCCTCAAAATACTGTTCCTCCAGCGGAATCCAGCGCTGCTGAAAGACGGCTGCGCTCTCAGGGCCGTTTCTTGCGAGAATCCGCTTTCGCTGCGTTTCGGGATCGATGGTTAAAAAAATTCGACAGGTATAATAATCCCACAACGCAGGATGGCAGGAATAGGAACCCTCTATGATGTTAAGCGGGGAGGGAGTCACATGAACCGGCGCAGTAAGCTTTTGCGTATGGCAGTCATAGGGCTGATATTCAAATTCGATCCCATGGCTCACCGGAATCAGAATTTCTTTTAAAAACCGCTCACAGTCCACGTTCCCGCCGGGTGATTTTAACCGGCTTTCCGTACGCTGTTCGGGGCGAAGGAAAAAATCGTCCATATGAAACACATTGCAGGCGCGCAAATTTTGTAACTGTCTGGCCAAAGTGGTTTTGCCGGATGCACATCTCCCGTCGATTGCGATCAATACCCGGCTGTTTTCTTTTAAAAGAATATCGATTTTCTGAAGAATAGAGGCAACGATTGTCTGCATGAGTATAGTTTCCTTTCAGAAGTTAATTGGCAAAGAATTCAGCCTCCAGCATGGCGCAGAGCGCATGGTAGACAGGGAGGTGAAGCTCCTGTACCCGGAACGTCTCTGTTTCCGGTACACAAATGCAGGCATCGCACAGCGGACGCAGCAATCCGCCGTTTGTTCCCGTCATGCCGAGAATGGTTAAACCCTTCCATTTTGCAATTTTGGCCGCGTTTAAGACATTTTTGGAATTACCCGACGTGGTAATGCCCAAAAAGACGTCTCCTGTTTGGCCAAGCCCATAGACCTGCTGGGCATACACCATAGACGGTTCGACGTCGTTGCCGAATGCTGTTGTTAAAGCGGGGTGGGAGGTCAGGGATATGGCAGGAAGCGCCCCCTGCAAATTATTGGACAATTCTTCGCCTTCCGGAAACAGTTTTATTAGTTCCTGCTGTTCCTTCTGCGGGAGGGGACGTTTTTTTAAAAATCCCTTCATCAGCTCTCCCACAATGTGTTCACTGTCCGCTGCACTGCCGCCGTTTCCGCAGATAAGTAGTTTTCCCCCTTTTTGGTAACCGTCCAAAAGCAGAGAAAATGCCTGCGTGATGTCCTCACGGCAGTTGGCGAGAGAGGGATAAGTTGTGAATAACTGGTTCAATATTTGAGATGGCTGTGGATTCATTGGTAGATCTCCTTTCCGGGCGGTTAAGCCAATCCGTTAACTTATTTCAGTGAGTTCAATTTGTTTTTACAATTATAGGGAGCGGTTTGCCAAAAGAGATTTATTCTCCAGCAGCGCGACTCCCAAAGCGGCATAATCGCCGATGGCGTCGCCCAGCTGGGCCGGAACAACCCGGCATACCTGGCGCGAAAGCGGGAGACATTCCTCAGCTAGAACCGCTTCCATCGAGGGAGCAAGGAATTTTTCACATCGCTCAAATACGCTTCCGATCACGACCAGCTGAGGGTTTAAAAGATCAACCAGAATGGAAACGCCTTTGCCAAGCCATTCTCCTGCTTCCTTCCAGATGGAAAGCGCCAGTTCGTCGCCGCGCTGGGCAAAGTCGTTCAGGCGTCTGCAGTCGAGCGAGTCCAGCATGGCAAGATCCGGACAGAGCTCCGGCCTTTCTCCTTTCTGGAGTCGTTCCAGCACCCGGGTCGCGGCAAGACGTGCAATTCCGCCTCCGCTGCAGAAGCCTTCGAACGATCCTGCCTTGCCATAGCCTGCCGGGCCATAGCCGTTCAAACGAATGTGCCCGGCTTCTCCTGCCATATCGTTGGTACCGCTGTACAGGCGGCCGTCTAATATTAAACCGGCTCCCATACCGGTTCCCATAGTCAAAAAAACGACATTGGAATAGCCCTGCGCCGCGCCGTACTTCCATTCCGCAACGGCACAGGCATTGGCGTCGTTTTGAAGGTAGGCAGGAATATGATAGCGGTCGGTTACCAGCTTAGTGATGGGGACACGGTCCCAGCCGACTAAATTGGGCGGGCTGAGAATGAGACCCCTGCGGCTGTCAACCGGTCCGCCGCAGCTGATTCCCACCGATTTGACTGCTTCCTGTCTGACGCCGTTTCGCCGCAGAAGCTCGTCTATGGCATGAAAAAAACGGTCGACGGCCTGCTTGTAGCCTTTTTTCACTTCTGTATCAAATTTAATTTTATCGATGATGGGGCTTTCCCCCGCAGGACAGCTGGCGCTGCCTAAAATTGCCGCGCACTTGGTGCCGCCAATGTCCATACCGATGATATAGTTCTGTTCCATCGCTGCGTCCTCCTTTGCTTGTTTCATCTTACTGGATTTTACGTAAAAAAGCAATCCTTTTTCTGCAATAAAAAACACCACCCCAGAGGGATGGTGCAAAAGACTATAATTATTCAGACACGAAAGGAAGCAGGGCAATGTGTCTTGCACGCTTGATCGCTGTGGTTACCTGCCGCTGGTGCTTTGCGCAGTTGCCGCTGATCCGGCGGGGAACAATTTTTCCGCGTTCGGAAACGAAGCGGCGCAGCCGGGCTGTGTCTTTATAGTCGATCGATTCGATTTTGTCAGCGCAGAATACGCAGACTTTTCTTCTCGTTCTTCTGTTCTTATTAACAGGTGCTGGCATTTTGAAACCTCCTTTTTAATCATTTTCCATCTAGCATTTGCCTTATTTAGAATGGAAGATCATCTTCACTCCCGTCATCATAGGGAGCAAAGCCTTCGATATCCGAAAAATCCTGAATGGGAGCGGCGTGCTGCTGCGGCATTGCGGGCCGCGGCGCCTGCTGTGCAGACGGATAGGTTCCCGCTCCTGCTGCTGGGCCGCTGGTCTGAGCCGAACCGGTAAAATACGCTTCGTCGACAACAACATCCATCGCGTAGCGTTTTTTTCCATCCTGATCGTCCCAGGAACGTGTCTGAAGCGAACCGCAGACAGCGATCATTCTTCCCTTTGGAAAGTACTTGGCGATAAATTCAGCGGTTTGACGCCAGGCAACACAGTTGATAAAATCCGTCTGCCTTTCTCCATTTTTGCCGGAGAATCTCCGATCAACCGCAATGGAAAAAGACAATACACTTATTCCGTTCGGTGTCGAGCGCAGTTCAGGGTCGCGTGTGATCCGTCCCATCAAAATCACTTTGTTCATCGTTTATCCTCCTCTTTCACAGCTGTCGGGAAAAACTTATTTTTCATCCAGTTTGATAATCAGACTTCTCATAATACCGTCGGTAATTCTGTAAATACGGTCAAGCTCGCCTGGAAAATCAGGTTTCGCCGAGAAATTTACCAGTACGTAATAGCCTTCCTTCTGATCGTTGATTTCATAAGCGAGTCTTCTTTTGCCCCACTCGTCTACGCCGTCTAAAGTAGCGGATGCTTCGATCAAATCAGTGAATTTCTTCACAGTTTCTTTGATCTTTTCCTCATCAAACGTAGGATCAATGATGAATACGCTTTCGTACTTATTGATTACTTCTGTCATTAAAAACACCTCCTCTTGGACTATTGGCCCCTTTTGCTAATAAAGGAGCAAGGATCATTGATAACTGAATCATTATACGTGATTTTTTTGTGCTTGTCAACGGTTTTTCGTTTTTCTTCCCGTTTTTTCTGTAGATTGATCCGGTTTGCGTTTTGCGGCTTTATTTCTGCACGACACAGAAGCGGTTCCCGTCCGGATCGGCCAGGACGGTATAATCCGCTCCCGGTTCATATTCCCATTCCACCCTGCTTGCGCCAAGCTCCAAAAGGCGTGCAACTTCCGCCTCCATCTGATCGGTAAACAAATCCATATGGTGCCGGCGTGCTTTGGGAGAGGTGATTTGTTTCAAAGAGAGCTGAATCCCGTCTCCCTCGATAGGGCCGATCTTGGCCCAGTCCTCGCTGGGCTCTTCCAAAAGGCGGTAAGAGAGCGCTTCGCACCAAAAGGAAACCGCCCGGTTAATGTCTGTTACTCCCCAGACAATCGCGCCGATTTCAATCATACGACTTCCTCCTCAAATTAAATTTACGCCTTTATCGAATCCCATCTTTTAATCTCCAATGGCGGATCGGGCCGGCCGTCAGAAAACCAAGCCGTTCATAGACCGGCCGTCCCATGGGTGAGGCCTGCAGAACGCATTCGATGCAGTTCTGCTGGTAAGCCAAATGAAGGATATGTTTCACCAGCGTGGAGGCAATTCCGCGGCCGCGCGCTTCCGGCCTTGTGCCGACGGCATGGACTCCTCCGACGCCGTTTAAAAAGAAAACAAATGAAGTGCCAAGCGTTTCGCCGTTTTCTTCATAGGAGAAAAAGAAATAGGTTTCATCCTGATTGACTTTTTTGTAAAGTTCATGGATTGCGTCAAGGTCATCCGGGATTTCCCCCTGGAATGCCAGATGGAATGTCTTCAGCCACTCCTCCATGGAATCGCCGTCTTTGAGCAGGCGGATATGGGACAGCTGCTCCGCATCTTCCCGGGGCAGAAGAGAGGGATCCTCCGGCATGGGATAGACCATGCCGGTTTGTTCAAAATAATTTTCAAATCCGGCCTCGCACAGCGCCTGCTCGGTGGAATCGCCGGCGGCGAGCGCATCGGTTAAAAGCTTGTCGGCAGCAGCCCCCGTACGGATTTCCTCGGCCAAAGCCCTGGCATATTGGGGCTTTGTAAGATCAAAGGCAGTGCACAGGCGCTCGAGCGCGGCATCCTTTATGTAAGAGTACCCCTCGCGCCTGACCTCACATCCGCCCGATAAGGATGCAATTTTACGGCACCAGTCGATTTGGTTGGCCAGGGAAGCTTGATTCATTCGTAACAGCTCTGCGTTGTTCATGGTTTTCTCCTTTTACTGATTTTCATTCGGTTTTGGAAGCTCTTCTAATTCTTTTTGGTCAAATACGGTGCGCGAGCGCATGACTTCTTTGCGCTTTTGGCTGGAATACTGGGCATAAAACTTATGCGTGACCTCGATATTTTTATGGCCCATCAATTCCGCTACCATCTTGATATCAACTCCGTCTTCCAACAGGCTGCATGCAAAAGTGCGCCGGAGAGCATGGGGCCTTGTTTTGTCTTTGTGATATACCCCGGCGGCATGACAGTATTTTTTTAAATTTTTCTCTACGGCGGCAACGCTCATCCGCTGGCCCCGGCGGCTGACAAACAGCGCGTCCTCTCCAGGCGTATCGATGTTGCGCCGCACCTCGTAGATATATTTTGCCAGCTCGTTCTCCACTTGAAGCGGCATGAAAATCTCCTGCTGCTCCCCGCCCTTGCGCGTGACGATAAAGGAGGAGGTTTCAAAACTGACGTCGTCGACGTTCAGGTTGATAAGCTCGCTGACACGGACCCCGGTTCCGAGATAGGTAACAAAAATGGCAATGTCGCGCTGTTTCCGGTTGAGATACTCGGTTAAATCCCGGCCTTCAAAATACTTTTCGCCTTCAAACAGGACGTCTAAGATCCGAACAGTTTCCTGTGCAGTCAGCGGCTGTTTGATCTTTTGGTGAAGCGACATCATATCCACTTTGTCGGTGATGTTTTCCCTGATCTTGTCCGTCTTGTACAGGTATAAAAACAGACTGCGGATACTCGACAGCTTCCGGTTGATCCCAAAGGGAGAATTCCGCAGGGTGCGCGTCACAGGGTTTCCGGCCGCATTTTGCGTTGTGACTTCATATTCTTTGAGGTAGGCGCGGAAATTGAGCAGATCCTCTGCCGTTACCGCTTCCATATGCGCTGGGGTAAAGTCTTCCGGATTCTCAATCTCCGGAAATTTATATTTCTGCAGAAAGACCAGAAACGTCTTAATGTCAATGCTGTAAGCGATCTGCGTGTTCACGCTGTCTCCGTCGTAATAATGCTCAATGAAGGAAAAGACAAAATCAGGCAGGGCGGAAAGCCGGTCCTGCAAATAACTCCGCTTGGACATTTAGCGTCCCCCGTCCATAATGTTCTGCGCTGCTACCATAATGGCATAGCGCGCCGACTCATAGGTTAAGCCGCCCTGCAGGTATGCGGTATAGGGGGGGCGCATCGGCGCATCGGCCGAAAGCTCGATGGACGCGCCCTGAACAAACGCTCCGGCCGCCATGATGACGGGATCGCTGTAGCCGGGCATGTCCCACGGTTCCGGCGTGACAAAGGAGTCAACCGGCGCGCCCTTCTGGATGCCGCGGCAGAAATGACAGAGCTCGTCCGGAGAACGGAACTGTATCGTCTGGATGATATCATGCCGGACGTCGCGCGGCGAGGGATAGACCTTATACCCCAGGGTTTCAAAGACCTGCGCCGCCAAAAGGGCTGCGCGGACAGCCTGCGCCACCACATGCGGCGCGAAGAAAAAGCCCTGGAACATGGATTTGGTAAGGCCCAGCGTGGCGCCGCACTCCTTGCCGATTCCGACTGAAGTTAAGCGGTAAGCGCAAAGCTTGACCAGATCAGCGCGCCCGGCAATATAGCCGCCGGTTGGCGCAAGCCCGCCGCCCGGATTTTTAATGAGGGAACCGGCCATCAAATCGGCTCCCACAGCGGTCGGTTCCTGCGTTTCCACAAATTCCCCATAGCAGTTGTCTACCATGCAGATCACGTCCGGACGGATTGCTTTTGCGGCTTGCACCGCTTCTGCAATTTCATCGCAGGACAGGGTCGGACGGACATGGTACCCGCACGAACGCTGCAGAAACACCATGCGAATGGCAGGATTGGCGGCAAGGCGGTTCTGGATTTCTTTTAAGTTCATTTTTCCGTTTTCATCGAGCGCAATCTCCTCATAGCCGATTCCAAAATCGCGGAGCGAGCCGGAGCCAGGTTCGCCGCTCAGTCCAATGGCTTCTTCCAGTGTATCGTACGGCCGCCCTGTAACGGACAGCAGAATATCGCCGGGCCGGAGTACGCCGAAGAGTGCGGTCGAGAGCGTATGGGTGCCGGACACGAAATTGTGCCGCACCAGTGCGTCTTCTGCTCCAAATACATCGGCATAGACGCGGTCTAACGCATCGCGGCCCAAATCATCATAGCCGTAGCCGCTTGTGGCGGCAAAATGCGCTTCGCCAATGCGGTTGTCACAAAAGGCTTTCATGACCCGCATTGTGTTTTCGCAGGAAACTGCTTCGACATGTGCAAAGGCCTCATGCAGTTTTTGTTCACTTTCCAGAATCAGCGAGCTGGCTTCTGAAGAAATGCCCAGCTCTTTCCAAATTGATTTCATCGGTATCGGTTCATCCTTTTCAGTATTTTTTTATTGTATTGGTGTTTAGCGAAAATCGCTATCCACAAATTTAGAAAAATATTCCTTTTTACAGACCATTTGTTTGTAATAGACGGCTACAGACTGAATCTCTCTTTTATTCTTTTGGCAACAACATCTGGTGTGAGATATGAATTATCGATTTTTATATAATTCTCAAAAGTTATTTCACCATCATAACTTTCGCAACGATGATTTGCATCATCCTTCAACAATCTTTGGTTAGATATGTCTATATCACGTTTCGATGCTTTATGCTTCAGTCGATTTTCAGTAGCGTTGCGTTCTAAACGAATTTTTTGTGAAGCGACAAGTTCAACATAATAAAATTCAACATCGTTGTTTTTTTGCTTGAAAATATCCTTAACATGTTCAACGTATTCCCAGTCAGACGATGTATCAAATGCCCACAGTATTGTAAAAATAAGCCCATAGCATTCTGTAGCTGCAAATTCTTCAAAAATGACTTCCCTTAAACGATGAATCGCTTTAGGATAGAAATATCCAAATATCTCAATAACTGGCTCAATCATCATGTGATTATGAAACAATCGCAGATCAGTAATTTTCATCAATTCCTGACCAACGGTCATTTTTCCAACCGCAGCATTGCCTATTAGGAATAATACTTTCATATAACGCCACCACCAACTATATAACGT
>CALYAR010000178.1 GCA_944393585.1 uncultured Clostridia bacterium | reverse complement strand
ATAAAAATAAATTCAGTTTTCTGATCTTTTCTTTATTCATTTTCTTTTACTCCGTTCAATTCCGTCCCATAGTGTTCGGAAGAAAAACCATTATCCAGAAAAATACTGAAAAACGGCGTCATCTTGTTATAAACTTCCGTATCAGATGGCTTCGGCAGAGAAAGCAAAAATTCCGCCAGTTCCTTTGTAACCGCGCCTTCTATCACCTTCCCGTAACGCCATTCCGTTTTTTTAAGCCTGCCGTACTGCAGCGCCATTTCTGTTTCCTTTTGTTCTTCATTCCAGCAATGAATTTCAAACCTGGAAGCTGTGGCTAATTTTTCAGACATAATCGTTTTCCATTCTTCATTGGATGGAGAACTCCCGTCGATTTCAATCGCTTCAACAAACATCTCAGATTTCCGAACCTTTTTTGTACTTGTTAATTCATAACTCATATCCGCAAGTATTTTTATTTTCTCATCGTCAGCTGTATCATCTAAAACAGCGGTAATCCAATTTGACTTATTCATATGATACGCAGGGAAAAAGCCTTTCTCCATTCGCAATGAACCAATTAAATCAGGATCACATTTAAAATTTGCAATATCTACAATTTTGTTACCTGCTATACCCAGTTTATTTTGAGGAACATCCATAATCAGCGCAAACCACTTTTTATTATTACGATGACGAAACACTTGATAGTTTGGATATCGTGCCCAGGGGTGGTCTATATCAGCTTCATATGTTTCGGTTAAAAACGTCTCTAATTGGGCCCTGTTCATTTTTATATCCTCCCAAAATTCTGATTTGATGCTCCGCCAAACTCCCCGTTAAATGCAAAGTCAGCGATACCTGTAAAAATTAACAACTTCTGCATTTCCATCAATAAAATGAAAGCAGCTACTTCTTTAAATTTCTTATTTTTGAACTTTAAAACTCATATCTTGTTCCATGTGAAAGTAACAGTCCGTCCGTTAATTCCACACATAAAATTATGGTGTTTTCATCATCAAAATTATTATGCCCATTATCAATCCATTCGGCAAAAGCAATTTTCAGTTTCTCAGCAATTATATGATTTTCTTTCTTTCCAAAATACCCCAAATTATTACCCTTTCCGTGTGCGGTAAACCAGTCACCCGCTATCGCAACATTTGGGTTTTTTTCTATTTGTTTTATTTTGTTAGAGAGTGCATATGTAATAATATAAAATGAACCGTCCTCATAATAAGCATTTACATTCCGCACATACGGTACTTCATGTTCCACCGTTGCTAATGAAATCACCGTGTCTTTTCCAAAACGTTCAATCATAATTTTTTCAGCTTCTGTACTTAATTTTCTCATAAGGTTATCTCCTTCACAAACTCCAATCTATCATTAGCTCATTTTTTGTCTTGCATACAAGAAATATCCATCGCTTCACTTAGTTTGATTCAGTACGAAACGTCACCATATAAAAAATGCGCCCTTTTATCAAAGTAAACCATCATGCGCCGGCAGCCGACGTACCAGCTATCCCGCAAAAATCTGGCAGCGCATTTGGCATCCCTGAATTAACGCCGCCTATCCAGCGGCAGGCTATTAAAGTAAACCTTTAATAATATCATTATATACTGAACTTCCATCGAGAATGGTTCCAAATGTATCAACCCAAAATGGTATATAATCACACCTGCTTGCTACCATCTGCGAGCCAATATTTGTTACAGAAGCAGAATAAAAAGGAATAACATTTCGCGCCAGTAATTCTTTCGTTAATCCTCTCACTAAATAGGTTCCCAACCGGGCATTTCTATATTCTTCCATAACGTCCACACCGATTTCCCATACGCCATTTACGGACGATTCCGCTGCACCTGCTGCTCCGATAATCTTGTTCTTTTCTTTTGCAATGCAAACGGCTTTTGTTGATGTAGAACCATTTTCATCAAATGCCAAGGAATTTTCAAAACCTGTCAAACCAACAAGAGATAAAATATCTCTGTCAAAAAGATATTCGCATTCGTAATTCAATGATACTGATACATCGTTTATATAGTTGTCATTAGGGACATAATGTATTGTCTGCCCATAAACCAAAGGAAGTTCAAAAATTTCATCTCTGTTCTTATTTTGTAAAAGTTCCCGTACTTTATAATACAAATCCTCTGATGTACAAACCACAACACAATTTCTATAGGCCAGTATTTTAATATATGGCTGTTTTGCATTGAAATTAACGGAATACACGGTTGATTTTCCATTTAGCTCATCTAAACTGCAATAATATTCCTTTGACAATAATTCTTCAATTTTACTCTTAATAATTGCTTTCATATTCATTCCTGCCAATTCTGATTTGACGCTCCGCCAAAGTCCCCGTTAAATGAAAATTCGCTGCCGCCCTAATGCTAAACTTTTTCATGTTCTTCCATATATTTAAATACCTCTTTATCACACTTCGCCTTTTTATACCAGCCAATACCTATCATTGCAAGTCCGATAATAATTACTGCAGTTCGAATTATTGAATCGGAAGAAATATTGCTCCCAATACTCTTTCCCGGTCGATTGACTTTACCATCTTTGAATCCTCCTTTAATAATGTATCAAGGGAGATTTCAAAACGATCGCTTATGTCTACAAGTACTTGTAAATCAGGATAACTTTTTCCCGTTTCCCTTAGTTAAAGATATTGTTGGGTATCTCAAGATGTGTCATTCGATTTTGCCGATAAAGCGGTAGAAGATTTCCACTTCCTGTTCCCGGCTTCCGTCCTCACTTTTGACCGCTTCAT
>CALYAR010000177.1 GCA_944393585.1 uncultured Clostridia bacterium | reverse complement strand
AGGTAGCTTCCTGCCGGCTGATAAACCCCATCGTGGCTGTGGTTCACATCCGCTTTTCCGTCGTTTAAAATCTTCCCCTGCGCCGCGTCCAACGCCCCCTGGCCTGCTGTCTCTGTGGTGAGGTTATTGATCAGCGAAATATCCCCTCCTCCGCCTCCGGTGCTTGAGATGGTCACATCATTGCCGGAGGTGCTCACCGTCACGTTGGCGCCCGCTTTGATGTTGGACGCGGATAATTTTCCATTCCATTGCTGCCGCTCTGCGGCATTGATATGGATCTCACTGTTGCCCTGATGCGCCGGCATATTGGCCAGGGCAGTGTTAAACTCCGAGTTGGTACCGGTGTATCCCGCTTCCTGGGCATCTGTATAGGCGCTTTCTCCGTCCGCACCTGGATTTCCCTGCGGACCTTGTTCTCCCTGGGGACCCTGGTCTCCTTTGGGGCCTTGCTCGCCCTGCGGGCCTTGCTCGCCCTGTGGGCCCTGCTCGCCTTGGAGGCCCTGCTCGCCCTGCGGACCCTGCTCGCCCTGCAGGCCCTGTTCGCCCTGCGGGCCCTGTTCCCCCTGCGGACCCTGCTCGCCCTGCGGACCTTGTTCGCCCTGCGGGCCCTGTTTTCCGGTTGCCCCGCGCGGCAATACAAAGTTAAAAATTGCATCCGTTTCCGTCCCCGCATTTACAACGGATGCCGTGTCTCCTTCTTCTCCTGTCGTGACCGTCCCGACCTGGATAGTTGCTGCCGCGCCGCGCTCTCCCTGAATTCCATGGATCACCGTCATATCCTCGGAAGGAGAATCCGTAATGGTATTTTGAAATTTTACCTTCTGCCGCTGCGGCATGCGCCTGCCGTCCTGATCGTAAAAAATGTGCCCGAACACCGGAATGCACACCGGATCATTTCCTGCTTTATTTGCTGCGGTCAGCGTTTGCAGTACGTCCAGTTCGATTGTGTTGGTATGAAACAGCTCCGATGCATCTTCCGTCTGAATGGACAGGCTCAGCAGGATTTTTCCGCTGCGGCGGTAAAAGGACGGCGGCGGCAGGTACTCCCCGTCTAAAATCTCCACATAGAAAGCAGCTTCCTCCGGCAATTTCACATTGGCAAAAACTCTTGTGCCCGGATATGCGTCCAATCCATCGAACAGAAACTTCGAAGACTTTTTTTCGTCCTGGTAGCCCAGGGTAGACGAACTTGCCGTGATCTGCCTGTCCTCCAATGCAATCCGAATCGATTTCTCGTACATGATGTCCTCCTTTTCTCATCAATGCCTCATTTCGGCATCGTTTGATCCTGTATTTTTTTGCGCAAAAAACCTACGATGTCATCCTAACATAGAAGCAACCCTTACTACTGCAAGCTATGAAACCGGCAAAAGGCCTTTGCATCTGCAATGCTCTTATCCCAATACCGGATACCCGTTCGGCACCTGCCGCCTATGCTCCCGCAAGGCAGGCGTTATCTGCGGGACGAACGTCGTCTGCGAGTCCTGCGAGGACTGCGGGACGAGCGTCGTCTGCGGGTCCTGCGAGGACTGCGGGGACAGAGGAAGCGAGAAAGCATATTTTGAATCATTCTGTGCACCCGCAAAAAAATGAACAAAAAATCAGCAAAAATCATTTTGAAATTTTCAATGAAACAACTTGCATTTTGAGCACGAATATAATATGATATAAGAGTTTAAAAAAATATTTTTGAAATTTAAAATTATTTTTATTGCATATAGGGGGAATCAGCATGAAAATTTCAAAGAAGGTCAGCGCGATTGCACCTTCGGCGACGTTGGCAATCGATGCAAAAGCAAAAGAATTAAAGGCGCAGGGAATCGATGTAGCCGGTTTCGGCGCAGGCGAGCCGGATTTCGATACGCCGCAGAACATAAAAGACGCCGCCGTCCGTGCGCTCAATGCCGGATGCACCAAATATACGCCGGCGTCGGGAACCCTGGAGCTGAAAAAAGCAGTCTGCGCGAAGTTTGCGCGCGACAACGGCCTTACTTATACGCCGGATCAGATTGTAGTGAGCAACGGCGCCAAGCATTCGCTGGTGAATATTTTCATGGCGATCTGCGATCCCGGCGACGAAGTGATCATCCCAGCACCCTATTGGGTCAGCTATCCGGAGATGGTCAAGCTGGCGGACGGAGTTCCCGTATCCCTCGAAACCACCGCGGCTACGCATTTTAAATTTACCGCCGAACAGCTCGAGCGCGCGATTACCCCGAAAACCGTTGCCCTGATTTTAAACAGCCCCTCCAATCCAACCGGAATGGCTTACAGCCGGGAAGAGCTGGAGCAGATTGCAAAAGTTTGTGTGAAACATGGAATTTATGTTGTTTCCGATGAAATTTACGAGCACCTTCTCTACGAAGGCGAGCACGTCAGCATTGCTTCGCTGGGAGAAGACATCAAAGCACAGACCATCATTGTCAACGGCGTGTCCAAAACCTATGCCATGACGGGATGGCGGATCGGCTATACCGCCAGCGATGCCAAGCTCGCCAAGGCGATGGGAAATCTGCAGAGCCATGCCTCCTCTAATCCGAACTCCATTGCGCAGGCCGCAACTGTGGAAGCGCTGAACGGTCCGCAGGACTCCGTAGCTGTGATGAAGGCGGAATTTGCAAAGCGCCGCGACTATATGGTCTCGCGCATCAATGCAATGAACGGCGTTTCCTGCATTGCCCCGCATGGAGCGTTCTATGTGTTCATGAGCATAGAAGAGCTGGTGGGCAAGACCCTTCACGGAAAAGTGATTACGGGAGCAAACGATTTTGCGCAGATCCTTTTGGAAGAAGCCAAGGTTGCTGTTGTCCCGTCGGAAGGTTTCGGCATTCCCAACTATGTGCGCTGGTCGTATGCAACCAGCATGGAAACCATCCAAAAAGGCTTAGATCGCCTCGAGGCGTTTTTAAGATAAACACACACTCTCTAAAGTCCAAAAAAGGACAAAACCAGCCGGTCACACTCAGCCGGCTGGTTTTTTTGCTTTCTGCACGCTCAAACATTTACTTTACCAATCTTTTTCCGCGCAAATCGAGGAAAAGACTCCGCCTTAGCGGAGTCTTTACCCCATCGCCCCTAACGGGGCTGGGGACCCCAAAAGGGGACCTTCTCACGCGAGAAGGCCCCCTTTTAATCCCCCAGAGCGCTTAAGAGGGCTGCTCGCCCCCTTAAGAATTCCCTTCGGGCCAATCATGGCAAGATAAGCAAAACTTGCTTTTTTTGCGTGTCATTCGTCTAGCGGTACTTTCTATTATAGCCGCAAGTGATCTAAAACAACTAGTTTTGATATTTTTCTTGCGTAAGGCTGATTAGAATTCTGCTCTCGCCTTCCTGCGCTGAAACGAACTGGTGCAGTATAGTAGAATAGAAATGAGACTAACTACTGCGTACCACAAAAAGTAACGGTAAGGCACAATGGGGGGATTCTTAAGGGGTTTCCCCTTGAGCGTTCTTTGGGTGAAGGGCCTTTCTCACGCGAGAAAGGCCTTTCAGGGGGCCCCAGCCCCGCCAGGGGCGAGGGGTATAACCGCCGTCCGCAGACGGCGGAACTCCTGTGTGCGCCAAACGATTTGGAAAAGCAAATATTTGAGCGTGCATTATGCCTGCTTTGAATTTCGATGCAGCAGTCCGCCGTGCCCGCAGCAAATGACCCACTCCCCTTTTAATAAATCCAATAGTTCTTTGCGTTCCTGAGAGGCCAAGCTGGGATCCGTGTCTACATTTGTCATCAAAAACGGGGCAAGCTTGTTAAATTCTGCCTGCTGCGGAATCATATCCTTTAAATTCACAAAAATATCTCCGGTAAAAGCCAGATGTTCCTTGCGGCAAAGATAGACCGTCTCGCCTTTGAGGTGCCCTCCCGCTCCCTCCAGCACCTGAAATTCCAATCCTTCAAAAAAAATGGCGCCAATCGGCTCTAGCAGTCCTTTTTCCTGCCCGCTTCTTTCGCCGGTCACGGACAGCCGCCCAAGCTCCGGCGGATGATAGCCTGTCAGGAGCTTGCTGATTGTGCAATAGGGCGCATGAATCGGATTCTGCTCCCGAAAATTCGCTTTCGCCTCCTGCTCCAGCAAAAAATGCTCATAGCTCGAACGGCTCACATAAACGGTTTCAAACTCATTCAAAAGCCCGCAGTGATCCACATCGGCATGGGTGATGGCAATGCGCTTCTCCATCCGCTCAAAATCGGGGAACAATTTTTTCCAAATCTCTTCCATTTCTCTGCGGTAGCAGGCGAACCCGCTGTCGAAAAACAAAAGCCTTCCGTTGCGTTCCAAAAGGAACACATTGCTCCCGCAGGGCGGCTCAATCAGGTGCAGCGTTCCGCCGCTTTCGAGTCGGTGGCACGAAATACGCGGGCAAAATGCCTCCCCTTTTCCTTTTACCAGACAATCGGCAAACCTGCCAATGTATTCAAACGTCTGATAAGGAGACTGGTTTTGTTCGTCCAATATCTGCATGACCCGGTTGGATTGAATCAAAAGCTCTTTCGTATCCGGCTCGGAAAGGGAGAGCTTTCGGGCAATCGCATTGGCAAACGACAGATAAAACACGGTATTATCAAGCGTTTTTCCGCTTTTGTCATAGTGAATGATCCGCACTTCACACAGGCGGGAAACATGGTTCAAAAACGAAGTGACGTCGCCTTCATTTTCAATAAACAGCCCCATCTTAAAATATTGATACGCCGTACCGTTTTCCTGCGAACTGATATAGGAGATATTAAAGTCGTACTGGTTAATCAGCTCCAGAATGGGAAAAACGGCGCCGGGCCGGTCTTCCAGCTTAAATTCCATTAAAATAACGTGCCCCTGCGGATTGCCGTCGCTTAAATATCCCGCCTGCTCCAGCCGGTTTGTAATCACTTCCAGCTGCCCGGCCGATCCATCCGCCTCGACAAACAGTGTGTGCGTGTCGATTGCCTTGTTATAGCTCACCCGCGTGATATTGGCTCCCGCCTCTGATATAATCCGGCTTGCGATCAGAAATGCGCCTGCCCGGTCGGGCATTTGCGTCATATAAGTCCTTCTCATTTGCCGTCCTTCCCCCGCTCGAGCGTAAACCGCCAGCAGCAGCTGCAGGAGGAATCCGTCACATCTGGATAGCAGCTCACGCATTCACAGCGAATGCGGTCGTCGATCACGCGTGCAAACTCTGAATACTCAATCAGGCCGACCGGTTTGCAGGGATGAAGCGGCATTCCTTTCCGGCTTCGGGCACCCTGCACGCGGCAGGATTTAACCCGGTAAAGCAATGTATCCTTGTCTTCCATCACGCATTCATCCTGATTTAAATTGGCATAAAACCGAAACGACAATGCACGCTTCAATCCTTCCAGTCCGGCGCGCTCTGGAAGCTGCAAAAATTCCCGGATCCGCCTCGCTTCCATGACCGTAAAGCGGCGCCATGCCTGTGCGTCGTGCTCCATTGCCTCATCCATCCCAAATTTCTGTTCAACGGACTGAAACCAGACCCCGTCCATCGCAAGCCAGTTTTTGGAGTATAGTTCAATCAGTTTCATCAATTCTTCTTTTGACAGATCGCTTAATGCCGGATTCTGCATAGGAAATTCCCCTTTCATGGTCTGTTTTTCTTCAGTATAGCACACAAAAAAGAAATTCGTCACGCCTAGGCCCTCTTCCAGCAATTTTCGCGAAAAATGAAATGCAAAAAAGCAGACGCCGAAATTTTGCTGTTCCTTTTTACAGGTATGGCGTAAGAGCTCCCTCCAATGCCCGAACCTTTTCCGGCGCCGCCAGATATACACAATCGCCCGTCAAATGGACGGCATAAGCGTCCTCCATCTGTGCCAGTGTTTCCAGCTCTTCCGCTTTCTCCAAACCCAGTTTCCAAACCTGAAGATTCTCGCCTTTGGTCAGAAGAAACAAACCCGGATAGTCTGTCCCGCTGCAAAAATTCGTCCCTTCCGGCAGACGGTATTCTTCCAGCGTGTCTTGTTCCATGGAATAAAGCCAATAAGAGGTTTTTTTATCCTTCATCCGGAATGAAACGAGATAGACGTCTTCCTCCACCTGGCCCAAAATGCGCGACAGCTCACAGCCGGCGGGCGTTTCTTTCCGATGCGTAATCCCCAATGTTTTCGGATCGATCCGAACCAGATAACAGCAGTCGGTTAAAGGCTCCATGCAGTCGCTGTCGGCCGCCGTCGTGCTCGAACCAAGCAGGCACTGGTGTTTTGGATTATAACGGAGGGCCGTAATGTTTTGCAGCGGCAGCGGATCGTCCAAATAGAAGGCCTCTCCCGTCTGCGTGTTATAGCGTGTCAAAACGCAGCCATAGTTCCCATAGTGGTGATTGCAGGAATAATAAAGGCAGGTCCCGTCATCCGAATGGGCAAACGGCCGCATACCTCCGGGCGGATGCGCGACAATGCGCGGATTCTCCGGAAAATTAATCCGTTCCTTTGGATCGTACTCCGTTAAAATTCCCTCCGTATAGGAAGCCATATAAATTTTTCCGTTCAAATTCCAGACGCGCAGGACTTCTCCTCTTCCGGGAGCCGCCCGCCCCGCATCGAACCCTTTTCCTGTCTGCGTGTCTATGATCCAAAACCGCTGCGTAATGTAAGGCGTGCCTAAAATGTGGCTGTCATCGACCCGGATCAGGCAGTCGAGACGCCCCGGCGCATTGGAGTCCAGTTTCTTTGTCAAAAGCAGCCTCCCGTCCTGCGCGCTGAATTGATAGAGCATTCCATAGACGTTCACCGCCATGATCTCGCCCTTCTGCGTCAAAGCGATTCCCGAATCTCCGCCGTCCGGGATGGTACAGAGGACATGGGTTTTTCCAGTCGTCATATCCCACACATAAATATCCACATCCGAAGCGCCTTCCAGGAACCCATAAGCATTGGTTCCAATGCGGCCGAACCAGTTCATCTCACGGTCGGGACGCGGCCCGCGCGAAAACGTATAGCTGCTGGTGTCCAGCCAGCCCATATAGGGAATGTATACATGCCCTTCGTCGTCATAAATGACTTTGACACAGTTTGCCCGCTCGTCAATCGTACACTTTTCCACCAAAGTCTCCGCGGCGGGATCCCATTGGTAAAGGGAACTGTGGCAGGTCGTAAACCGGATGGTATAGGTTTTTCCGTCGCTGTTGGGGAACCCCCCGCGGGAATAGGTTGCTTCGGTAAAATGATCGTAGAGCTTTACGGTTTTTTGCGTTCGGGTATCAAAAGAGAGTCCCATAATATTCTGATACTGGCAGGATACGGCAAACAGCTTTCCGGTTGCCGGATCATACTGCATTCCGGCAAATACCAGGCCGTTGCGTGCTCCGCTTTCAAAGAACTGATATTCCCCGGTGGAAAGCGTGAGCCGGACCGGCAGAGCCAGATCAGAGCAGATCCAAACCGTATCCGGATCGGTAACGACTGCGCTGTAAGCGCCGCAGCCGGCATATATTTTGTTTGCCTTTTTAAAATGATAGATCCTGCTGTTTCCTTTCGTATCGACCAGCGCACTGAGGCAGCCTACGTTGGCATTCCAGGTGCTGATAAAAAACCGTTCCTCCCCGGTTTTGGGATCGGATCCTGCCGGAATGAGCGGCGTGTTTACAAATGGATCTCTTGTATGCGGAATCGGATAAGTCTTTGCCTGCGCCATATTGGTCCCTCCTTATTTTAGTGGTACTGGAACTTTCCATATAGGCAATTATAATATAGCCGGGAAGAATTTACAATCGTGCTTTTGGGAAAAGTTCCTGCCTGAATAAAATGACCTCTTTTGCAATCATAAAAATGAGACTGTTTCCTGTCCCGGCGGATTGTGTAATATATAAAATACAGCCGGACGACAGAATTTTTCAAAACCTCATCCTCAAATTATATTTTTTTAACTAAATATAATTTATAAAATTGAAGTCTCACTGCTGCAAGCATTTGCTCGAAAGCCTATAGACACAAAAGGAAAAATATGTTATAAATGAAGAAAAGGGGGTTGTGATTATGTTGGAGTCGTTGTATGGCCGGGCATTGGATCTTTACCGCAGGCATTTTCCCGCTTATCTTTTCTTCTGCTGTTTGTATCTCTTTGCGGGAATCCTTTTTTCCTTTTTGTTTCCGAGCACCTTGGATTTGAGTGCAAATACCCTGTTCCTGTTTCTTTCCCGCCACTCGGAACTCGACCCCGTTCTTTCGCAAACCTCCTGGACGGACTGGGCTTCCCTTGCGGCAGGCTATGTTGTATCCAATTTGCTGCTGTATGCGCCGGCCGCTATCATCACTGCAAATGGAATACGCGGCCAAAAAACAAACACACTGCAAGTTCTCATTCAAATTGGAAAGCCGAAAAATCTGGTGCTGTTTCTCTTTCATATCATTCCTTACATATTCATATTTTTGTTTGCTGGCGCACTAAAAATATGGGATATTGAAAGCTATTCTGCTTCCTATTTTGAAAATCCAATATTTTTATGCGTTTACTTGGGAATGTTGTCTTACGCTTTTATCTGGATTGCATGTGAAGTGATGGGGCCGCTGTGCCTGCTGCGTTCCTATGCCAAAAAGGAGCCAATTTTTACAGCAGTCCGGCGCTCTTTCCCCATGGTGTTCCGCCGTTTCCGCCTTATCCTTACCTCTGTGGCGGGCTATCGGGTCGTTCTCAATATTTTTGTTTTTGCCTTTGAACTGATTTTGTCCGTTTTTTGGCCCGCCCAGGCGGTAAACTGGTTTACCCTCTTGATTCAGTGTTTTGCCATGCCTTTTTACATCTGCCTTTGTGCCGCCGTTTTGCTGGAGACGGGAGAAACAAAGAAAAAACCGCTGGCGGAACGGGCACGGCGGCGTTTTTCCAATGCGGTTGATATTTTCCGAAAAAAATAAAGCTTAATACGGCTTGCCTTACTGAAACAAAGCTGAAATAATACTGCCAAAGCGGGTTTAGCGCCTGCAGTTA
>CALYAR010000176.1 GCA_944393585.1 uncultured Clostridia bacterium | reverse complement strand
AAAGAGGCAGAAGAAACGTTTTATGTTCCGCTGACCGCTTTGGTCAAGCAGTTTCGGATGGAAAAGGTGTATGTTTCGAGCGATTATGAGCGGATTCAAATCCACAGAAGCGATGTAAACCGGCCCGGATTGCCGCTTTCCGGTTTTTTTGATTATTTTGATCCAAACCGGCTGCAGATTTTGGGCAAGGTAGAAATGACCTATTTGGAGGATCTGTCCAAGGAGCGGCGAAGCGAGGTGCTGGGACAGCTTTTTGCTAGGGATTTTCCGGCATTGATTGTAACGCGGGATCTGCCGATTTTTTCGGAGATGATTGAGCAGGCAAAGGAGAAGGACATTACCATTTTGCGCACAGAGCGGGTGACAAGCCAGCTGATGAGCGAAGTCATCAGTTACTTGAGCTATGAACTTGCGCCGCGGATTACGCGCCACGGCGTTTTGGTTGAGGTATACGGAGAAGGAATTTTGATTTTGGGAGAGAGCGGCGTCGGAAAAAGCGAAACGGCGATGGAACTGATCAAACGCGGCCACCGTCTGGTTGCAGACGATGCCGTCGAGATCAAGCGCGCGTCTGACAAGACGCTGGTCGGATCTGCGCCGGACGTAATCCGGCATTTTATCGAAATCCGCGGAATTGGGATCATCGACGTCCGGCGCATTTTCGGTATGGGCGCGATCAAGGATACGGAAAAAATCAATCTTGTTATAAACCTGGAGCCGTGGGACAATTCCAAGCAGTATGACCGCCTCGGCATGGACGATGAATATGTCAACATCCTGGGAAATGATATTCCTTCGCTGACTGTTCCGGTCCGGCCCGGACGTAACCTTGCGATCATTGTGGAAATTGCCGCAATGAACAACAGGCAGAAGCGGATGGGATACAATTCAGCAGAGGAGCTCAACAAGCGCCTGATGCAGCAAATGGAAATGAGTAAAAAGGAGAACGAGACAAAGTGATCAGGATTTTGGCGGAAACGCACTGCCATACGCTGGCCAGCACGCATGCTTATTCCACGCTGGGGGAAATGGCGGCTTATGCGAAGGAAATTGGACTGGAAGCGATTGCAATAACCGACCATGCGCCGGGCATGAAGGATACGCCGCACCTTTGGCATTTCCAAAATGAAAAGTATTGGCCGGAATATATCAACGGCGTGCGCGTGTTATCCGGCGTGGAGCTGGACGTATTGGACACAAAGGGGACGGTTGCCCTGTCCGATCACGATTTGAGTGAACTGGACGTCGTCAATGTAAGCTGCCACAAGGTGATTACACCGGCATTTTCCGTTGAGGAAATGACGGAAGCGTATGAAGCGGTTCTGCGCAATCCATACATCCATATCATAGGCCATGCGGGATCGCCGAACTTTGCCTTTGATATTGACCGGGTAATGAAAACGGCGGCGCAGTACGGAAAGGCGTTTGAAATCAATAACCATTCCTTTGTCTGCCGGAAGGCAAGCATTGAAAACTGCGTTAAAATTGCAAAGGCGGCCAAGCAATACGGCGTGCCGCTTGCCGTGTCTACCGACGCGCATATCTGCTATGCGCTGGGGCACACCGAGGAAGCGCTGGCTTTGCTGGAAGAGGTGGATTTTCCGCAGGAGCGGATTTTAAACCGCACGCTTGCGAGCCTGATGGAATTTTTGGATCAGCATAAACGAAAATAGAAGCACAGGAAACGAAAAATCATATTTTACGCAGATGAATTTGTGTATAAATTAAAAATAAGGGGAGAATGTTAAGATGTATGTGGGAATTGATTTAGGCGGTACCAACATCAAAGCGGGAGTTGTAACGGAAGACTGTAAAATCATCGCATGGGATCAGATGCCGACCGGAGCTTCGCGCCGCGACAGCGAAATCATCGCAGACATGGCTGTTTTGGCCAAAAGAGTGACGGAAAAAGCAGGACTTGCACTTTCGGATATCAAAAGCGTGGGAATCGGAAGCCCCGGTTCGTGCGACAATAAAAACGGAATGCTGATTTACGCCAATAACCTGAATTTCCGCAATACTCCCATGCGGGCAGAATTCCAGAAGCACTGGGATATTCCGGTCTACATTGAAAATGACGCAAACTGCGCGGCACTGGGCGAATTTTCATATTTAAACGATCCTGCGATCGATCATTTTATCGCAATCACGCTGGGAACGGGAGTCGGCGGCGGCGTCATCATTAACAAAAAGCTCTACAGCGGCTTCAACGGCGCGGCGGCGGAGATCGGCCATTTCCAGGTTGTAATGGACGGCGAACCCTGTACCTGCGGCCGGAAGGGCTGCTGGGAAAGCTATGCTTCCATTACCGGGCTCATCCGGATGACAAAGGCCAAAATGGCGCAGTGCCCGGACAGCAAGATGCACGAATTTGCGCAGAAAGAGGGAAAGGTCAGCGGCCGTACCGCCTTTGACGCGGCCAAAGCCGGAGACAAGGCAGGCAAGGAAGTCGTAGACGAATACATTAAAAATGTGGCCGAGGGCTTAGTCAGCGTCATAAATATTTTCCAGCCCAATAAAATAGTGATAGGCGGAGCGATCAGCAAAGAAGGAGATTACCTGCTTCTGCCGATCCGGGAGCATGTGAGCAAGTTTGTCTATTCCAGAGACATCCCGCAGACAGAAATATCGATTGCAAAGCTCGGCAATGACGCGGGCCTCATCGGGGCCGCTATGCTGGGCAAATAAGAGGGGGAATATCATGTACGAGGCGTTTGTCCGGCAGGCGCACGACCAGCTTGGAATTGCCGTAGCATGCGGCGTTTCCATGAAAGATTACACGACGTTTGCCATTGGCGGCGCTGCCGACATGATGGCCGTCCCGGATCAAACCGGCCAGCTATCGGCCTTGTTGAAACTTTGCAGGCAGGAGGGGGTTCCCTTCCTGCTTTTGGGCCGTGGTTCCAATCTTCTGGTAAGCGATGCGGGAATCGAGGGACTGGTTATCTGCACCGGTAAATTAAAAAAACTCAAAATAGACGGAAGCAGGCTCTACGCCGAATGCGGGGCTTCGCTGCGTTCTGTGGCCTCCAGGGCCCAGCGCAGCGCTCTGTCCGGATTGGAATTTGCCTCCGGCATTCCCGGAAGCTTAGGAGGCGCCGTCTTTATGAACGCCGGCGCATACGGCGGGGAAATGGCGCAGGTGGTTGACCGGGTTGACGCTCTGGATGGGGAAGGGAACTCCCTCTCCTTTGGGCGCAGCGATTGCGCGTTCTCCTATCGGAGCAGTGTATTCGCACAAAAAGGGCTTCTTGTGTTGGGCGCATGGTTTGAGCTTGCGCCCGGCGATGCAGAGGAAATCAAGCGGGCCGCGGCAGAGCTCAACCGCCGCAGGCGGGAAAAACAGCCGCTGTCGCTCCCCAGTGCGGGAAGCGTGTTCAAACGGCCGGAAGGATATTTTGCCGGGAAACTGATCGAGGACTGCGGCCTGAAGGGGTACCGCATCGGCGGGGCGCAGGTTTCGGAGAAGCATGCGGGGTTTATAGTCAATACAGGAGGGGCCAGCTGCGACGACGTGAAACGTCTGATTGCACACATTCAGGATACGGTCTATCAGGCCTGCCATGTCCGGCTGGAGTGTGAGATTCGGATGGTCGGGCGCTGAAATGCCTGGCTTTTTACGGGGGATAAAAGAATGAGACTGATCATTATTTCCGGAATATCCGGAGCGGGAAAGGCAACGGTAGCAAAGGAATTTGAGGACATGGGATATTACTGCGTGGATAACATGCCGCCGACGCTGATTCCCAAATTTATTGAGCTTTGCTCGTCCTCCAACGGAAAATTGGACAATGTTGTATTTGTGGCCGACGTCCGCGGCGGCGAGGGCGTCTGCGAAGAACTGAGCGCGGAATTAAAAAGCTTAAACCGCGCCGGCTATGAGTATGATCTGCTGTTTTTGGAGGCAGACGACGAGACCATTGTCCGCCGCTATAAGATGACGCGGCGGTCGCACCCTCTGTCCGAGGACGGGGATATTTTGGAGGGGCTTAAAAAAGAACGGGCACTTCTCGCCCAGATTAAGCGCGAGGCGAGCTATATCATTGACACATCCGATTTATCGGTGAACGATTTGAAAGACCGGCTCCGGCATCTTTTCGGCAGCGGTGCGCTCGGAGCCAAAATGTTTATTACGATTGAGTCTTTTGGCTTCAAATATGGGCTGCCCGTCGATTCCGACATGGTGTTTGACGTGCGCTTTCTGCCGAATCCCTTCCATTGCGAGGAGCTGCGCGAGCATACGGGGGAAGAAGCCTGTGTGCAGGACTATGTGATGAATTTTGAGCAGAGCAGGACGTTTTTAAAGAAGCTGGTGGATCTGCTTTTGTATTTGATTCCCTTATTTGAAGAGGAAGGAAAGCCGCAGCTCAACATCGGCATTGGCTGCACCGGCGGATGTCACCGCAGTGTAACGATCGGGGAAAAACTGCGTGAGGAATTGATCGGGCGTTATCCCAATATCCGCCTGACCCACCGGGATATCTTAAAGGACAGCCTTCACAAGTAAAAGAGGTTACTATGAAATACGATTTCCAAAATGAGAAGCTGGTCTCGCGCGTGGTGGCAATCGGAGGAGGCACCGGCCTTTCGACGATGCTGCGGGGACTGAAAAATTATTTTGAGAATATCACCGCCATTGTGACTGTTGCAGACGACGGCGGCGGTTCCGGCATGCTCCGGCGCGATTTGGGCGTCGCTCCGCCGGGGGACGTCCGCAACTGCATTTTAGCCATGGCGGAAGCAGAACCGGTGCTCAAAAAGCTGTTTGACTACCGCTTTCCGGAGGGAACGCTGGAGGGCCAGAGCTTTGGGAACCTGTTTTTGGCCGCAATGACGGGGATCAGCAAGAATTTCAGCCAGGCGGTTCAGCGCGTATCGGATGTTCTGGCTGTGACGGGGGATGTGTTCCCGGTAACGGATGCGGCCGATATGCAGCTTTGTGCAAAGCTGTCCAACGGGAAGGTGATCTGCGGCGAGTCGAACATCGGACATGCACGCGCCGATGGTTCGCGGATTGAATCGGTGTTTCTGGATCCTGCGGAGGTCATGCCGACGGAAAGCGTCATCACCGCTATCGAGCGGGCGGAGCTGATTCTGCTGAGTTCAGGCAGCCTTTATACCAGCATCATTCCCAATTTGCTGGTGAAAGGAGTTGCAGATGCGATTTACCGGGCAAAAGCGCCCGCCATCTATATCTGCAATCTCATGACCCAGCCGGGAGAAACGGTGGGTTACCGCGCGTCCGACCATGTGCGCGCCATTGAGCAGCATGCCGGACATGCAATAGTAGACTGCGTCATTGCCAACGAAGGCGCAGTGGACGAAGCGATTCTCCGGCGTTACCATGCCGACGGCGTGGATATGGTAGAAGTGGATCATGAAAATTTCAAGGACGCCTTTTTGGTCACAGGCGACTATACAGACATCCGGCAGGGGGAGAAAGGGAGCATTGTGCGGCATAACACGGATAAGCTTGCGCGGGATATCCGGCGGATTGCAATCGATATGATGGAAACTAAGCAGCTCATCCGGACCGAAAGGGGGAAGAGCTGATGGAATCGTTCTCCCATAAAACCAAAATGCGCATTTGCGCGGAAGCCGCAGAAGACTTCTCCTGCCGCAGGGCAGAGCTTCTGGGGCTTATCTGTTTCTCGGGAATTGTGGTAAAACTGCCGGGAAACAAGGAAGAACTGGGTTTAAAGATTATGCTCGAGACCGAGGAAATCGCAGAACGGATCTGTCTTGAGCTGGCGGAGCTATATAACATCAGTCCGTCCGTCAAGGTCAAAAACAGCAAAGTAACGCTCAGTTTGACGGATATTGAAGATTTGAAAAAGCTGAAAAACGGCTTAAAGCTTCAGGAAGACGACGCAATTTTGTATCTTCGGATCGATCCGGAGTTTGTCCGGAGCGAAGAAGAAAAAAAGGCGTTGATCCGCGGCGCGTTTCTGGGCGGCGGCAGTGTGAGCGACCCGGAAAAAAGCTATCATCTGGAGTTTGCCACCCGCAGCTTCGACTGCGCCCAGGCGCTGGTTGAAGTGATCGCAGCTTTTTCCGTTGAGGCAAAGCTGACGACGCGGAAAAATGAAGTAGTGGTCTATGTCAAGGAAAACGAAGCCATCGCCGATTTATTGGCTATGATGGGCGCTTCCGCTTCTCTGATGGAAATTTATAATACCGTGATTTTAAAGGAAATGCGCAATGACGTCAACCGCAGGCTCAACTGCGAAACGGCGAACCTCTCCAAGACGGCGGATGCGTCGGCCAGGCAGATTCTTGCGATCGAGTCGATCCTGGAAGCGCACGGGGAGGATTTCTTGAGCCCTGAACTTCGGGAAATTGCGCGCGTACGCCTGGAATTTCCCGAGGCCAGTTTGAAAGAGCTGGGCGGGATGCTCTCGCCTCCTATTGGGAAGTCGGGCGCGAATCACCGGCTGAAGAGGATTATGGAAATTGCCCAGAGCATTGGCGGGAGCAGACAGGAAAGGGTGGAAAAAGAATGAGCGGAATTTACGCAGCGGTTGTTGCCTGCGGCTTTTTTGATAAAACAGCCTGCGGACAGGCGCTGTATCAATATAGCCTGGATCGGGCAAGGGAAGCGGGAGCCGAAAAACAATTCCTGTATGATGGGAACGGCGAAGAGAGCCTGCCCGTTTTGGAAGAAGCAGAGGGGCTTTTGGTGATCCCAGGGAATATGCCGTTTTTGTCGGCACAGACGATCCGGGATTTAATCGGCCGTCATCGGGCCGGATCAAACGAGCTGACTGAACTCAAAGCGATTGACGAAAACGGCGCCGCTGCTCCCACAGGGGTTTACCTTCTGGCGGGGGGAGCGGATTGGAGCAGAGGGTTTGGCGAAGCATATGAGCAGGCAAAAAAAACTTCTTCGGAAAGCGTATACTTACAGGAGGATTTGGAGGGGCTGGCGGTTGAGACCATGGCCGATCTGGTTTACTGCCGGAAACAGCTGCAGCGGCAGATTAACGAAGGGCATCTCGCGCGCGGCGTTGACCTGCTCGATCCAGATACCGCTTACATCGGTGCAAAGGTACGAATCGGCTCCGGCAGTGTGATTGAACCGAATGTCATGCTGGAGGGCGAAACGGTCATTGGAGAAGGCAGCCGGATCGGCATGGGATCGAAGCTCACGGACACGGCAGTCGGAAGCGGCGTCCTGATTCAAAGTTCGGTCCTGGTGCAGAGCGTGGTAGAGGACGGAGCGCGCATTGGACCGTTTGCCTATCTGCGGCCGGACAGCCGCATTGGCAAGAATGCCAAAATCGGCGATTTTGTCGAAATCAAGAATTCCGTCATCGGAGAAAAAACCAGCGTCGCGCATTTGACCTACATCGGCGATTCGGATGTGGGCGGGCATGTGAACTTTGGCTGCGGGTGCGTAACGGTCAATTATGACGGGAAGAAGAAATACCGCTGCCGGATAGAGGAAAATTCCTTTATCGGCTGCAACACCAACCTGGTCGCGCCGGTCCGCGTGGGACGGGGCGCATACATTGCGGCAGGCTCGACGATCACGGACGAAGTGCCGGAGGACACGCTTGCAATCGCGCGGGCCAGACAGGTAAACAAAGAACATTGGAAAAATGACCGGAGAAAATAGGGCATCCGGTCTTTCCATCGATGGGGGACACAAGATGAAATTGATTATCGGGCTCGGAAATCCGGGCAGACAGTATGAAATGACGCGCCATAACATTGGCTTTTTAGTCATTGACTATCTGGCAAGGCAGTACAATGTCAAAGTAAACAAATCCAAATGCAGGGCGCTTTGCGGGGAAGCGGAGATCGAGGGCGAGCGCGTCCTGCTGGTCAAGCCTCAGACGTTTATGAATTTGAGCGGGGAAAGTGTGCGCGAGCTGTGCGATTATTTCAAGATCCCGCCGGAGGATATTGTTGTAATTTATGATGATAAGGATATTGAGGTAGGAAAGATCCGCATTCGCGAAAAGGGATCGGCGGGAGGCCACAACGGGATGAAGTCGATCATATATCAGCTGCAGACGGACCAGTTTGCGCGTATCCGTGTGGGAATCGGCCAGCCGAAGGATGGAATGGTCGAGTTTGTGCTGGGAGAGTTTTCCAAGGAGGAACAGCCGAAAATCGCCGCCGCAGGCAAAAATGCCGCCGAGGCCGCAAAGCTGGTCATCCAGGGAAAGACAGCGGAGGCCATGGGGCACTTCAATGGTTTGACGGAATAAAGGTGAGAACATGAACTTTTCAGAAATCTTGCAGAAGTCAGGCGAGTTTGAAAAGCTGATCGATGCAATCCAAAAGGGAAAAACACCCGTCCATGTCAGGGGCCCTGCCGAGAGCGCAAAGGCGCACACAATGGCGGCGGCCCTTTCGTGCTGCAAAAAACGCAATATGCTGGTAATTGCGGCAGATGATTTTGAGGCGCAGAGCCTCTATTCTGACCTGCAGTTTTTCCTGGGGGACGAGGTTCTGCTGTTTCCGTCCCGGGACTATATTTTCTATAACGCCTATGCCGGCGGAAACGAGAACGGATATAAGCGCATTGCCGCGGCCTACCGCCTTTTAAACGGCAACTGCAGCGTCGTTGCGTCGGTTGCCGCTCTTTTGGGTTATACCATAGATTTGGAAATGCTGGTAAAGCATACGCTCGAACTCGATTTGGGAAAAGCTTATGATGTGGAGCAGATTGTCCAGAGCCTGATTTTTATGGGGTATGAACGCAACGAACAGACCGAGGCGGTCGGGCAGTTTTCCCTCCGCGGCGGAATCCTGGACGTGTTCACGCCGCAGAACGACGCGCCCTACCGCATTGAATTTTTCGATGACGAGGTAGACTCCATCCGGCAGTACGATCCGGAGACCCAGCTTTCAACCGAGCGGGAGGAACAGTGCCGTATCATACCCTGCCGGGAGCTGCTTTATGACGAAAAGGCGGCAAAAGCGGTTGCAGACCAGATTACTTTGGCGGTAAAAAAGTACCAGCCCGATCTGGAAACCGATTTGGGCTACCACTGCGACGCGGATAATTTTTTGGAGAAGCATTATTTTCCCAGCAATGACAAATACATCGGATATTTCTATTCGGAAATCCCCACTCTGCTTCAATACTGCGGCGAAAATACGCTGGTGTGGCTCGACGAACCGAAAAACACCTCTGAGACGGCGAAAAAATATGAGCTTGCCCTGCAGCAGGAAATTGCAGACTTGCAGGAAAAGGAAGTCGTCCTGCCGGAGACCAGGCCCATGTATGCCTCCTGGGAAAAGGTGATTTCTGCGGTAGTAAGGACCAATGCGCTGGCAGGCATATCCGCCCTGTCGCACCATACGCCGGATTACTCCCCCCGGGAGCTCTTGCTGTTCGACGCGCGGATCCTGCCCTCGTTCCACGGCAAGATCGAGTTTTTATTGGACGACCTGCACGAGTATGCCAGAACCGGGACAACTGTGGTAGTCGTGACGGCAAACCGGGCCAAGGCAAAGAATATTTGCGAGGCGATCACCGGCAGCGGCCTTTCCGCTTCGGTTTCCGAACAGGGTGGATTTGAGGAAGGGGCCATCACGGTTACGGTGGGAGGGCTTAAAAAAGGGTTTTACTATCCGGCCATTCCCTTCTGCGTCATCAGCGATACGGATGTGTTTTTAGAGAGCCGCAGGCGGCGGGCCCGTACACCGGAAAACACCAAACGGCTTCAGTCGTATAACGAGATCAACCCGGGCGACTATGTGGTGCACCAAACCCACGGAATCGGACAGTACGAGGGGATTGTCCAGTTAAAGCTGGACAGTAAGGTCAAAAAAGACTTCCTCAAGATTCGCTACAATGGGTCCGACGTGCTTTATATCCCGCCGGATCAGCTGTCGGCACTCTACAAATATATCGGCAATACCGACCGGACCATCCGGCTCAATAAGCTGGGCGGAACTGACTGGGCCCGTACCAAACAGCGCGTGAAAGCGGCGACAAAGGATTTGGCGGACTATCTGATCAAGCTCTACTCCGAGCGGCAGAAGGCGGTGGGCTATGCGTTTGGCAAAGATACGGTCTGGCAGCGGCAGTTTGAGGATACCTTTATTTATCAGGAAACCGATGATCAGCTCCGCTGCATTGCCGAGGTCAAGGCGGATATGGAAGCGCCCCGGCCTATGGACCGCCTGCTGTGCGGCGATGTGGGATATGGAAAAACCGAGGTTGCTCTGCGGGCCGCATTCAAGGCTGTGATGGATTCCAAACAGGTCGCCTATTTAGTACCGACAACAGTGCTGGCGATGCAGCACTTTAACACTTTTACCGAGCGGATGCGGGATTTTCCCATCACCGTAGAGATGCTCTCGCGTTTTAAAACGCCGAAGCAGCAGAAGGAGATTCTAAAGCGGCTGAAATCGGGCGAGGTCGATATCGTGATCGGAACGCACCGGATCCTGCAGAAGGATTTGAAGTTCAAAGATCTTGGGCTTTTAATTGTGGATGAAGAGCAGCGTTTCGGTGTGGAGCACAAAGAGAAATACAAAGAACTTAAGGCAGGGATTGACGTATTGACCCTGTCAGCCACCCCGATTCCGCGTACCCTCCATATGGCAATGGTGAACATTCGGGACATGAGCGTACTGGAGCAGCCGCCCGAGGCACGCTATCCCGTGCAGACCTATGTGGTGGAATATGACGCGGGCATGATCTGTGACGCAATCAAAAAAGAGGTCGCGCGCGGCGGGCAGGTGTATTACCTCTATAACCGTGTGGCCGGCATTTACAATGTGGCAGAACGGCTGCGTGCTATGCTGCCTGAAGTAACAATTGCGGTCGGGCACGGGCAGATGGGCGAAGACGGCCTGGAGGATGTCATGATGGGCGTGGTCAGCGGCGAGACAGATGTTCTGGTCTGTACCACCATCATTGAAACGGGGCTTGATATACCCAATGTCAATACCATTATCATTGAAGATGCCGATAAAATGGGACTTTCCCAGCTTTATCAGCTCCGCGGACGGGTCGGGCGCTCCAACAAGCGGGCTTATGCGTACTTTACCTACCGGAAAGACAAAGTCCTCACAGAAGTTGCAGAAAAGCGTCTGCGTGCCATTCGGGAGTTTACTCAATTTGGATCAGGATTTAAAATTGCCATGCGCGATTTGGAAATCCGCGGCGCCGGAAACCTGCTCGGCGCCCAGCAGCATGGACATATCGATGCGGTGGGGTATGACACCTACTGCCAGCTTCTGCGCGAGAGCATTGACGAAGAGCGCGGCGTTGCGGCTAAGCCCATCGAGCCTGCAGTCATCGATCTGAATGTGGACGCATACATTCCGGAAAGCTATGTGCGCGGCAGCCGTCTTCGGGTGGATACGTACAAAAGAATTGCAGCGGTGGAAAACCAGGAGGAGCGCATGGAGCTGGAGGACGAGCTGATCGATCGGTTCGGCGATATCCCGGCGCCGGTGATGAATTTGCTGGATATTGTTATGATCAAAACAGATGCGACAGCACTTGGATTTACCTCTATCCTGCAAAAGGATTCTGTAATTACCTTCCGGTTTGACGAAGAACGGATGAACGGGGCGGCATTAGTTGCTCTCTGCGGCAGGTATTCTTCCTCTATGCGGCTGTATTCCGGAAAAAATTCCTATTTTACGTTAAAATTGAGTGAAAAGGAAGCAAAAGACCCGATAGCGCATGTTACAGTTTTGTTACAATTCATGAATGAATTGAAAACCGGCGATCAATAGTATATAATAAGTGTAATATGGAAATTTTTTATCATAAATATAACCAAAGGAGAGAAACAGTTTGAAAAAGACAAAAATAATGGCAGTCCTGCTCTCGCTCGTGATGGCCCTGGGGCTGTTAGCCGGCTGCGACAACACGACGCCGGTTGTCACTCTTGACGACGTTACCATTACCCAGCCGGTATTCCACTATTTGATGGAAGCCAACCGTTCCAATTTGATGCAGTATGT
>CALYAR010000175.1 GCA_944393585.1 uncultured Clostridia bacterium | reverse complement strand
GTATCAGTTTCAGAGCCTTCCTTGATATAAATATTGCCGTCGTTATTGCCCATATGGATCTGTGTATCTGAATCGAAGTAGAAGCTGTTTATTAAGCCAAGCTCGCCGTCATACATATCGTATCGGCCGTTGCTGTCCTCATACTCGTCCACATATTCCAGATATCCCGAAGCCTCTACGGAGCCGCTGGCGTAATAGGCGATAAATCCGCCTTCGCCATCCATATAGATGCTGGCAGTGCCCTCCTCGCCGTCCAAACGCCACGTGCCCTCAGTTGCTGCGAATATGGCTGTATCGCTCTCATCTGGGGCCGGAGTGGAAGTTGGCGCCTCGCTTTGCGTATTGCCGGGCACGTCGCTGTTCTGTTGTTCGCTTGCACAGGCGGCCAAAGTCAGCGCAATGACTGCGGCCAGAAAAGCAGCGATCCATTTCTTCATTGTAAGTCCCCCCTTTAGGTTGTTTTCTAATTCAATTTCGTTATTCCTTGCGATCAGTCGCTTTTTGCGCCGGAAGCGCAAGCGCATCAAGGATATTTGCAAAGTCCGCCATTTCCTTTTCCAGCTTTTCAACAAGCTGCGCCGTATTTTCGGATTTGCCCATCTCGAACAGATTCAAATCCTTTATCACAAGCAGCAGCGTACCGTCCTGAAGGAATCGGACGGCAAACCGATTGCCTCTCTCTGCGGACAATTCCAGCAGCTTTTGCCTATAATCGGGCGTAAGCGCCAGCTCCGCATCCTTCTCACTTGTGCATCTGACGGAAAAAGCATTGTAAAAGTTTTCCGAATCGGCATTGTAGGCATTCTCGTAAGTTTTAAACTGTGTTGCCACAACTGCATCACTCAGCGCAAGATTGTGGCGGCACACGACAATGACGCCGTAAAATACGGTTTCGTAAGAAACGTCCGTATCACCGTCCTTGTCTTCCGTTACATGCTTCTCCTGTAACTCAAACTCACAGAACTCCATAGGCACTCCCCGAAGCACGCCCCTGACGTAATCGCCGCAAAAGCCGGTGCAGTCGTATTTCGGGAATCCGAAATCCTGGTTCAGGTAATACTTGTCGATATGCTTGCCATAGTCAAATGTATCCAACCGATCCATCACCCTGCCGAGCACGCTCCGTGTATAGTTGTTCGCAATATGCTTCTGCGCCTCGCCGGCCTTCTGCTTAACCCCCAGTCCCGTAAAGAGTAGCACAAAACCGGCTAATCCAAACAAAATAACGGCCACTCCCTCCGGCCTGTCCGTGCCCAGGGTGGTTTCCCCACTGGCAAGGAATATGAGCACAATGATACCGAAGCATACGCCACCGGCGATCATTATGTATTTGGATAGTTTTGTGCGCTTTCGCAGGTTTTCCATCTTCTGATCGTTAAGCTGTATGTTTGGAAGGTTATTGTCCATATATATTGTTCACCGCCTTGTTTTTCATATAATGGTGCATTGTTGTTTGCATTCAAATCGCCGCTTGAAAAGACAGCCCCTGCGTAACGGCTGATGCCCTTGCGCAGAGGCTGAGCTTGCCGCCCCGATCCCTTTTTCTCATTCTCCTAAACCGCCAGATGAAAATGACCACACATCAGGCAATTTGAAAAACAAAGTACAGGCAGCTTATGTTTTGTTTTAGTCCGGGATCATGGAGTTGATGGTGTTCTGCATCAGGATCCAGCCGATAAAGCCGAATCCGATCACGCTGAGGATCAGGTACAATACGGCGCCGTTCTTTTTCGGCATACCGCGCTGCTCAAGCGCCGAATCCAACTGTTTGCCCATTTTGTAGGCCCAGTAGATGCCGTAAATGCCGAACGTAATGAGCGTGAGCAGGAAAGCCACCCCGCCCGACGTCTTCTTCGGCGGATTTGCCAGCTCGTTGCTGTCATTGTTGATTTTGACAAACCAGTAAATGCCGTAGATGCCAAAAGTGATAATGGAAAAGATCACACATAGTGCAAGATTGCGTTTTTTCATAGTTTTATTCCCATTCGATCGTTCCCGGAGGCTTGGGCGAAAGATCGTAGCATACGCGGTTGACGTTTGGCACTTCCTCCAAAATCCGTTTGGTAATTTTTTCGAGAATCGGCCAATCGATGGGCTCAATGGTTGCGGTCATTGCATCAACCGTATTGACTGCCCGCAGGATGACCGGGTATTCGAAGCAGCGCACATTGTTTTTCACGCCGACGGACTTGAAATCCGGTACGATTGTAAAGTATTGCCATACTTTTTGATCCAGCCCTGCTTTTTGAAATTCTTCCCGCAAAATCGCGTCCGATTCGCGGACAGCTTCCAAGCGTTCTTTGGTAATCGCGCCCAGGCAGCGGACTCCCAGTCCCGGGCCGGGGAAGGGCTGGCGGTAAACCATTCCGTCGGGAAGTCCAAGTTCCTTCCCGACCACGCGAACCTCGTCTTTGTAAAGGAATTTAAGCGGTTCGACAAGGGCGAAGCGAAGATCCTCGGGCAATCCGCCAACGTTGTGATGCGCCTTTACGCCATCACTCTCAATAATATCGGGATAAATCGTTCCCTGCGCCAGAAATTCAATGCCTTCCTGCTTTCTGGCTTCTTCCTCAAAGACGCGGATGAACTCTGCGCCGATGATTTTGCGCTTGGTTTCAGGATCAGAAACACCGGCCAGCTTCGAAAGAAAGCGTTCGGCGGCGTCAACATAAACAAGGTTGGCGTCCATCTGGTTGCGGAACACCTCGATTACCTGTTCGGACTCGCCTTTTCTTAAAAGGCCGTGATTTACATGCACACATACGAGCTGTTTGCCGATGGCGCGGATCAGCAGCGCGGCAACGACTGAAGAGTCGACCCCTCCCGAAAGGGCGAGCAGTACCTTTTTATCGCCAACCTGCGTTCTGATTTTTTCAACCTGCTCTGCAATAAAAGCATCAGCAAGTGCTTTTGTGGAAATTCGTTCCATTGTTTCGGGACGTTTGTTGTTTTCCATTTTTAATCCTCCGTTATTTCATGAATTTGTATGATATTTTCTGATCCAGTAGGACGGTGTACAGCTCCAAGCATGGCAGGCGCTGTTAAGCACCGGTGTTAAATAGGGGCTTAGGCGTTCGTCACGGCTGTCGAAGCATTCGGGACAGCAGTCAAAGCCCGCTTTGATGATGCTTCCCCAGTAATCTTTCATATAGGAAACGGCCTTTTCGCTGTCGCCGCAGCAATAGAGCGCTTCCAGATAATAATGGGTCATAAAGGGAGAAGACATGCGGACCTCCGGGTTATATTCTTCCGTTCTCTCCAGCAAAGCACGAGCCTCTTCGGCCGTCAGCGCACCGGAGAGAGCAGCCCAGACCTGTGACTGCCAGGAGATCTCGCCGTCTTTAGCGGCGAAGAGTCCGGTTTTTGGGTCGCGGCGGTTCAAAAGAGCGCTTTCGGTTTTGCAAAGCAGCGGATCGATCCAATCAGAAGGCCTTCCCAGCCTTTCCGATAAATCCTTCATATGCCGAAGGGTATAGGCGGTATAGCCAAGGGCCGCGGTGCTGCGGTCGTATTTTCCGTGGTCAATAAAAAACGGCGCGTCAAAACAGCCTTTTTCGGCATCGAAGACGGAACCGGCATATTGAATCTGTGCCGCCGCAACGTCGTAAAGCTCTTCCGGGAGTGCGGAATCACCGGTGTTTTCAAGATAATCCCAAAGGCACAGAACCAGACAGAGCGAATAATCAAGGTATATCCACTGTGCAACATAGGGGTATGTATCAGGAAAGACGCAGGGCGCGACCAGCCCCTGCTTGGTCAAGTGTTCTGCAAACAGATAAATGCAGCGCTTAATCAGTTCAATATTGCGGAAGGTTTTGTAATCAACCAGTGCCTGAAGGCGCAGGTCACCGATCCAGAGCCGGCGGTCGCGCTTCGGACCATCCTCAAACACATCCTGCTCACATTCTTTGAGCGTTTTGACACAAATATAATCGATTTTTTGAAGCAGAGGATCTGCGATATTTGCGGGAAGGGCATCTTCCATGCTGACGGCGGAAACCGCATCCATCGAAAGCGAAACTAATTTGACGGGAAAGCGCACCGAATCAACGCGTTTCAGCTTTAAATACCGGAATGAATAACGGCGTTCCAGGCTTCCGGCGTAGGGCATAAAGGCGATCGTTTTAAAATCGTTCTGGAGCCAGCCGACCGACAGACCTTTGGAATCGTCCTCAATCGTCTCCATAAGCTCTATCGGCATTTCGGCAAATGAAAAGCTGATATTGGTGGGCGAATCGGCGATGTGTTCGGGGTTGCCGTTTTCAAGCTCAATGTGCAGGTAACCGGTATAATGATCGCCGAAGTCAAAAACGATTTCTTCCTTTTCCAGAACCAAAGGAAACGATATATCGTCCAGTTTTTGTACGGCATACCCCTGAAAGGCGTTTGGGTCGGCCGATATTTTTACAAGTGACACTGGCTCAACGCGCGTATGCTTTAACGGTTTTTTGTAGATATCGAATTTTTTCTGCATTCTTGTCCCTCCAGTTTGATGTGCTTGATTCATAATTTAGTTAAAAATACAGCTGCATACACGGCCTGCTTTGATTGTTCCCTCTATATTGCGTTTCGTATTGTATGAAACTCTCTATCTTTTTTCCATAAGGCGTCCGCATAATAAAGAACACTTCCATTATACCTGCAATCTGTCTTTTCTGCAAGAAAAATCGTCAGCAATCGGGAAAATCAGCCATGTGCTTTGAATTCTTCTGCCAAAATTACGGCCCACTCCTCCAGCGGCATGGTATTGCGGTCGGAATATTGATGGAATGAGATGCGGATCATGCGGTTATCCTCCGTTAAGATGACGGTGGGGAATATAGCGGTATAGGCGGCGGCATAATCCACGCCCAGATCAGGGAGCTGCAGCGTTTGATAATGCCGTCTGTTCTTGTGCCGGTCGTATACCTGGTATTCCCGTGCGAGCTCTTTTGCCATCCAGGGGGTGAGCGTTTCGAAATAATCAACATAGAGGGCGCCTTCTATAGCGGCGCCGTCTTCCAGCGAAAGGGTTCCGAATTGAGACAGCGTGATGACTTCCGGCGCCAGAATGTCGGAGTTCACTTCGATGGTGTTGCCGAGTCCAAAATCATCCCATTCAAACTCCGCTCCGGGAATGAGCGCCTCCATCGTGCCAAACGGAAGCTCCTGCCGGTAGGTTTTCAGATCCTGCTGCTTCTCTTCGGTAACATTGGCGCTCCATACCTGAAAAAGGCCGGTCCCCCAGGCGAGAGCTAACACAAAAAACAGAAATGGTTCGGCTTTGTGCCAGACTGCCCTTTTGCGCCAATCTTTTTTGTGAGTGAGAGGCTCCCCGCTTCGCATCTGTTTTTGAAGCTTATGTAAGTGAAGGACTTGAACCAGCGAACGGCAGGCCGCCCAAGTCACCAGCAGTGCTCCTAATAAAAAGAGTCCGGTACCCAGGGCTATCATCATCATAAGGACGCTGCCGTAAGCCATGCAAAGCGGATAGATCGCCGCCCAGATGATGGTGGAGACCAGGCTGGCGCGTTCCCGCCTGCGGACAAGGTCAAGCGCCAGCGCCTGCACCTGGGGATCGGTGTTGAATTCCTGTGCGGCGGGATCATCCGATGAGTAAATATAAAAATTGCCGCGGCTGGCGACATATTTCCAGCCCAGCGCTTCGCTGATGGCCCGCGCCTCCTCGTCCGGTTCGCCGCCGCCGTCCGACCAGACGCCGGTGCTTTTGGGAGCTGCATCCAACCGATAGCGGATTGCTTTCGGCTCGCCCTTTTCAAAGATTGCCACCCCTGCAAAAAAGCCGCTTCCGCTGAGAAACCAGCCTTGTTTGGCCATGCTCTCCAGCCAGCTTTCCGTCCCTTCAATGTCATAAGCGGGGATGGGAGGCAGACGGTAAATCCGTTTTTTCTTTTTATCCTGCTTACACATCATCGAATTCCCCTTCCTTTTCTGCGTCGGCTATACAGCGTTTGAGCCGCGCCACTTCGTCACTGTAAGCTTTTGTTCCCTTCTCCGTTATTTGATAGGTGCGCCTGCGCCCATCCACTTCGATTTCCCTGATGTATTTTTCCTTTTCAAATTTGGCTAAAAGGGTATAGAGCGTTGCGGGGCCGATCCGAATGGCCTTTTCTGTCCTCTGCTCAATGAATGCTGCAATTTCAATGCCGCACATGGGAGCGTGGTTCAAAGCCATTAGAACATAAAACATCGACTCCGTTAAATTTTCCAAAGCCTTCTTTGGCATGAGCGCACGCTCCTTTCCTTATATCGTTATATGATATTGTATAACGATATTATAAGAAACAACATCCTCTCTGTCAAGATAAAATAAAAAAAACGCGGCGGAATAATCCGCTGTCTGTGCAAAGGCATATAAATATTACTCCAAAGCCATTTCCATGCAGCGCCTGCGCCATAACCGTTCGTAATCCTTGTGGGATACAATTCGGCCGGTTAAATCAGCAGGGGTGCGTATGCCTTCGGCGGCGCACCAGCGGACGTCCACAACATAAGGGCGCACGTCAAATTCTTCTGTGTCCCAATACACCGGAATTGTGTTCCAGCCTGCCAGACAGGCCGCGACAGCACGGGTATGACCGTCCAGCATCAGAATTTTATCGTCCAGCCGAAAGACGGGGAGGGGGTCGAAGTTGGTTCTGTCTTCCGGACGGAACCACTCTTGTATGAGCCGGAGTTTTCCTTTGCTGATGTAGAGCTGAGTTGGCTGGAGATCGCAAAGCGGAATGTCGAAACAATCTTTGGGCATGGTACTGCCGCGTTTGCGTTCCGCAAACTGCCGGCGTGTGAGCATATAATAGGATTCCTTTTTTGCCCGAAGACTATCTTCGCCCACTTCCGCTTCTGCCGTTAAATGGAAGCCTTGTCTCAAAAACATTTTTTGGCTCCGGATATTATAATCTGCTGTGATGCCATATAATATGTCGGCATGTTCCCCATAGAACGCATAATCGATTAACATACCCGGTATCGCCGTGCCGATTCCCTGTCCCCACATGGTTTTCTCACCGATTGTTGCTTCGATCCGCCGCACGTCCATTTGAGGATATTGAGCGGAGATTTTTGGAATATTCATGCTTTGAATACTAAAATCGCCGATTGGGCGGCCATCCACTTCCGCAAGAAAACAAAGGGCATTGGCAGAAATGGCCGCATACATACTGCGGATCTCTTCCTCCCGGAATGTTTCGGCATTACCGGTGTCACTCCAGTAAACGACTTCCGGATCGGCGTTCCAGCGGCAGAGCAGGGGAAGATCATCATCGCACAGCGGACGCAGGACGATGTCATTCTGATTCCCTCCATATAGGAAAATATCATGTGATGAAATAATGGGCACAGGATTTTCTCCTTTCATTTTTTATTTATCAGTAATATTTTGGTAAGAGAATAAGTTTTTTTACGAAAAATTACGGAGCGGGTTCCTTGTTTTCCGGCAGAAAGACATTTTGACTGCCCTCGTGCGGAAAGCCGCGGAAATACGCCTTGGTTTCAATGCCCAAAGGAATCTTTCTGCCAATTTTTATTGCACAGCAAGTTTTTGGAAAAGAGGAAGCAGAATTACAAAAATACGCCGCTGTGCCCGCTGACGATGTTCGCTCTGCGAGAGAGAATCATAAGGCGGCGCCGCTTTTTTTACAGTGCCGTCCCTTTCTTGGGAATGAAGAAGCGGCTCATATCGACTTTTTCCAGGGTAAGCAGGGCGATTTTTTTCTCGATTCCGCCGGCGTATCCGGTCAGGCTCCCATTTTTTCCAACAACCCTGTGGCAGGGTATGATAATCGAGATGGGATTGCGGCCGACGGCGCCGCCTGCCGCCTGGGCAGACATCGTCTTCCGGCCCTGCATCCGTGCGATTCGGTCTGCAATTTCGCCATATGTTATAACCTGTCCGTAGGGAATCTGTTTGAGGATATCCCAGACCGCAAGGCGGAAGGGAGAAGCGTTTGTATACAAAGGCGGGGTGAAATTCGGGTTCACCCCGCGAAAATAGAGATCCAGCCATTGCCTGGTCTGATGAAACACGGGCAGATCTTTCTCTTCCCATTCTGCGTCTAACGTGTCGGCAAAGTATTTTTGTCCGTCAAACCACAGACCCGTCAGGCTTTCTCCATTGCTCGCGATTGTAATGCCGCCAAGCGGGGAAGAATAATGATTCGTATATTGCATATTTTTATGCTCCTTCATTGAGAGCTTGCCGCTCCTGCGATGTAACTGCAGGCGCTAAACCCGCTTTGGCAGTATTATTTCAGCTTTGTTTCAGTAAGGCAAGCCGTATTAAGCTTTATTTTTTTCGGAAAATATCAACCGCATTGGAAAAACGCCGCCGTGCCCGTTC
>CALYAR010000174.1 GCA_944393585.1 uncultured Clostridia bacterium | reverse complement strand
ATTTGCGACGAAATACCGGCGTCAGGTGTTTTTCGAAGAAAAACGCCTGGAAATCAGAGAAATATTAAGACAATTATGTCAATGGAAGGGAGTAGAAATCATAGAGGGAGAAGTGTGTCCAGATCATATACACATGCTGGTGAGTATCCCACCCAAAATGACGCTCCTATGTAATGTTATTTCGCTTGCGCAATTCCATTATGTTTGAGCCAATATTGAGCTTCACTATCATCACTTTGTTTGTTATAACTCTATTATATCATATGTGCAATGCGTTTAGCATTGAGATATAATGAACACATCTGAAACAAAGCCGGTTTGCGGCTTTGTTACCTTAGTGGTGTTTATTATATCATAGAATTTAGATAATGTGTGCATACCGTTCGGATAGCTGAACTAACTGAATAGTTGAGAAGCAGATTATAACTATTCTTTTATAATATTTTTTAGTATCCCTATTTTAAACGTAACATCGTCATATGTTTTTCCATTAACAATTCTTATATTTGTTTTCCGGTCGCACTCTCTAAAGCCAAGCTTTTTGGCAAGATGGATCATCCGGTCATTTCCTGACCATGTTTGCGTATATAAAATATCAAATCCATTGTCAAAAAGATATTGCATAAAACATCTCATAGCATTCTCGCCACAGCCATGACCTCGAAAGTCTGGTGGCGGAATATCTATACCGATCGCTGTATTAGTTCCTGTACGAGACCATGAATAATTTTCATCAATACAATACCTGCTTACCCAGCCTATGTGCGTTTCTTTCTCAGAGCAGATCTCAAATCGTTTGCGTATATTATCGGGATCATCTGGTACGATATAGTTGTTTACAAGTTTCTTTGCCAAGGCAACCTGCTCTGTGAATGGAGTAGATTTATCGATTTCCCATGGGGCATCCCAATTCTGCCACTCTGTTTCAGTTGTATTCCATCGGATATAATCATCCAAATCGTTTTCTTCCATATCACGAAGAATGATATTTTTATATTTCAGTTTCATAGCAGCTAAAGCTCCTTTCAACTCATCAAGTCCTTCGGCGGGAATCTTCACCGTTATCGCGTTATCCTCCGCAGCCGTCTGCTTAACGGCAACGCCCGAATAATGTGCAAACGTTTGAACCTGCCACTTCATCATACTTTTCTTTTGACAGCGTCCCTGATTTTAGATCATCTAACATATCCGCCCAATCTTCAGGGAACAGGCACAGATCGGCAGCTTTGCCGCCGAATTTTATTGAGCATTCCCACTCTGCATTTCTCAGCGGACGTTTCACCTCAATATCAAATTTCAAGTCCGTTACCTTTTCCAACTCAAACAAAAAGCCCATTACAAGCGGAGTTTTTTATGAAAGATGTGCGGCAAAAGTTATGCTCTGCATCTGTTTTGCCGTATAACATTTTGTGCGATGTTGTATCAGTTTATTAACACAACAGCGCTGATAGAGCATTTATCAAAATCATTCTTCCAAACCAATCGCTTCATCAACTGGAAGAGATACTACGGTACCATGAGCCGGAGTATGCAATCCGCATGAATGGGAAATAGCCCCCATAACAGTACCCTTAATTTCTCTGGGAACCACAATCATTACAAAATCCTGTTCATCCTGCATGGAAATGCCAAAATGCTGGCTTACATGCTCTGAGTTTCGCCGCCTGCCTCGCAGTACAGTCCCCCCTTTTGCACCTGCTGCTCTCGCTACGTCAATTACTTCATCACTGTATCCCGCCGCAACGGAAACCCAAATTACATTATATCCTGACTTTTCGTGTATTTCAGCCATATCGCCTTCGATCCTTTCCTTGATTCGTTTTTCTATGATAGAACGGGATTCGTCATTCAACATGTGAAACAGCGGACTTTGCAGTCCTGTCAGCGGAATCGTAATGACGATTCCTCCTCCTCTTTGATGAAAAGAAAACTGTCGTCCTGTTATCTCAAATAGTTCTTTTACTGCAAATTTCGGTAAAAATCCAATGGTAATCAGTCGGATGGTTCCTCCAAACCCAAAGATATCCATGATTTCCGATGGTGCAGTTCCCCTTCCCCGGCACTGATAACAGATTGGGATATGCATTGAATCAAAGATTTCTTCTAATTCTTTTTCTTCTTCTACCCGCGTAACAAAAATAACCATACGCGGCGCAGTAAGCTTTTCTTCCTGTGGAATACTCATTCAAAATCCTCCTCAAGGTCAACAACAGTATCATCCGGCAGCGCCTCTACAGGCTGGGAAACAGCTTTCGATTTGTGCATATAGATAAGACCCATAATTTGAATCGCAATCAACGGGGCCATAGCAACCAACGCAACAACGCCAAATGCATCCGTCACTACATTGCCTCCGATTGCGGAACAAGCACCCATAGCCAACGGCAATAAAAAAGTAGACGTCATAGGTCCGCTGGCCACACCGCCGGAGTCAAATGCAATACCAACGAAAACCGGTGGTACGAGACGGCTGAGTATGAGTGCTATGATATAGCCCGGTATAATGATCCAATAAATATTGATTCCTGTCAAGACCCTTACCATAGCAAGAGCTACCGCACAAGCAACACCGGCAGAAAGAGATAAGTTCATCATTTTGTGTGAAATCGTACCACCGGTAAGATCCTCTACTTGCTTGTTAAGAACCTGTACAGCCGGTTCAGCTTTTACAATATAGTACCCGATCACGATTCCAATCGGAATCAGCAGCCACTTGAAAATTCCCGCTGCCAGACCGCTTCCCAGCAAACTTCCTACTGGTGCGAATCCAACGTTTACTCCAGTGAGGAAAAGAATCAGCCCTAATATGGTATACACAAAACCTACCACCATTCTTAAAACTTGCCGCTTGTGATAACTGCGGGTGAATAGTTGGTATACCATAAATACGCCGACAACAGGCAGCATGCTGATCAAAACTTCTCTACTGTAATGCGGGAACGCAACAACAAACTGTTTGATGACATCCTGCGATGTGGAGATGTTCGCGATTTCCGTTACAGTATATGCAGCATCGGAAGGATTGTAAAAAATTCCAAGAAGCAGTACCATCATAATGGGACCTATGCTGCAGAGAGCAACGAGTCCAAAACTGTCACTGGCTCCGTCGCGGTCACTTCTTGCGGCAGACAAACCAACACCCAATGCCATGATAAACGGAACTGTCATTGGACCGGTCGTAACACCTCCGGAGTCAAATGCTACAGCAGTGAAAGAGTCAGGCGAAAAGAAAGACAGCAAAAACAAAAGTATATAAAATATCAATAACATCATGGAAAGATTAATGTGAAACAGAATACGCAATACTGCCACTACGAGGAAAATACCTACTCCAACTGCTACTGTCCAAATCAATACCTGATTGGGGATAGATGCGACTTGATTGGCCAGCACCTGAAGGTCTGGTTCTGCAATTGTGATAAAGACGCCCACTAAAAAACTAACGAATGCGATCAAAACAATACGCTTACTTTTTATTAGACGCCCTCCGACGCCTTCTCCTAGCGGGGTCATTGCCATCTCTGCTCCAAGCTGAAAAAATCCCATACCAACGATCAGCAAAATCGCTCCTGCGAAAAACAGGGCGAGCGTGCCAATTTCCATTGGCACCAAAGTGATACTTAGTAAAAATACAATGACGGTAATCGGGACGACACTGGACAGAGACTCTATGATTTTTTCTTTTAATTTTTCATTCACAATGATCAGTCGGCCTCCTTTATGACAAAGGATATCCTTAAAATATCCCTTGCTGTCGTTATGTTTTCCGCATGAAATTATGCAAGATCTTCATTTGTATGCGAAGATAGGTCTCTGCCTCCTTCGGTCCAAGTTCTTCCAAAACTTCAGCCATAATTTCCACCACCTCACCTCTCTTATATTGAATTAGCTGTTCCCCTTTCTTTGTAATTGAAACAAAAATTTGGCGGTTATCATTTGGATCTGATTTACGCACGATCAGCTCTTCCTGTTCCATGTGATTTAACAGAGAGGCAATTCGCGCCGAACTGACCGCCATTTTTTGACTCAATTCTTTGGGATGAACTGCTTTTTGACTGGATATTAGATAATATAAGGCCAAAAATGTACCCTTATCTAAAATAGATATTTTTTGAGCAACTGGCATGAGCCGCATCAGCATCTGATAATCGATCAACTTTTCTGCAAGCGCACGATAATCCATAGTGAGTCAACCTCCAAATAACTAACACTATTAGTTATTTTACAACAGAGATGTTAATTTTTTATGAGCAAAATGTTACGAATATAATAAATAATCAAATGATATATACATATGAATGCCGAACAATAGAAAGAGCGGATTATAATGCTGTCTTTTTGCAATTCTATGCCTTCAAAGGGTACTCAACATTTTTTTGAATTATCTAAAATGAAGTGTATGAATGTTTTTATTATTTACCGAAAATATAAGCATCCACATGTAAAGTACTTTGCCGTTTTTACTGACAATCCGGCTGTGAAGGCAATCAACAGTAATTGATTCAATAAATAAAAAATTTTCAGAGCGAAATCGATCCGAAATTCTTGCAAAAGCCCAAATTTTGTTTAAAAAGCATCATTTCGCATATACTACCCAAAACAGATGTAGTTTAAGGAGGAAGGTTCATGTATTATGCGGTCGATCGGGCGAAGACAATTCGGGAAGAGTTAAAGCGCCGTTCTATCTTAAAAACTATTCCGCTTGATTCCTGGCAGCTGAAAGAAGGGTTTTATTTAACTCCGGAAGAGGCCCATGGTGCGGCGGCGCCGTTCGTACCTTTTTCATGCGGTAAAGATTTATGGGGCGGGCCGGACAAACATGCCTGGTTTCATACCCGCACAATGCTTCCAAACTCAGAGCCCGGCACCTTTCTATCCCTTCACTTGTCAAGCGGACACGGGACCTGGGATGCCATTCATGCACAAATGCTGGTTTTTTTAAATGGAGGAGTGATACAAGGCTCTGATTTGAATCATACTGATATCTTTTTAACCAATCAGACTGGAAAAGTCGAGATTGACGTGCAATGCTACAGCGGACGCAGTACGGAGCCGCAGCTCTTTTTTGCCGAACTGCGGGTTTTGGATCAGAAGGTATGGGAACTGTATCACGATTTCAAGCTGGCGATTGAGGTGGCCGAAGTAGTGTCCAAAGACGATTTTCAGCGGGCGCAGCTGGACTCTATTTTGACTGAAACCGTAAATTTACTAGATCTCCGTGTTCCCGGAAGCAGTGCATATGAGCGGAGCATAGAATCTGCCCACCGCAGCCTTACCCAGGCTCTTTTCACCAAAGACCGTTCCATTCCAGGAGCCGTATGCAGCTGTATTGGACATACGCACATTGACATTGCCTGGTGGTGGACCGTTGCCCAGACGCGGGAAAAGGCGGTGCGGTCGTTTGCGACAGTTTTAAAGCTGATGGAGGAGTATCCGCAGTACAAATTTATGTCCAGCCAGCCGGTTCTTTATGAGATGGTCAAAGAACGGTATCCGGAGCTGTTTGAAAAAATCCGCGCCCGCGTGCGTGAAGGAAGATGGGAAGCGGAAGGCGGAATGTGGGTGGAGGCAGACTGCAATTTGGCTTCCGGCGAGTCTCTGGTGCGCCAGTTTATTTACGGAAAGCGGTTTTTCCGAGAGGAATTTGGAAAAGAAAATGAAGTTTTGTGGCTACCGGACGTTTTCGGCTACTGCGCTTCTTTGCCGCAAATCTGTAAAAAGTGCGGTATCCGTTATTTTATGACAACAAAGATCACCTGGAATCAAATGAATAAAATGCCGTATGACACATTTTTCTGGCAGGGAATCGATGGCACAAAGCTTTTTACCTATTTTATTACGACCAGGGAACACGATATGCCGGAAGAAAAGTTTATGACAACCTACAACGGCATACTCAATGCGTCAAGTGTGCGCGGGACGTGGAATCGCTATCAGCAGAAAAATATCAATCAAAATGTGTTAATGGCTTTTGGTTATGGAGACGGCGGCGGAGGTGCCACACGGGATATGCTGGAAAATGCCAAACGTCTTTACAATGGAGTCATAGGAATGCCGCAGGTGGAGCAAAAGTTTGTAAAAGACTACTTTGAAGCCTTGTATGAGGATGCAGCGGAAAATCCGGAGCTCCCGGTCTGGAGCGGCGAGCTCTATCTCGAATATCACCGCGGCACCTATACTTCAATGGCGCGCAACAAGCGGAGCAACCGCAAATGTGAGTTTTTATTGACAGACGCGGAATTCTTCTCTTTGTGGGCCATGCGGACAGGAGAAGAATATCCGAAAGAATTTTTTGATAGAAGCTGGAAAACTGTTTTGACCAATCAGTTCCATGATATTCTTCCCGGTTCCTCAATCCGGGAAGTGTATGAAGTAACCAAACAGGAATACGAGCAGGTTGAAAACGATACGAACGCACTGATTTTGCAAAAATTATCCTCTCTTGCTGGGCTTCTTCCGGGCGGCGAGGGGATCGCTTTGTTTCATTCTCTTTCCAAACCGCGCTTTGGACTGACCGAGCTGCCTTCTTCTTTGGTACAGGGAAAAAATTTGCTCTATCACGGAGAAATAGTGCCAATGCAGAAAACAGCCGATGGAAACTATCTTGTGCGCGTTTCAGTCCCTGGAAGGGGAGCCTGTGTTTTGGAATTTGGCGGCGCCGAGAAAAAAGAAATCTCCAATCCCTTTGTGATTGGAGAAGATTATATTGAAACAGAGTATTATAAAATCACCTTGAATCACATGGGACAATTTTGCTCCTATTTTGACAAAACCGCGAATCGCGAGGTGTTAAAGGAAGGAGAATGCGCCAATGTCCTGCGTGTATTTGAAGATAAACCAATCTATTACGATAACTGGGACATTGACATTTTTTATACGCAGAAATCATGGATAGTAGAGGACGTGCAAAAAATGGAATGGTTGGAGCGCGGGCCGCTGCGGGCCGTACTGTTGGTGGAGTATCGTTTTTTAACCTGTTTGATCCGGCAAAAAATCATTTTTTATTCGCATACCAAACAGGTGGATTTTAACTGTGAGGTAGATTGGAAGATGTCTCAGCATTTGCTCAAGGTCTTTTTTCCGGTAGACGTAAACACCAATCAGGCACGTTACGATATTCAATTTGGAAATGTGGAACGGCCCACACACCGAAACACTTCCTGGGATGTCGCGCGTTTTGAAGTATGCGCCCACAAATGGGCAGATGTTTCGGAAACGGGATATGGCGCGGCGCTGATGAACGACTGTAAATACGGCTATGGAATAGAGGGGAGCACAATCGGACTGACACTGATCAAAGCGGGAATTGAGCCGAATCCGACAGCCGATTTGGAAAAGCATTTCTTCACCTATTCCTTTTTGCCGCATGAGGGCGGCTTTGCGCAGAGCCATGTCGAAGATGCTTCTTATGAGCTCAACGTTCCGGTTTATGCTGTCGCTAAGAGCAAAAGAGTTTCACAGGAAATGGAGCTTTGTCCCCAATATTTGAACGTGACGTCTGACAATGCCATACTGGAAACGGTCAAGCGCGCAGAAGAATCCAATGCGGCGGTCATTCGTTTCTTTGAATATAAAAACCAGCGCGGAACAGTTCGTATTACACTGCCCGACCATGTGCAGGAGGTATGGGAAATCAATCTGACGGAAGATGAAATGGCGGCTTCGTATTTGGTTTCAGACGGAGAATTTTCTTTCGAAATCAAACCCTATGAAATCCGCACTTTTCTTTTAAAATAGGGGAGCTTATTAAAAGATCATCGAGCGTTTCAGCACATTCCGGTGCGGGTATTGAGCAAAAGCGCTGCAGCAGATTAGAAAAAAGTCAATATACCGTTGTGGATGAGAATTGCACGTGCCGGCGTATTTGCAGTAAAAAGTCAAAAAGGATTCTTCGCAAGAAAAAGAGCGAAAGCAGATGATGAGGTGCCGTAACGAAGGTTAAAAAATCGAGGTAGAGTCAACAGACTCTACCTCGATTGAGCGTGTCGATAAAATCGACACGCCAAAATAAGAACTCGACCCGCTATGGCAATCAAAGATTGCCAGCGGGTACCCCGAAACCTTGTTGCTTCGCATTAAAAGCCCGCTTCGCTCATGCTTTTATTTTGAAACAAGGGCTTACGCTCGCGCGGCGCTCACCTAGGGTGCATAGCCGAGCAGCAAAACGAAGTTTTGCGACC
>CALYAR010000173.1 GCA_944393585.1 uncultured Clostridia bacterium | reverse complement strand
GCGGCGGCGCCAAGCGGCAGTTTTTAAAAGAGCTGAAACCAAGGAATCTGGAGGATATCATTGCGGCAATTTCGCTGTACCGGCCGGGCCCTATGAAAAAAATTCCCGAATACATTCAAAACCGGGCGGATCCGAGCCGGATTTCTTACCCGCATCCCGCTATGAAGAAAATTTTAGATGTTACCTGCGGCTGTATTATTTATCAGGAGCAGGTTATGCAGATTTTCAGAGAAATCGCGGGGTATTCTTTTGGTAGAGCGGACGTGGTCCGGCGTGCCATAAAAAAAAAAAAGCCGGCGGTGATCGAACAGGAGCGGCATAATTTTATATTTGGCATAGAAGAGAATGGAACCGTGATTGTGGATGGGGCTCTGCGCAGGGGAATGGAGCGAAATGCCGCTGAAAAATTATTTGATGAAATGCTGGACTTTGCCGGATATGCCTTTAATAAATCCCACGCGGCAGCTTACGCCTTTATTGCTTATCAGACGGCTTATTTAAAAGCGCTCTATCCCGCGGAATATATGGCTTCCATGCTCAGCGTTTACCTGGGCAGTATGGATGCGGTCGCCGCTTACATTGAAGAGTGCAAAAAGCGGGGGATCGCCATTTTGCCGCCTGATGTGAATCAGAGCGGCAGTGACTTTTCAGTCGAAAATGGTGCCATCCGTTTTTCACTCAATGCAGTCAAGAATGTGGGCGGAGCTTTTCTTGCGCGCATGGTACAGGTACGGAAGGTAGGGGGGAAGTTTCGGAATTTTGAAGATTTTTTGAAGCGCATGGCCGGCCTTGACTTGAATAAACGCTGTGTGGAGAGTCTCATTAAGTGCGGGGCATTTGATTCTTTTGGAATGAAACGGTCGGTGCTGATGCAATCTTATGAAAGAATTTTGGATTCAGTTAATTTAGAAAAGCGGGACAATGTAGACGGGCAGCTGGATCTGTTTGGCATGGAGCAAAAGAACACAGCCGGATTTGTATATCCTGATATTCCGGAATTTCGCTATAACGATATGCTGGCGATGGAAAAAGAGGTAACGGGAATTTATATCTCGGGACATCCGATGGATGAATATAAAGAAAGATTAAAAGGGATTGGTTTTAAACCAGCTCTCGAGCTTTCTCAAATTACAAGGGAAAACGAAGACGGCATTTTTGAAAAGGCGGACGGCCGCTATCAGGACGGCGATGAAGTGAGCGTATGCGGAATCATTTCTTATAAAAAAGAGAAAATTACGAAAAATGGAACGAAAATGGCAAACTTAAAAATTGAAGATTTGAGCGGTGAAATCGGTGTTTTAGTGTTTCCAGGTATTTATCAGCACTTTTCCCAATTTCAAAAGGATGAGGTCGTTGTCGTAAAGGGAGCGTTGTCTTTATCGGAAGAAGAAGCAGTCAAGCTGATTTGCAGGGATATTTCTTATCTTCCTCCGGCTGAGGATCAGAGGAAACTGTATCTGCAAATAGACAGCAAAAAAGTTGATTTGGATCAGCTGACAAAGCTTTTGAAGGAAAATCCCGGAGTTGTTCCGGTTTGTCTCTATTTTTCCGACACAAAAAGGAAGGTTTTGGCGCACAGGGAACTGTATATTACGCCGCGGTTTACCCTGATTGATGCACTGGAAAAGCGCTTTGGGCGTGAAAATGTCAAGTTAGTATAGCAATCGGAAGAGAGGAATGGACAAAATGAATTGTGAATATATTGCGGTTGGAACTGAAATTTTGTTGGGCCAAATTTTAAATACCAATGCGAAGTTTATATCAGAAGAGCTGGCCGAGGTTGGAATCGACATGTATTATCAGACCGTCGTCGGGGACAACGAAGGACGCCTTACAGATGCAGTACGGACGGCTCTTGGCCGGGCAGACATCGTCATTACATCGGGCGGGTTAGGACCGACGAACGACGACATCACCAAAGAAGTCGTTGCAAAAACCCTGGGGCTTCCCCTGGAATTTGACGAAGCCAGCATGGAAAACATCCGCCAGCGTTTTTGCAAAATGCACCGGGACTATAATAAAACGCTTCAGGAAAAACAGGCTTATATGCCAAAAGGATGTATCATTTTAAAAAATAACAACGGAACAGCTCCAGGATGTATTATTGAGCAAAATGGAAAAATCGTAATTGTTTTGCCCGGGCCGCCCAAAGAGATTCAGCCGATGTTTTTGGAGTCGGTAAAGCCATATCTGCGTAAACTCAGCCCATACCAGCTTTATTCCCGCGTAATTAAGATCTTTGGAATGGGAGAGGCCAATGTGGAAGAAATTTTTGGGGAGCGGATGCGCAAAGCGACCAACCCTACCATTGCCCCCTATGCAAAGGAGGGAGAAACCACCTTGCGTGTTACTTCCAAATGCAGTACACGGGAGGAGGGAGAAGCCCTGGTTTCCAAAGAGGTAGCCAATATCTGTACACGGCTGGGCGATGTGGTCTACAGCACGGAGGATGAAACGCTGGCAGAGGCCGTTGTAAAGCGTCTGATATCTTCAAAGCATACTTTGGCGGTCGCAGAAAGCTGCACAGGCGGATATCTGGCCCAGTCCATTACGAGTATACCAGGTGCATCGGAAATTTTCAGTGAAGGATTCGTAACCTATTCCAATGAAGCAAAGCAGAAATATCTCAATGTTCCTGAAAAAACACTTGAGATTTACGGCGCGGTAAGTGACGAGACAGCAAAAGCTATGGCAGAAGGACTGCGAGAAGTATCCGGCGCCGATATTGCCGTTTCGATTACTGGAATTGCAGGTCCAGGGGGCGGCAGTGCAGAAAAGCCGGTTGGATTGGTCTACATTGGAATTTGTACAAAATTGGGTACCAATGTAAAAAAATTGAATTTAAACGGAAACCGTGAGCATATCCGGTATTTAACTGTACTTCATGCACTGGATATGATCCGCAGAGCATTGTAAAGAAACAAATAATTTTATTTCCTATTGGAAATGGGTATTGATTTTTCCAGAAAGATGTGCTAAAATATTCAAAGTTATGGGAAAGCAAGATGGACAAGGCAGAATAGGCCCTCTTGCAAATTTTGAAAAAGGTCAGTGTTAGACGCCTTTTGCATACGGATTAACGGGTCGGAGGTGAATGAAATGCCAAATATTAAATCTGCTAAGAAGCGGGTTAAAGTCATCAAAACAAAAACGTTGAAAAATCAGCGCTGTGTTTCTGCTATCAAAACATATATTAAAAAGTTTGAAGCTGCAGTGGAAAGCGGCGATCTGGAAGCAGCAAAAGCCGCTCTCAATTTTGCAAATAAAAAGTTGGATCAGGCCGCTTCAAAGAAGGCGCTGGAAGCAAATATGGTTTCCAGAAAGAAATCGCAGCTCGCTAAGAAGTTAAACAAAATGGGCGCTTAATGATAGTTAAGGTCAAAAGCATATGCGTTTTTCGCATATGCTTTTTTTATACCGCATATCTGTGTATCTCTTTTAGCATATCCTAATAGCAATAATTTTGAAAATGAATTTTAAAAAATTTTGTTTTTAAACCTTGTGCTTTCTATTCGTTTTGGTCCTGTTTTTCATTGCTGTATTTAATATAAACTTTCGGCGCTTATAACTTTACATAATATAATTACAGTAAAATGTTTTTTGACCATGGAAAACATCTGGTGATACTACTTTCAAAAAATATAATTTGGGAAGAAAGCTAGATAATGTTGATGAAACCTAAAAGTAAATCTTTATGAAGCCAATAATGAAAAGAGAATCTTGATGAAATCATAAAATTATAATAAAATGAAAATGATATCTTAATCATTTTATGATATGATTTCGTTAAATAGAAAAATAGAAAAAAGTATTCTTGGACAAAAAAGAGGGTATAGAATGAAAAAAGTATTGCTATGGGGCTGTTTGTTTTTGATGATGGGTATTATATTTTTGTTTTCCATGCAGCCTGGAAAAAAATCAACGCAAACAAGTGAAGAAGTAACAGAGCAGATCATAAAAATTCTTCCCGGTACGTCAGATTCAGAAAAAGGAATTACGGAAAAAATATTTAAAAGAATAAATTACTATGTTCGAAAAAGCGCGCACTTTATATGCTATATGCTTTTGGGAATTTTGGCAATGCTGGCAATCAGCACTACCAAATATTCTATTGCGAAAAAGCTTGTATTTGCTTTACTGATCTGTCTCTTTTTCGCAGCCAGCGATGAGATCCATCAGCTGTTTGTTCCGGGACGTTCCGGAGAAATTCGTGATGTTTGCTTGGATTTTGCCGGCTCTGTAGTTGGGACGGCCATCACATGCGGCTGCTTGTTTTTATTCAAAAAATATGGAAGAAAAAATGTCAAAAATAACGAAGAAAAGCAGGATTGAAATCCTGCTTTTCATTTGATATATGATTGAATTGAAAAAGAGGGAAAGAGATGTATTTAAACATTGGAGCTGTTGCTGCTGACCGGTTGATCTTCTAATAGTTTAATGGTCAATTCTACTTGCTGTCCATTTCTCAGGACCGATATTGTTATGTTATCTCCTACAGAACAGCTCTCAATGATGCTCTTTAACTGAGAAGCAGAGGTAATTTCAGTTCCATTTACGCTCTGGATCAAGTCGCCGGACTGTAAACCGCTGGCCGTGTTTTCTACATTGTAAACATATACGCCTGGCTGTGAAACTCCATAGGTCATAGCAGTTCTGATGTCCGTAATTTCGAGAGTTTCAATTCCCAAAACAGGCCGCCCTGTTACATATCCATAAGTCTGTAAATCAGAAATGACGTCTTTGACATTGTTGATCGGAATGGCGAAGCCAAGACCCTCTACATCGGTTCCCGACGATTTTGCTACCACAATTCCGATTAACTGGCCCTGATCATTGAACAGACCTCCGCCGGAGTTGCCGGGATTGATCGCCGCATTGGTTTGAAGCAGATTCATAGTTTCATCGCCGAGTGTAATCTCGCGGTCCAGAGCACTGATGATTCCATCTGTTACTGTGCCGCCGAGCTCGCCCAAAGGATTTCCGATTGCTACTGCAACATCTCCAACCTCCAAAGTAGAAGAGTCGCCGATTTCAGCAGCTTGTAATCCAGTCGCATCAATTTTAATAATCGCTACATCGGTCTTGCTGTCGGTTCCAACCAAAGTGCCGGTATAACTGGTTCCATCCCGAAGGGTAACGGTAATGTTCTGGGCATCTTCAATCACGTGATTATTGGTTACAATGTAACCATCTGAGCTGATAATAACACCGCTGCCCGCTCCTTCGGATACATACTGACTCATAAAGCTTCCTGTTTGAATTGCCTCTGTTTTGATTTCTACCACAGAATCCTGTGCCTTTGCGGCAATTTCTGCTACAGAGAGGGAAGAACCGTTTGTGCTGGTGTTGCTAAGTTTTGTCAATTGCGAATCGCTCTCAGTTCCATCGGCTGAAACGTTCTGTGATTGAACAGAAGAGGTATCTGTGTTTTGATTTCCTGCGAGATATCCTCCTCCAAAGCCCAGAACAGAAGAAGTGCCTATGCAAAGTACAAATAAGGCTACAGCCGCTTTTTTGGTTAAAAAGCTTGATTTCTTTTCTTTCTTTTCTGCCTGCCGGTATGTGGCATAAACAGAATTAGGCTCATTCGTTGTATTTTGTTCCTCTTGCTGGAACCCGTTTTCGGAGTAACTGCTATTATTATTTTCAAAATCATTATTGTTGTATGTCATAGTAAAAACCTCCTTAATAAATTCTTTTTTACTATCTCCTTTCGGATTGATTTTATGATAAACCCAAATTATGATACTGGTTTTAATAATCTTTTAAAATGCAGTGAATTTTTTGTGAAAGTGATTTGAACAATTTGTAAATGAAATCCCCCAAGTATTCGATAATCTAATCTTTCTTTCCCAAATTGCCATGGAACAAAGCCAAATAAAACATTGTAAAAGGGCTGAAAAAGTGGTATATTGAAAATACAGCAGTTGAAAGTATGGCTTTTTCCAAATGATTTGGGGCATAATTTCATTGCTATATGATTTTGAAAAAAATGAAAAAAATAGATAAATTGTGAACGAATAGGAGAAATAACAATGAAAGTTTATCAGGATATCACAGAATTAATTGGCAAAACACCGTTGGTACGCCTCAATAAAATTATGAAGGAGTTTCGGCTTAATGCAGATTTAATCGTCAAAGTAGAATCTTTTAATCCTGCCTCCAGCATTAAAGACAGAGCGGCAAAATACCTCATTTTAGATGCAGAACAAAAGGGCCTGATTAATCAGGATACGGTTATTATAGAGCCGACTAGCGGAAATACGGGAGTTGGTCTTGCATTGATCTGCGCAGTCAGAGGCTACCGTCTCATTTTAACAATGCCTGAAACGATGAGCATAGAACGCCAGCGTCTGCTGCGCGCTTATGGGGCTGAACTGATTCTTACCAAAGGCTCTTTGGGAATGAAAGGAGCTATTGAACGGGCAGAAGAGCTTCACCGGACAACGCCGAATTCCATTATTCCAGGGCAATTTGTAAATCCTGCAAATCCGCGGGCTCACGAAGAAATGACGGCAAAAGAAATTTTGACGGATTTGGACCATCAAATCGACGTTTTCGTCTCGGCAGTAGGAACCGGAGGGACATTAACCGGAACAGGCCGCGAACTGAAAAAAGTATGCCCGAATGTGTACATTGTTGCAGTAGAACCGGATTCCTCTCCTGTCCTTTCCGGGGGAATGGCGGGGCCGCATAAAATACAGGGAATTGGGGCCGGTTTTGTACCGGAAATATTAGATACTTCTCTAATCAATGAAGTGATTCGAGTCACCGATCAAGCGGCAATGGAAACAGCTCAGCTTTTGGCTCAAAAGGAAGGAATTTTTGTTGGAATTTCATCTGGAAGTGCCCTCTGGGCCTCGATTCAGCTGGCACAGCGGCCGGGATTTGCAGGAAAAAGAATTGTAACCATATTGCCCGATACGGGCGAGCGTTATCTGTCCGTAGATGGTTTTATTCAATCCAAATAAAGGACGAAGGGAAAGGGATTGCGTATGGAATTACAGTCGCTTCACTTAGAAAATTTCAAAGCAGTAGAAGACGCCGCGCTTCTGTTTCAGGGAAAAAGTACGGTCTTTTTTGGAGTAAACGGAGTAGGAAAGTCAACGGTTTTACGTGCAATTCATTTGATATTTTCCGATATTATCACTTCACTTACCGATGGAAAATATATGTGTGCGGAAAAGGGGGAAGGCGGCGATATTGCCCATGGGAAAGATCATTATCGGTTAGAGGCGGAATTTGCATTCGACGACGGTGAGTCGATTCCATGTATACGTGAACGAACGAAAACGAATTTAAATATTCACATTGATCGGTTTTGTCAAAAATTCAGGCGGCTTTTTCTAGGTGAAGAATCCAATATGCCGATTTTTGCGGCTTATTCCACTCACCGAATGGTCTATGGAATTCAGTTTAAGAAACAGGATATCGCCGATGTAAATAAAAAAATGGCCTTTGATCACGCGATTTCTGCTATATCGGATTTTACTGCTTTTTTTAACTGGTTCTATAGCTGTGAGATGGATTTACAGGCGGGAAGTCAACAGGCTCTTCGTTCTCTCTCGGTTGTTCGCGCAGTTGTGACGGAAATGCTCGATGGTGTGACAGATCTGCGCCTGGGAGATAAGGAAGGATTGATCGTTACCAAAAATGGAATGGATTTGTCTGCAGAAGAACTGTCAGACGGGGAGAAATGCACCTTAGCTTTGTTTGGGGATCTGGCGATGCGGCTTGTTTTGGCAAATCCAGAACGGGAAAATCCTTTAGAAGGGGATGGAATTGTTTTAATTGACGAAATCGAACTTCACATGCATACCTTGTGGCAAAGGCGCATTCTTTCTACTCTTTGCCGTTTGTTTCCTAATATTCAGTTTCTGATTACAACGCATTCTCCGCAGGTGTTGGGAGAAATTGGAGATGATTTTAACATCTTCGCCGTAACGGGTCAAAACCGGAATGTTTCATTTCAGCCAGTGAAGGGGCTGAAGGGCTGGGATTCCAATTATATTTTAGAAGAATTTTTGGGAACTTCACACATCAACCAGGAAACCAAAAATTTGATAGGGAGAATGTATGAAGCGATTGGAAAACGAGAGCTAGACACGGCTGAGAGCCTTGTCAATCAACTGGAAGCGATGACCGATCCTGCCAATGCCGACGTAGTCAAAGCCCGCATTTTAATTGGAAGAGGGCGCCGAAAGATATGAGATACATCAAAAAAAATCCTGCGCCAAAGGCGCTGAAAAATTTTATTGCTGCGTATCGGAAAAAGACGGGAAAAAATCCTACGTTTCGGACATTGGGTACCCGGCCTTATCGAAAGGTAAAGGAAAAAGTGAAAGAGTCCCTGCTGCGGGAACAGTATGGCCTGTGCTGCTACTGTATGAAGCGGATTGACCGGCATAATTCGCACATTGAACATTTTCGTCCGCAGAGCAAGTATCCCAGTCTGGTTTTGGACTATCAAAATTTGCTGCTATCGTGCAACGGATTGACGGAAGAATATGAAAACTGCGGACACAAAAAGGCGGATTTTGCCGAGGAAGAGTCTTTGGTTTCCCCGCTTGATCCGGATTGTTCCAATCATTTTGCATATACAGTCAATGGTTAAATTATCCCGCAGGATGCTAAGGCATTTGAAATCATATACATTTTAAATATGGACATTTATCTGCTAACACAGGCCAGAAAGCAGACGATTGAATGAACGGGTTTA
>CALYAR010000172.1 GCA_944393585.1 uncultured Clostridia bacterium | reverse complement strand
CTTGAAAAAGGAATTCTGTGCGGAAACCGCAAGGGTTTGCGACTATATCAGCAAAACTTATGGTATGACGGCGGTTTTCCTGCCGATGCAGCGCCCGTCCGATTATGATTTCAGCCAAAAGGTGCGTTCCATGATGAAAACGCCTTCCCTTATATTAGAAGAAAGTTTGCCGGGCGAACAGCTGATGGGGATCATCCGCCATATGGAGTTTATGGTTGCCATGCGCTTGCATGCGCTGGTATATGCGGTTAATGCCAATGTTCCTGTCTTTGGTTTGGAATACAACCCAAAAGTCGGCAGTTTTATGCGTTATGCAGGGGTTTCCAATTATCTATTGCTTGACGAATTCTCTTTGGAAAACAGCATACCCAAAATCCAATGCTGCCTGCACGCCAATGCCTGCGTATCCGAAGAGAAATTGAAAGATTTAAAGGAAAAAGCATATTCCAATGCTCAATTGGCGGCTAAATTGTTGGAAGAGGCCCCAAAGGAGGCTGTAAAGTGATGGGAAGATGGATGGGAATTGACTATGGAGATTCTCGGGTGGGCATCAGTATCAGTGATTTGCTGATGCTGACGGCTCAGGGGGTCAGAACAATTCCAAATCGCGGGGCGAAAAAACTGATGGAGGAACTGAAAACAGTATTAGAACAGTACCAGCCAGCCAAAATTATTGTAGGAATGCCCAGAAACATGGATGGTTCTATGGGAGAAAGAGCAGAAAAAACAAAAGAATTTGTTCAATTATTGTCTGAACTTTATGAGGGCGAAATTGTTTTGTGGGACGAGCGGCTAACCACGGTTTCGGCAATTCAGATCTTAAATGCAACAAATACGCGGGGGAAGGAACGTAAAAAAACAGTAGATACTGTTGCAGCCTGTTTAATATTGGAAAACTATATGGCGGCGCAGAAGAATAAATTGTAATAAGAGGAAACGGTATTTTTGATTTGTCCCAAAAAGTAAATTAATCTGGAACATGGAAGCTTGGAACACATTCAATTGCAGAGGTGTGAATATGTTAATTCGGGAGAGAACAGAAGAATTGGAAGAGCGAATGCTATCGCCTTACGCTGTTAAATCGAAGGACACAAAGGGACGGGAACGGGATGAAGAAAAATGTATTATCCGCACGGATTTTCAGCGTGACCGGGATCGGATTATCCATTCCAAGGCATTTCGGCGGCTGAAGGACAAAACGCAGGTATTTGTCATGCCCAAAAATGACCATTGCCGGACAAGGCTGACCCATACTTTGGTTGTGACACAAATTGCAAGAACTGTGGCGCGTGCGCTGCAATTAAATGAAGATTTAACAGAAGCCATCGGTTTGGGGCATGATCTGGGGCATACTCCGTTTGGGCACGACGGAGAGCGGGCTTTAAATTCTTTGTCTCCGCACGGCTTTGCTCATTACACCCAGAGTCTTCGGGTGGTTGACTTTTTGGAAGACGGCGGATTGAATTTAACTTATGAAGTTCGGGACGGTATTGTACACCATACCGGTTCGCAGGTACCTCATACCTTGGAAGGCAAAATCATTCAATATGCAGATAAAATTGCTTATTTATGCCACGATATTGACGATGCAGTTTCGGCTGAAATAATTTCGGATATTCCTAAAAAGTTTTCCGATATTCTGGGGGAAGATTATTCGGAGCGGATTAATACGTTTATTCTGGATTTAGTATCAAACAGCATTGGAAAAAATGAAATTACAATGTCTGAGCCAATCTGGAATGCCCTTATGGAGCTGCGGCAGTACATGTTCCAGATGGTATATACTTCGCCTCATAAATTTTCTCAGGAAAATGTGAATTTTATCATAGAAAGACTCTATCAGTATTTTATGAAAAATCCCGATAAGCTGCCGGACCAGCTGACCAAGCTGCGGGATCAATATGAGTTATGTGACTTAGTTTGTGACCATATTGCGGGAATGACCGACCGGTATGCGATTGATTTATACAAAGCGCTCTTTCTTCCCGGCGGAGTGTGGGACTGAAAAAGTGCGAAATTCAGTGAGGGTAGCCGTTTTTGTGAAAAAATAGGATAAATTGTAGATTGAAATGTGTTGCGGCACAGGAGAAGGGCTTTCGGTAAATTTTTTATAGTCCTTCTCCTGTGTTTTATTTTTGTCTTTCCTATGAAAGCATTTTACATGATTTATGGAAAGTTAGCTTGACATTTTTCCTTTTTTGTGTAAAATAGTAATGGAAAGTTTGCTTTCCATTCAGGTGAGAGGTGGAGCACTGTGAAAAATCGGTTGGAAGAGATTCGGAAAAGTCGGGGAATCCGACAGGAAGAGCTTGCAGCTGCATTGGAAGTGTCCAGGCAAACCATTGGCTCATTGGAGAACGGAAGATACAATCCCTCCATTCTTCTGGCATTTAAAATTGCCCGGTATTTTAACATGCAAATCGAAGATATTTTTATTTTTGAGGAGGACTCGGAATGAAACAGAAAAAATGGGATTATCTATTTGTACTCGTTGGGGTCATTTTGCTGTTTGGAGGCCTGTTTCTTCTAAAAAGCAGCTCAAACCCGCAGGGAATGATGCGGATTCTGCCCTATATCTGCATTGGCATTGGATGCGGGACATTTGGATACGGGATGGGTAATATTGCAAGTAAACGAATATACCGGAAGGCGCCGCATATGCAAAAGCAGTTAGAGATTGATCAAAAGGATGAACGGAATGTGGCAATCGGAAACCGGGCAAAGGCAAGGGCGTTTGATTTCATGCTCTATATTTTCAGCGCACTGATGATCACTTTTGCCCTAATGGAAGTGGAACTGGCCGTGATTCTGCTTTTGGTTTTTGCTTATCTCATCGTTGTAGGGAGCTTTGTTTTCTATCTTATAAAATATGAAAAAGAGATGTGAAAAGGGCATTAAAAAATGGAAATAAATCAGAGGAGCATAAAAATGAAATTTATAATTGAGCATTTATCCAAGCACTTTGAAAAAAAAGAAGTCCTTCGCGATATTGATTTTACCTTTGAAAGCGGAAAAATCTATGGGCTTTTGGGGCGCAACGGAGCGGGAAAGACAACGCTGTTTAACTGTCTGAACCGGGATATAAAAATGGATCAGGGTGATTTTTGCCTGGAAGAGAGCGGGGAGAGAAAAGAGGTTAAACCAGAGGACATAGGCTATGTCCTGTCCACTCCGACCGTACCGGAGTTTCTGACTGGCCGTGAATTTTTGAAGTTTTTTATAGAGATCAATGAAAAATCAATTCCAAATCCCAAACCGATCGATGAGTACTTTGCCGCAATGAGCATTGAACCGGCAGACCGTGATAAGCTATTGAAAGATT
>CALYAR010000171.1 GCA_944393585.1 uncultured Clostridia bacterium | reverse complement strand
ACCAGATGGAATCTGCTCCAGCGGCTATTGGCAGCAAATATATGAGAATTCCGCTGATTACGAGACCTCTTGCTACGGAAACTACAAATGCTGCCTTTGGCTTCATCAACGCCTGGAAATAATAGGTGGAGAAAATATTGAGCGGAAGCAAAAGGAATGAAATTCCATAGCACCGAAAGATTGCCGGCGCAATTTGCAAAACTTCCGGTGTAGGGGTCATGAAAATGCGGATAAACTGGTTTGGAATCGTCAGACTGAGCACTGTCCAGAGGATTCCAAAAAAAGCGGCTGTTCCTAAGGCGTATTTGAGTACTTCTTTGATCCGCTCTCCTTTCCCTGCACCGTAATTTGTAGAAATGATTGGCTGGGATGCCTGTCCTACACTGTAAGCACAGCACTGGGCAAATGTGCTGATGTTTACAATAACCCCATATACGGCCAGAGCATTTGTGCTAAGATAATTTACAATTTGGCGGTTGAACAGGATCGTGAGTATTCCCATCGCTACGTCAATGAAAAAGGTGGAAAATCCTGTTACGCAAATCTCTTTCAGCTTTTTTATTAATTCGGTGGGTTTGACAAGACGCAGCGTATTTTTCTTTCGGAAGAAATGCGACAGCATAACGACAAAGGTAATGGCCGAACCGATTGCTGTGGCCAGCCCTGCGCCGTAAGCTCCCATATTGCAGGTAAAGACAAAGAAATAATCACCAAATACATTAAAGATACCGCCTGCTAAAACGGCGCCGGTTGCCAGAGCTGGATTTTTATCGTTGCGCAGATATGCTGCCAGCATTTGATTAAACAGAAAGAGGGGAATGGCAAATTTGATAGGTTCCACATATTCTCTTGCAAGGGTTAGTGTGTTGTCCTGTGCGCCAAACATCAGCAGTAACTGTCGATCAAACAGAATAACGCACAGCCAGATAACAACCGCAAGGATAATGGAGCCGATCACAGAAGCAGTAAAATATTCATTTGATTTCTTTTCCTGTCCCTCTGCTTTTCCCCTGATGGTGCTGAAGAGAACAGAACCGCCGATACCCATCAGGAGTCCAAAGCTGTAGATCACGTTCCAGACCGGTGCTACTACTGCCAAAGCCGCCGAGCCTTCTGGACCGTGATATTGGCCTACCATTGCCATATCCACAATCGAGTAAATGGAAGTAATCAGCGTACTTCCAAACGCAGCCGCCAGATATTTGAAATAAATGTTTTTAATTTTGCCTTTCAGGAAATCCATTCTTTTCCCCTCCTTTTAAACATAAAAAAGGCCGGATAAGGGACAGACATTTCAGTCTGTGCCTTATCCAGCCCATCATTTCTAACGAATGATTTGCCCTCCGAGCAAGCTCTTATATTCTATCATGTAAAGGAAGGGTTTGTCAATCCATATTTGAGTTTTTATGCTGGCGGATGCTTTGGCAGTAAAGCGGCTGTTAAAAGCACAGGCTTTTCATTTTATTCATCTTATCAAAATACATTTTACCATAATTTATTGGTTCTATGCCAAAAAGATTCCTATATGCCGACAAGACAGTTAAAACAGGCAGGCGGACAATACAAAAGATTTTTTCAATCCAAACCCAATGGGATAGAAAATCATACATTGCGTAAAGCAGTTTTTTGTATGGAGTAAAAAGGAACACTTGCCCAATCGAAGTGTTCCTTTTGTTAATCCTTTTTCTGATTTAGTCGATAAATTGATAGAAATCGGTTATTTGAACCGGCCGCGATGCGTCGGAATCATTTCCGGTTCCCAAATTGCCCCCGGAATTTTTCCCCCATACCCATAAGGTTCCGTCGTTTTTTACGATAAGCAGATAACCGCGGCCGGCAGAAAATGTTTTCACATTCTCTAACAACTTCGTTTCACCGGTAATTCCAAAAGTGCTTTCATCTTCAGGCTCCGTATAATCCGGGCAGACATAAAGGACGCCGTCCGTTTTCGTATAGGCGATAAAAGAACCGGTAATGAGTCCGGCACTGCTGTCAGCGGCCGTTACATCCGCTGCAATTTGTATCGGTGTTTTTGTGGAATAAGAATCTTCCATCTCCTGGTACGGCGTATGATATAGATCGGATGACCAGCCCCAGAGGACGTTATTCTGATCGACTACAAGATTCCTGGCATTGAGCGAAACGGCGCTCGCCTGGTCAAATACCTTAACCGGCGCAGAGAGATCCAGGCCATCCGTCCAGCTTGCGCCCGATTGAGCAGCATAATTGAACCGTGCGAAATAGACGCTGTTATCATTTTTTAGAAATAAGATTCTTAAACCTTGAGCAGAAAAGTCTTTGACTCCCTCTGCTATCAGCGTGGGAGGTTCCAAATCACCTGCATTTTTACGATACAATTTGCCGTCATTGGTAAGGAAAAAATCGGAGGATGCTTTCTTTGCATTTTGAAATCGAACCGGCGCATTATCATTTTGGATTTTATCCCACAAATTATACAAGTTGCCGTTTTGGTCTATGACAGATATTTCATCACTGGAACTTCCAGCATACGCACTGGCTATATTATGATCTAACCGGACCGGCACGTCTTTTGTTATCCCTTTATATGGATTTAAATCTCCAAAACCATATAAATCACCTTTTTCATCCACTACGAGGGAAATTCCATAACCGGCAAATACATCGGAAATTTTCCCTGCTTCTGTTTTTTCGTAGTCAATGATCTGCCCGTGGGAATCGGTATAGCCTTCCTGCTCGATACGGTAACCATAGCGGTAAGTATCGTCAATGACAATCTCGCGTTTATATGCTCCTTTGGTTTCTGTTCTGCTGAAAACAGAGCCAGGATAGAAGGATAGGTGAAGGGAATAACCGTTTGCCTCTCCGTTTTTATATTGACTGATACTGTAATACTGTCTGAAATTTTCCGGAAACAGGCGCGAATTTGTTATAGTATACTCATAGAAATAGCCGTCTTTTTCTCCATTGATATAATTACCATAGTCATATTGATCCATACTTTCTATCGGCCCGGCACTTTTAACGTCAGTATGGAGATGAATCACCCCATAGCCGTTTGGCTTTCCATTCTCTACATCGCCTATATAAGTTGTTGTTTCAGTCCTATCATCGAAATCCTGATAGGATAGAAGCAGTTCCTCTTTTTCGGATGCTTCCAGCAGTATTTTTGCATCAAATCCGGCCATATCCAGTTTGATTTCACGGGTGTTGTTGTCATAACTGCAAAATCCATATTCGGCCAGATCTTCAAAAAAAATCAGGGTTTTCCCATCAATGTTATAAGCCTGCACGGCTTTGCCGCCGATAAAAGTCTGAATATCCGTTTCATAAACGTCATAGGCATGTTTGGCAAAAGGAACATCGCTCTTTTTGATATTTACCTTTTCCATGGATAAAAATCCGCGTTCGGCATTGCGGCTGCGTTCAATGGAAAGCGTCCGTGCATTGCCGTCCCAGGCAACGTCAAATCCATAGTCCTTTAAATCTTCTGCAAATACATAGGTATAGCCGTTAATGTTATACGATTCGATCGGTTGTTCATCGATGTAAGCGGTAATATCTGTTGTCAGAACTTCTCCGCAGATAACAGCGGAAGCAGGTGCGGGCAAGATAAAAAGGAAAGCAGTCAATAAAATACTGATCCCGATTTTTTTCATTTGAATTTACCTCCCGTTTTACAATCAATTATCGATAAATAAATTATAGTTTGAAATGATACGGATTGTCAATGAAGTAACAAAAACGATACAGGATTGATACAAAACTTTTGCAGTAAAGTAAGGAAAAATTAAAATAATGAAAATTCGGAGACAGAGTTCTGTCTCCGAATCAAATGATTACGCTTATTCAGAAGGATTATGGCTTAGCAGTTTTCTTGCAGAACTGCGCCCTTCCTCGATTTCCTCCCTGGAAAAGTTGGAGTTTTCCAAAGTAAAATCGTCCATCTGTTCCAAGGTATCATAGAACCCTTCTGCAATGGGACGATAAGTTTCGGCAGGATCTTCCTCCAGACGTTCAAAAAGAAGGTCTTCTGCTTCGTTGATTTCGCCAAAGCGAAGCAGCTTAAAAAGCTGCACTGCAAAATTTTCCTCTTCGGACAGAAATTCCTGTTCAGCAAGGAATTCCTTTTCCGGCATCTCCTTGTGAAGCACAATTCTGGCCAGCATGCGGACAATTCCTTCAATTTGGCGCATGATATAATCATCCTGATACATAACGTTCTCCTTCCTTTTCGCACTGCGCTATTTGGCTTCCAGTTCCTTAATGTAAGCAGTATAGCTTTCATAATCTTCCTGCCAGTCCTGGTACTCCGCTTGTCCCCGATGATCCTCGAGCTCGTAGTTTTGGCTCAGGTAGTCTGCAAAATGGTCGGTTACTTTTTTTGCGCCTTTGTAATTTACGTGCCCTTTGTCATAATAATCTGTTTGAGGATCGAGTCCGAGTTCCTCATAATAGTGGTTGTAATCCAAAAATGGAATTCCGTTTTGATCGGCATATTGATCGACAGCAGCAAAAACCTTTTTTTGTTCTTCATCCATTTGATAAGGAGAACCCAAAAACAAAAGGTCAAACCCCTTTTCTTCGGACAAAGCAATAATCTTGTCCAGATATTCGAGATTCTTTTCATATAACTGCGCTGTTTCGGTTACTTCTTCTGCGTTTAGCACAACGGGCTGGCTGGTTTCCAGCAGGACAAAGCCCCGATTCGGATCTGTTAATTCTTTATAATTTAAATTAAAATCATCTTTGGTAAGCTCTTTCCAGCGTGTATGATATTTTAAAAACTCGATGTAGTGATTTTTACGCTCTTCTTTGGGAACCATTGCCTGGATGAGATCGATTTTATTTTTGGAAAAACCGATTTCATCCGTGGAAGAAAAGTTTACTTCTTCACTGGTATACTCTTCGGTATAATTGGCCGTGTACATTTCCAGAACGACCAGTTTGGGGGATTGGTATTTCAAAGCTTCGATAATATAGTAATAGCTTGCCCAGATCGGCTGCTGCTGGACAGCATATACATAAGAGGTGATCCCCGTTTTTTGATACAGCTCCAATGGATTGATGGAACAATACATATGGCTGGAACCAAAAAACATAACGTCGATACTGTCCTTCGGCTCGTTTGCAAGCCCGCCGATTTTGACAGTAGTATTCCAGGCGCCTACCAGTGCTTTGCGCTTTAAAATACTGTTTGCGGCGGAGAAAAGCACACAAAAGATTGCTATGAATAACACTGCTTTGAAGATGATTTTCCCTTTTTTCATTTGTATGCTCCTTTCCTAAAACTGAAAATAGATGAATGCGCTGGCATCGTAGTTTGGGCCGTAAATTCCGAAGATGAGAACAAAGAAAATTGCAATAAAATAGACGCACCAGCGAAAGATGATATTTTGTTTTTCCAGCCTTTCCCGAAGAGAACGATTCCGCTGCATATAGCTGACTGAAGCCAGAATAACCAGCGAGAAGAGGAGCATCCAGAAATCCTTTTGAACCAGTCCCAGCGTATAAAGAGAGCCGTCAAAAAAGATCCAGGGGTTGAAGCTTGAAAACAGTTTACCAATGATTGCAAACGCTTCTGTGATCCCGGGGGCGCGGAAAAAAATCCATGCAAAGTTTACCAGCAAAAACGTCCACAGAATACGCAGCAGCTTATTGGAGAAAAGATTGCGGTCGATATGGAATTTCTTTGTAACTGCATCGCGAAACGGCTTTAGGATTCCTCCGATCACCTGGTATAATCCGTGCAGAAAGCCCCATGCTACATAATTCCAGCTGGCACCGTGCCACAAGCCGCTCGCCAGAAATGTGACCATGACATTAAAGTATTTCCGCACTGTTCCCTTGCGGTTTCCGCCCATTGGGATATAGAGATAGTCCCGAAACCAAGTGCTGAGTGAAATATGCCAGCGTCTCCAAAACTCAGGGATGGATTTGGAGAAGTAAGGGCGGTCAAAATTCTGCATTAAAGAGAAGCCCATTACATGCGCTGCGCCAATCGCAATGTTGGAATATCCGGCAAAATCACAGTAGATCTGCATGGCAAACAAAAATACGGCTATGGCAATCTGAAACCCGGCATATTCGGTATAATTGTTGAATACCTGATTGACCAAAATTGCCGCACGGTCTGCAATCACGAGCTTTTGAAAAAATCCCCACAGCATGAGAAGCAGCCCGTTCTTCACTTCAGAATAACAAAACGTGTGCTTTTCATGGATCTGTGTAATGAGATTTTTAGAACGTTCGATAGGGCCTGCAACAAGCTGGGGAAAGAATGATACGAAAAGCGCATATTTTCCCAGATTGCGTTCCGGCGCCAAGTCGCCGCGGTAGATATCTACCGTATAGCTCAGCGCCTGAAACGTATAAAACGAGATACCAACCGGCAGCAGGATGTCAAAATCAGGTGTTAAAAGCTTGATATGCAGAGCGTCCAGCACCAAATTGAGATTGTCCACGGCAAAGTTGAAATACTTAAAAAAGAACAAGATACTGAGGTTGATGGCGAAACTCAGAAATACCCAAAGTTTTCTCATCTTTGTCCTCTTTTTTTCATTTTTGATTCGATCTGCCCGTCCGATCAAAAGGCCGCTCAAATATGTGATAACTGTTGAAGTTGCCATAAGAAGGGCATAGCTTGCGTTCCAACACATATAAAAATAGTAGCTTGTAATTAAAAGCCACACCCATCGTGCCTTATGCGGCAGTATCCAGTATCCCAATACGGCAATGGGAAAAAATATCAGAAAATGCAGGGAATTAAACAGCATGTTGAGTCTCCTTTGTTACGGTTGGCATCAGAAAATCATGATAATGCAGCAAGTTTTTTAATGGTCTTTGCGTCGCGGAAAAAGTTTTCTACTTTATTATCCAGACAGAATTCCACCATCAACGCGGGATTCTTTCCGGCAGCGCGGATTGCTTCGATATATTTTACAAAATCAGAATAGCCTTCTTCCAGCAGGCACTTTTCATTCTGAGCATTGAAGTGATATGCATGCACATGATAGAGATAGGGCATCACTAGATTCAGCTCTTTCAGACAATAGGAAAGAGCAGATTCTCCAACTGGAACATAATGCCGGTTTGGCTGATAATAAAGATAGAGATTGCCGCGTTCTGCTTCTTCCATCAGGCGGATGGCAGATTCTGCCGTATCAGTAATGGTGTTATTGTGAAATTCAAAGGCCAGAGCAATTTTGGTTCCTTTCAGCATATCGCATAGATCCTGCGTCTCACGAACCAGAGCAGCCCGTTCCTCTTTGGACAAAGCGGAAGAAACTTTTTTTCCGCCCCAAATACGAATGACCGGAGCATTCAGCGCGGCTGCACTGTCGATCACTTTTTGAAATTCAGTGCGGTAATCTTCATAGGCTCCCAGATAATAATACGATCCATAGGCGAGCGTTTCAAGCCCCGCCTCCATGGTTTTGAAAGCGACCGATTCGGCGCAGGCAATATCTCCGGCGGGAACATGAACGTCGCCTCCCCATTCTATGCCGGAAAGCCCCGCCTGCTTTACCATATCAATAATTTCTTCCGGTGAAAGATTGCGAAAACTAACGGATACCAGGCCGGTTTTAAACATTTTTAAAACTCCTTTCCAATGTTGTATATCAAAAACAATCTTATCAAATTGCAGTTTTCCTGTCAATAAGCCTTATGCAGTTTGATCTGGCTTTGGTGTAGGTTTACAATACATATGTTACAACTGAATAATTAAAAAGACGGAAATACATTTTCTGTGTTATAGTTTTAGCGACCAAACCAAACCATACAAGAAAGGATGTATTTCCGCATGGCCAGTATAA
>CALYAR010000170.1 GCA_944393585.1 uncultured Clostridia bacterium | reverse complement strand
GTTTGAAACAAACACCTTACGCGGCTTTTTTAGTTTTCTCAGCGGCAGCGTGCGGGGCAAAAAACCATACTTTTCATTCATCGGCTGCTCCGCCGCGACGGGCCGTCCCATCGGTGTGACGGCCCCGGCCCTGCCCTGCAGAAAATCAATTCATATGGACGAAAAAAGCCCTGCGAAAGCGGGGCTTTTCCATGCCCCAAACTGTCTGCACTTTAAAATAGAGTTCTCTCATGTACCCTATCTTCCAGCGGATACTTGAATTTTCCGTACCGGCACGGCTAATTTGGCTCCCTTTCCCGACTGGCCTCCAAAATTGAAGCGCGGAGCCAAATCGTAGGCCCATTCATACCCATAAAGAGAAGGATCATATGTATCGACTGCCTGAAAAACCTGACCTAAATCCCGGAAAAATTCTTCATCCGTTTGAAAGGGAGGCCCTTGGAAATAAAGCATTGTGCAGGGGGACAGCTCCAAAAGCTCGCACCCTTCCGGGACGGCGCTAGTATAATCACATGGCAGTTCAACGCCCGAAGCGATATTGCCGTATCCTTCCCGATTCAAACAATCCGGCAGGGTCAAAATGGCCGCCGTATCCATTTTCTCTGGTATGCTGTTAAACAATCCTTCCCAATCACAGCCCATTTCTTCACAATAAGACCAATAATCATGTGCTTTTTTCGAACGCCGGATCATCAGTTTCCTCCCAGGGCGTTCCACTGGCGTAATCATACATAAAAAAGGCTTTTGCGGCTCCATTTCATTCTCTCCTTTTTTCCACAAATGTTTGTAATAGGTTTCGATGGGATATGGAATAAACAAAGGAATCGGTGTTTTTCCTTTTTTGTACTGCGCCGGACTTATTCCAAACGTCTGAGAAAACGCTTTGGTGTATCCCTCATGCGAATCAAAGCAGGAATCAAGCGCTGTTTCCAGAACGTTCTTTTCCGTACCAACCAATGCCTGCGCGCTCCTGGAAAGTCTCAGAATCCGTATATATTCCCGCGGTGTTTTTCCGGTTAGCTCTTTGAAAATCCGAACTGCGTGCCGCTCGGAGTAGCCGGACAGCCGGTACAGCTCCTCATAGGAAAACCGGCTGTCGCCGGCATATTGATTGATATAGTTCTGCATTTTCTGCACAGTATTTACTTTTTCCCACTGCGCCTTTGTTCCATTTCTCTGCAAGTTAGCGCCTCCATCGCTTATTACTATATCAGATGAGGCAGAAGTTTTCTTGAACCAAACGGACAGATTTTGAAAAAGGGCAGGTTTTCCTGCCCTTTTCATCATGATTCACTTTTCTTGTGATAGGGGTTTGACCGTTCCATATGAACGGCTACCCAGCCGTTTTCTTTTGTTTCCCTGCCGGTTTCAACAAATCCGGCCTTCTGATAGCAGCGCACTGCGCTGGTATTAAAATCAAATACAGACAGACGAATCTCCTTCATCCCAAGTGTTTGGAACGCATACCCGGTGAGTACATTGAGCGCCTCCGTTCCATATCCCCTGCCCCGATACTGAGGAGCAATCAGGTAACGGCAGATGCAGCATTCCTTTTTATCCCAGCTGATCGCATCCAATTCTGCGGAGCCGATCGGAAGTTCATCCCGAAGCAGGATAAAATATTTCGTGTTGTCTTTTCTGGTTTCAAATTGCTTCTCCATTTGTTCCATGGTCACAGGATAAGTATACCAACGCTCGCCGCCCCATTGTTTCAGGAAATTTTCATCCGTTCCGGCCAGCCAGTCCACAACCATCTTAATATCCTCTTTTTTCATTTCACGAATCCGAATCATGGTAACTGCTCCTTTCTTTCCTTGCTTTTACATGAATATTTTACCACTGCTTCCCATCCAATTCAATGCCGTTTTTTTATTCCTTGAAACCAAAACGCCGCCCATGATTTCAAATAACCGGCACTGCAGCGGCAGGCGCAGATTCCCGCCGGTTACCCCAAAGCCCCGCGGCTTTTCATAAAAACAGCCGCATGAATCCATGCGGCTATGTCTATTTCATTCTATGGATGACATTCATCTGCATACCCTCCATCACATCGAGGGCCTTTTCATGCAGTGCCGGATCAAAGCTCAGGCACAGGGCGGCGTCAACGGTTATCTCCGCATTGGGAAAGCCGCTTTGCAGCAGTACGGCGTTTGCAATGACGCACATATTCGTCACCACTCCGCACAGCTCGATTTCTGCCGCCTCCGGGCAGACCCGCTTTACCTGCTCCAGCAGGGCAAGCGACCCAAAAGCAGGCTTTTCCACGCACCAAACATGGGGGTCTCCCTCAAACTGTCCAAGCTCTCCATAGAGCGCATGTCCATCTGATCCCTTCCGGCAATGGACAACAGGCAGAGCCTTGCCCTCGCGGGAAGATAAATAACCCTCATCATGCGTATCCAGCGTGAAAAACACAAAATCGCCGCGCTCCAAATATTCGAGCACTTTTTGGCGGATTCCTTCGTAAATGGTTTCTGCACCGGAAAATCCCAATGCCCCGTCTACAAAATCATTCTGGTAATCGACTACGACCAATATTTTTTTCACCATGCCGCCCATCCTTTCTGTCATCCCAAATCGTCATTTATATGGCCGCGGCTTCTGCGGAGTCCGGGTCGGCAGCCGCCGGGCCGTTTTGAGCCGCTTCCTTTTCCCGCTCCAAAGCACGCGCATTTTCCAGCATCAGCTTGATCCGGTTTTGCTGGTTTACCTGAGATGCGCCCGGATCATAGTCAATGGCGGCGATGTTGGCATCGGGATACTTGCTTTTCATGCTCCGCATCATACCCTTTCCCACAATGTGGTTCGGCAGACAGCCAAACGGCTGGGTGCAGATCACATTGTTGACGCCGCTTTCAATCAGGTCGGCCATTTCCGCCGTCAAAAGCCAGCCTTCTCCCATCTTCATGCCCGTGGAGATGTGATCTTTCACCAGTTCCGGCAGTTTGGAGAATTTCCCCATTGGAGTAAAATCGCTGTTCTCCGTGATGATGGCATTTGTCCGGTCCTCCAGCTCATCTGCTTTTTTCAAAATCCAATTTTTGACCTTTGCGCCCATTTTGCCCATACCGTAAAAGTTATAGTCCTCCACGCCGTTATAAACGCAGTAGAGCGCAAAATCCAAAAATCCCGGGCATACGACTTCGCAGCCCTCGCTGAGCAGGAAGTCCTCCAGATTATTATTCCCCAAAGGCGAATATTTAACATAAATTTCGCCGACAATTCCTACTTTTGTTTTTTTCTCCTTCCGCCGCGGAATCTCCCGGAACCGCTGCACAATCTCCCGCATGAGTGCTTCTGTCTTTTTCCAGGACAGTACCTTCATATGATAGAAGAAGTCTGCCGTCTGTTTGGTGAGCTCTTCCTCCAATTCCTTTGTTTCCCCAGGATTAATTTCATACGGCTTGCACTGGTTGCCCAAAAGCATAATCAAATCTGCAACAAAGGCGGCATAGGCCGCTTTGAGCAAAAATGGTATTGACAGCCGGAACCCTTCCGTATGCTTGTCATTGGTAAAGCTTGCGGAAATAACCGGAATATCGCCGTAGCCGCTCTTTTTCAGCGCCTTGCTCAAAAGATAGAGATAATTGGAGGCCCGGCATCCGCCGCCCGTCTGCGTAATCATCACAGCGACCCGATCACGCGGAATCCCGCTGTTTTTTACGCCGTCGATCAGCTGGCCGATTGCCAGAAGCGCAGGGTAGCACATATCATTGTGGACGTTTGCCAGTCCTTCTTCGACTACTTCATGGCCGGTGTTGGTTAATACCTTTACATGGTAACCTTCCTGTTCCAGCATACGCGCAAAAATCCCAAAATGAATCGGCAGCATGGTCGGAACCAGGATGGTGTGGGTTTTCTTCATTTCTTTTGTAAAATAAGCTCTGTCTTCACTCACGTTCTTTCTCCCTTTCCTCGATCGCGCCTAAAAGACTCCGAAGCCTTATTTTAACCGCGCCTAAATTATTGATTTCGTCAATTTTGATTCCTGTATACAGCTTGCCCTTGGAGGTCAATATCTCGCTTACTTCATCGGTTGTGATCGCGTCGATGCCGCAGCCGAACGAAACCAGCTGCACCAGCTCGGTATCCTTTTGATTGGTTACATATTTCGCCGCATTGTAAAGCCGCTGATGATACGTCCACTGGTTTAACACATTGACGCTTTGGTCTTCTTCCACCAGTGAGCTGACTGAATCCTCGGTCAAAACAACAAGTCCGAGACCTGTGATGAGCTGGTTAATCCCATGGTTGATCTCCGGATCCATATGATACGGCCTGCCGGCTAAGACAATCTTTTTTTTCCCATGCTCCCGGGCAAATGCAATCGCCTTTCTGCCTTCCTCTGCAACTTCCTGCTTGGCCCGCTCATAAGCCCCGTACGCCGCCTCGGCCGCCGCTTTTACCTGCTTTTGCGTGATGTCGCGGTAATAGCCATGGAAATATTCATATGCCTTTTTCGCAAAGTCCTTTTTCCGGCTGACGTCAAAATAAGGATACAGAAACACCGCGTCGGCCAGGTCCGGAACATTTGATTTTAAAAGCTCCGGATAGTAGGCAACGACCGGGCAGTTATAGTGGTTGTCCCCGTTGCCCTCATCGAAATTATATGACATGCAGGGATAAAATATGGTGCGGATTCCTTTCCCCAGCAAATTTTTTATATGCCCGTGCATCAGCTTGGCCGGATAGCAGGCAGTATCGCTCGGGATCGTCTGCTGGCCGCTGCTGTACAGCTTGCGCGTCGACACATCGGAAATGACAACCGAAAATCCAAGCCGTGACAAAAATTCATGCCAGAAAAAGATATTTTCAAACATGTTAAGCCCCATAGGAATCCCAATCGTCCCGTGCGAGGAGACCCCTTCCCGGTGTTCCGGCGCCTTGCTGCGGAAAGCTTCGATCCGCTTTTGCTTAAATTCGATCAGATCCGGAAGCTTTTGCGACTGCCCCAATCCCAGCGGTTTTTCACACCGGTTGCCGGAAATGAATCTCCTGCCGCCGGAAAACGTATTGATGGTCAGATTGCACCGGTTGGTGCATCCTTTGCAGACGGTCGGTTTCGCTTCGTGCACAAACGCCTCCAGATCTGCGGCGGAGAGCATCGAGGACTTTTCCCTGCCCAGCTTTTTGGCGTACAGCGCCGCTCCGTAGGCTCCCATCAGGCCCGCTATATTGGGGCGGATCACATTGCGGCCGGTTTCGAGCTCAAAGCTTCGCAAAACTGCGTCATTTAAAAAGGTTCCGCCCTGCACAACCACATTTTCTCCCAGCTCTTCCCTGCTTTTGAGCCGGATGACCTTATAGAGCACATTTTTTACTACGCTCATCGACAGTCCCGCCGAGATATCCTCGACCGAAGCACCGTCCTTCTGCGCCTGCTTTACAGACGAGTTCATAAATACCGTACAGCGGGAGCCCAGATCCACCGGAGCCTTGGAACGAACTGCCAAAGCTGCGAATTCCTTGGTTTCATACCCCATGGAATGGGCAAAGGTCTCGATGAACGACCCGCACCCCGAGGAGCATGCTTCGTTGAGCATAATGGAATCAATCGCTCGGTTTTTAATTTTAAAGCATTTAATGTCCTGTCCGCCGATGTCCAAAATAAAGTTTACATCGGGGTTAAAATGCCGCGCCGCCCGAAAATGTGCCAGCGTTTCAACAATTCCGGCATCGAGCGAGAAGGCATTTTTGATGAGCTCTTCCCCATAGCCGGTGGACACTGCCGCGCGGATATAAGCATTGCGCGGCAATTTGGAATAGATTTCATTAATCTGCTCCCGCACAACCTCGACTGGATTCGCATGGTTTGCTCCATAATATTGATATAAAATCCGGTAATCGTCGCCCATCACGACCAATTTGGTCGTCGTGCTGCCGCAGTCAATTCCCAGATAAACGCCGCCGTCCGCTTCCGAAAGGTCCGCGACGGGCACATTCGCCTTGGCATGGCGGTCTAAAAACTCCTGATAGTCTGCTTCCGTAGCAAACAGCGGCCCGATGGAATGTGCCAGTTCATGCCGCGACGGTTTTGCCAAAGCTTCCAGCAAGCCGGACAGGGTGTGTGTATG
>CALYAR010000169.1 GCA_944393585.1 uncultured Clostridia bacterium | reverse complement strand
AAATAGGAGGAAAAACAGATGATTTATGATTTAATGGTAATTGGCGGCGGCCCGGCCGGATATGTAGCGGCAGAGCGCGCAGGGCATGCAGGGCTTTCTGTGCTTCTGATCGAAAAACGTGCCTTGGGCGGTGTCTGCCTGAACGAGGGATGCGTTCCTTCGAAAACCTTTTTAAATTCTGCCAAGATGTTCGAACATGCGAAGCATGGAGAGGCATATGGCGTAACCTGTGAAAATCCAAAGTTGGATCATGCCAAAGTGGTCGAGCGGAAAAATAAGGTTGTGAACATGCTGGTTTCCGGCGTAAAAGCGCAGATGCGCGCCAACAAGGTTACCGTAGTGGAGGATGAAGCATTCATTGAAGGACGCACGGCGGAAGGATTCTGTGTAAAAACTTCGAAAGAGACCTACTGTTCCAAGCGGCTTTTGATCTGTACCGGATCATCTGCTGTTGTTCCTCCCATTGAAGGAGTGGCGGAAGGAATCAAGGATGGATTTGTTCTGACAAACCGTGAAATTTTGGACCTCACAGAGGTGCCGAAACAGCTTGTAATTGTGGGCGGCGGCGTGATTGGTCTGGAAATGGCTTCTTATTTCAATATCGCCGGCTCGGAAGTGACAGTGGTCGAAATGCTGGACAAAATCGCAGGGCCAACCGATGCGGAAATTTCAGCGATCTTGAAGAAGAATTACGAAAAGCAGGGCGTTCATTTCAAACTCTCTGCTAAGGTAACAAAAGTTACCCAGAACAGCGTTGTGTTTGAAAAGGATGGTAAAACAGAAGAAGTTCCGGCTGATAAAGTGCTTTTGTCCATCGGACGGCGCGCCAATATCAAAGGTTATGGATTGGAGAATCTCGGCGTCTTAACCGACCGCGGAGGCATTGTAACGGATTGCTATGGGCGCACCAATGTGGCTGAAGTCTATGCGACGGGCGACGTCAACGGCCGGTCCATGCTGGCACATACCGCTTACCGTGAATCGGAAGTAGCCGTCAATCATATTCTGGGCAAAAAAGACGTCATGCGCTATCAGGCGATCCCGGCTGTCATTTATTCCAATCCGGAGGTAGGCTCTGTAGGTGAAACAGAAGCTACGGCCAAGGAAAAGGGGAGAGAGATCAAGATCGGGAAAGTATCGATGAATTTCAGCGGACGCTATGTGGCGGAGAACGAAGGCGGAGACGGCATCTGCAAGGTCATTGTGGACAAAGCAACCGATGCGCTGATTGGCTGCCACATGATCGGCAGTTATGCCAGCGAAATCATCGTATCAGCGGGAATTATGATCGAAAATGAAATGCGCGTATCCGATATTAAGGAAATTGTATTCCCCCATCCGACGGTGTCGGAAATCATCCGCGAAGCAATTTTCAGCCTGTAAGAAAGGCGCATCTGCGCCTTTTCATGAGATAAATCAGATAGGAAAAAAGGAGTGTCATATATGCCAAAATCCCAATTTATGGACCCTAATGAGCTGCGGAAAAGCGGCTGGGTGAAATTCACAGATATCCCGGTGAACCAGTACAACAAGACGATCGAAGAGGAAAAGAAAGTATTTTCTACGGAAGATTTCCTGCGGATCTACCATGACATGGCGACCATCCGGGAGTTTGAAACCATGCTTCTGGATATTAAGACCACCAGCAAATATCAGGACATTGAGTACAACAATCCGGGCCCTGCGCACCTTTCGATGGGACAGGAAGCGTCGGCAGTCGGCCAGGCTTATTACCTGAATGAAAAAGACTTTATCTTTGGTTCGCACCGGAGCCACGGCGAAATTTTAGCAAAGGGCCTGTCCGCTATTAACAAGCTGTCCGAAAAAGAGCTCATGGATATCATGGAGAACTTTTTTGACGGGGCAATTCTGCGTGTTGTGGAAGGAAAGCAGGAGCATCCGGGCAATGTGAAAGAGCTTGCCGTTGATTTTCTGCTTTACGGCGCATTGGCGGAAATCTTTGCGCGGACCACAGGCTTTAACCGCGGTTTGGGCGGTTCCATGCACGCGTTCTTCACCCCGTTCGGCATTTATCCGAACAATGCGATTGTGGGCGGCAGCGGAACCATTTCGCTTGGCGCGGCGCTGTACAAGCGGATCAATCAGAAAGAGGGCGTAGTAGTCTGCAACATCGGCGACGCTTCGTTTGGACGCGGACCGGTCTGGGAAGCACTGAATATGTCTGCGATGGACCAGATCCGGCAGCTCTGGGAGGAAGGCTTTAACAAGGGACTTCCGATCCTCTTTAACTGCTTCAATAACCTCTATGGAATGGGCGGCCAGACAGTCGGAGAGACAATGGCATTTAATGTTCTGGCCCGTATCGGCGCCGGCGTAACGCCGAATCAGATGCATGCAGAACGTGTGGACGGATATAACCCGCTCGCTGTCATTGAGGCAATGGGACGCAAGCTCGAAATCCTGAAAAACGGCGACGGCCCTGTCCTGCTGGATGTACTCACCTATCGCATGAGCGGACATTCTCCGTCAGATTCCTCGACTTACCGGACGAAGGAAGAAATCGCAGCTTGGGGTGAGCAGGACGTATTGCAGGCATATGAAAAGAGAATGGTGGAGGGCAGTGTTGCATCTGCCGACAAGTTCTCCGAAATGCGCAGCATGATTTTGGAGAGAATGAAGAAAATCTGCCGCCTGGCGGTGGACGAAGAGGTTTCGCCGCGTATGGATCTGTATCAGGTTCCGGACGCCATTGAAAAGCTCATGTTCTCCAATCAGCACATTGCGAAAATGGAAGACCGTCCCTGCGATGTTTTGATGCCAAAAGAAGAGAATCCGCGTGTAAAACAGCTCCAAACCAAAGAGCGGTATGCCTATGACAAAGACGGAAAGCTCTTCTCGAAAAACAAGATTTATCAGCTTCGCGACGGTTTGTTTGAAGCTATTATTGACAAGTTCTACGAAGACCCCACCCTGGTAGCATATGGCGAAGACAACCGTGACTGGGGCGGCGCATATGCCGTATACCGCGGCTTGACGGAGTCGCTGCCATATCACCGCTTCTTCAACGCGCCGATTTCCGAGTCGGCGATTGTCGGCAGTGCCGTTGGATATGCGATGTGCGGCGGCCGTGTCATTGCGGAAATCATGTATTGTGACTTCATTGGCTGCTGCGGCGACGAGCTCTTCAATCAGCTTGCAAAATGGCAGTCCATGAGTGCTGGAATTCTGAAGATGCCGGTTGTCATCCGTGTTTCGGTCGGAAGCAAGTACGGCGCGCAGCATTCGCAGGATTGGTCGTCTCTGTGTGCGCACATTCCGGGGTTGAAGGTCATTTTCCCTGCAACTCCATACGATGCAAAGGGCCTGATGAATTCCGCATTGTCGGGAACCGACCCAGTTGTCGTGCTGGAAAGCCAGAGAATTTACGACATGGGCGAACGCTTCCACGAGGGCGGCGTCCCGAAAGAATATTATGAAATTCCGATCGGCCTGCCGGATGTGAAGCGGGAAGGCAGCGATATTACAATCCTGACAGTCGGTGCAACGCTTTACCGCGCACTGGAAGCCGCTGACCTCTTGAAGGAAAAATACAATGTCTCTGCTGAAGTAATTGATGCGCGTACCATTACGCCGTTTGATTACGAACCGGTATTGGAGTCGGTGAAGAAGACTGGGAAGATTCTGCTGGCGTCCGACGCCTGCGAACGCGGCTCTCACCTCAAGGACATCGCACAGACGATTTCCGAGCTGGCATTTGACTATTTGGATGCACCGCCGGTTGTCATCGGCGCACGCAACTGGATCACGCCGTCGCATGAACTGGAAGAGCACTTCTTCCCGCAGCCGGATTGGTTCCTTGATGCAATCCATGAAAAAATCATGCCGCTGCCTGGCCATGTTGCAAAGAACAATTTTACGGAAGTGGAACAGATCCGCAGAAATAAACTTGGGGTATAAGCTCTTTTGCGAAAGCAAAATTTCTCATAATAAGGGTATTAAACCGGCACGGATATTCTCCGTGCCGGTTTAATTTTATCATTTGAATGATTCGCACATATCAGTTTAGCAGAAATGCCGTTTATCTTCTGTACTGCTTCGCCGGCTCCCGTAAGGCTTGTGCGGGCAATATTCGTTCTGCGGCGGGCTAAGTTATACCAGTTTTGACCGAATATCCTCCATGATTTGATCAAAGACCCGTTCCCGGTTGACAGACGTATCATAAATCGTAAAGCCGTATTTTGATAGATAGTCCGCCATAAATTGATTGGATGGAATAAAATCCTGCATAATTAACCTTTTTAGTTCTGCATCGTCAAAACTGTATGTCCACTCGTCTTCTGTATCGTATTTTCTTAAATCGCTGAAAAAATCCTCCGCAGTTTTCTGGTTTTGTACCAGACCGATCAGGATAAAATGTTCTTTCATTTCTTTGATTCCATATGTTTTTAAAATAGAAGATATCTTTTCCAGGTCAAAATGTCCGCCTTCCAGTACAAAGTGATTTCCTTTTACTGCATGTGCCCGCAGGTTTAAGTCGTCTGCAAATCCATCATCCGTTGTAAGCATGCCAAGATAATGCCCAAGGAACGGCGCTATATTTGCCGTGGCTTTCCTATAATTCCAGGCAATTCGAATATCAAGCTGCGGATATGCTTTTCCAAATGCAGTCATCAGTTTGTCAAGACTAATGACGAAGCAGCCCAGCTCTTCGTTGATCCTTTTTGCCAAAGTCGTTTTACCGGCTCTGCCGGGGCCGGCAATGATTATATTTTTCAATCGCAGCACCTCTCTGAAATATTTCTCCCTATCAATGTGAAGTTGTATCGTTTTGTTCCAAATTCTGTCTTATCTTGAAATGTTCGCAGGCGATGGTATATCCTTCCCGCTTTTTCAGCCGTGGATATACGCAATGTCCGTAAGTAAGTTTGGCATACGACCTCCCGCGTTTGATATAATGCTGGCGAAAATGCTTGCAGTTTTTGCAGATCAGCTCCGCGTCTTGATCAATCCGATTTTCTGATTCCGGTTTCATAAATACCTCTCCTTTTCATTGATTTTTCAGTTTCAAAATGCCAAAAAGGATTTCATTGCAGTTATGATAATTTCAGTGAAATCAGACAAAATGTATTTCGATTTGAATTCCTCTTCTATTATAATGGAAACAAAAGAAAAAATCTAGTTTTAAATTAAAATTATATTTCAAAATATAATAAAAATTTGACATAACTCTTTGACGAAGCACGGTGAGTCAACCGAAGAGGAATCAATATCACAGGTTTTAATCGATGGATGCAGAAAGATCTTCCTTAAATAACGGACGGTTTACCGCATCAATGAATTCGGGTCTCCATGGGCCGTTTAATGGAACGCAGGTAATTTTTCTGCTCATCCGTAACACAGCGCGATTCACAGGCCTTCGCCAAAGCCTTGTTGTAAGTAAAATCGTCCAGGCTGCAGCGGGAAAGATACTCCAAGGTGAGTGCAGGATATTTGACACAAGCCATTGAGACTAGCCAAGCCTGGGCCATCTGCACATAATAGTGGCTATTTGTTACTGCGTCGCAGCGGGATAACACTTCGCGGATGTGTTCATCGTCCAAAAAATAGTCCAGCATAAGAACCAAACCCATTCGGATATGCCAAGGATTTTCCGAACAGAGCAGGAAAGAAATGTAGTCCCAAAATTCTTTTGGATATTGTTTCACACGTTTTAATGAGTTGCAGAAACAGTCACATACCATCCAGTTTTCGATGCGGTTTACAAACTGGCCGATCAAAGGGATTAAATCAGAATAAGGCCGTTTGAGCGATCCAATCACCAAGCCCTCTAACATCGTTTCTTCAAAGAAATTGCCGTGAGAAAGGGAAAAATATCCGTCTGCATCTCCTTTGGCAATTTGTTTTGCCAATTTTTGCAGAATTGGCATCCGTACGCCGAGCATGGGGACGCTGCTTTTTACGATTCGGGAATTAAAAACGCGGTAAGATTCGTCTGCATGATCTTTTAAAAAAGCAAGAAGCTGCTGATAGGTATTGGCATTCCATTGAATTATTTCAAATTCCATTATCGGTGACTCCTGATCTTAGTAAAATGACTGCGGCAGTATAAATCCATAAGCCGCAAAAAAATCCGGCAAGGAATTCCCCTGCCGGAACTTTTTTCACTTATTTTAATAATTCACGAACCAGAGCATTCACGGCTTTTCCATCGGCCCTGCCTTTGATTTTCGGCATAACCGCAGCCATTATCTTTCCCATGTCAGCCATGGAAGATGCGCTGGTTTCGGTAATGGCGTCTTTTACGATAGAACGGAGTTCTTCTTCGGAAAGTTGTTCCGGCAAATAATCCAATAATATAGCAATTTCTTGATTGATTTTGGCGACCAAATCGTCGCGTCCGCTTTTCTCATAATCGGGAAGTACATCCTTGCGGGATTTGACTTCTTTTGCGATTACTTCCACGACACCGTCGTCGTCCAAAACTAATTTGCCGTCTTTTTCTTTTTGAAGGACAGCAGCGCGTACCATTTGGACCGTATCTTTTTTGATTATATCTTTTTCCTTCATCGCAGCCTTTAAATCGGCGGCCAATCGTTCCTTAATGGACAAATCTATCACCTCATACCGTTATTTCACGGCTATGTGAGCATGTTATCAATCCGTTAATTGTATTTTCTTTTTCTTGCTGCTTCGGATTTCTTTTTACGTTTCACGCTCGGCTTCTCATAGTGTTCTCTTTTGCGGATCTCGTTTAATGTACCTGCTTTGGCACATTGACGTTTGAATCTGCGGAGCGCATTATCCAAAGATTCATTTTCTTTCACTTTGATTTCAGACATTGATTTAACCCTCCCTCCGCTGCTAACAGTCATACTGAAAGGTTTTCCAGTACACGAATGCTGTATCACGGGATTACCTAAAAGACTATTCCATTATAACGCATAGACCGCGTTTGTGTCAAGAGAGATTCTTGAAAAAGGAAATGGAATTGTAGGTTTACAATACATATGTTACAACTGAATAATTAAAAAGACGGAAATACATTTTCTGTGTTATAGTTTTAGCGACCAAACCAAACCATACAAGAAAGGATGTATTTCCGCATGGCCAGTATA
>CALYAR010000168.1 GCA_944393585.1 uncultured Clostridia bacterium | reverse complement strand
TTTGTCTTTGTCTTGCGTACATTTGTGTTTTACACTATTACTCCTATTATATTTCACTTTCTCTTTTTTTGCAAGCTGTTTTTTTATCATAAAAGAGAAGGACAGCAAAAGGCTGTCCTCAACAAGATAAGACTATGGCCGGATCATTTTGTATCATCGCCAAAAAGCCTTTCACCTTTTTATTGCAGAGATACGCAAACGCGGACAACAAAAAAGATGCCCTGATTCCTGCGCAGGCAGGCGCAACCTGATTTTTTATTACAAAGCTAGTTTGCAGAGCCAACGAGGCACAGGAACAAAAAATAAACATTAGTTTCTGTGCCGGCAGGCGCGTATCTTTTATAAACTTGCTCACCTCACAAAATCCAAAGCTTTTTCTCACGAAGCAATTATGATAATTTAGGTTTCATCATTCCCTGAAAAAGCTTTGTCCCCCTGTTTAGATTGCATCCTGCCGGGGAATATACAGCGGCAGAGGAAACCATGCGTCTGCCAGGGCAGAATGAGAAGCGTCAAATCCGTAATGGCTGCGGATCGGACCAAATAAATAAGGAACTGCTTTCCGCGCCGGCAGCACCAAAGGACAGGAACGATCCGTTCGTTCACAGTGTGCCCTGCCGTCTGCAAGGGTGATACACAATTTTCCATATCCTTCAATTTCAATCAGGAGCTCTCCTTCCGCAAGCGGCTGATTTTGTGCCTTGAGCTGCAAATATGCCTCGATGGTTTTTTCGTATTGGAAAAATAAAAACCGCTTGTTGGGCGAAACGGAATAGTTTTCGCAGATATCCTCATAAAAGCGCATCCGTCCCGGTTCGGTGACAGAATCCATAAAATTAATACCGCCCGGCGCGCAGGTTTCCAAAACAACACGCACAACCGCCGGCATTCGGCTGTAATCTTCCAGGACAAACTCCGTCATGCTGTCCTTACGCAGCACAAAATAGCCAATCATCCTTCCGTTTTCCAAAACCGCATAGAATTTGGATTCCCAATTCCGGCAGGAATCGTAAAACCAGGCTGCTTCCCGCTCCGCACAAATTGCCTCTTTCTGATGAAGCTGCATTGCCCGGGCAATCCGCTCCTCCTGATGCGGCAAAACTTCCTCAATGACAAGGCCTTCCGTCTTTTCCTTTGCCAAAGCATGGCGGAGGTTGCCGGCCGAAACTGCCGCATTCATCTGAATGCCGCCGCTTTCAAATCCATAGTATTCATAGCGCTGACGCTGCCCGCCCAGCATGGCAAAATCTACGCCTTCCTTTCGAAGATCGTCGATTGCCCAACGCATCAGCCGCTGCATATACCCTTTTCCCCGCTCTGCCTTGTGAACGCAGACCGATCCGATTCCTGCCGCGTGCAGTTTAGTCCCGGCAACCTGAAATGTCACAGGCGAGGCACAGACAATCGCGCGGATTCGCCCATTATCTTTTACCAGGTAATGATATTTTTCATTGTCTGCTCCCTTCTTATAGAGCTTCGGCAAAAGTGTTTCAAAATCGCAGGGCGCGGAATTGAGGCTGAAAACCAAACTCGCCACGTCCACGATCTCTTCATAATCTGCCGGTGTCCCTTTCACCAATTCAACCATCTTGTTTCTCCTCGCTTTGCAATACTGTATTCAAATTATTGCTGATCCGCCGCACTCATGCGGTAAACCGTCTCAATTGCAGAAATAATCTCCCGTCCATATGCGCCGTCTGTCGGAGTTGCAGTTTTCGTTTCCACAGCGCGGATAAAAGCCTGGAACTGGTGCATAAACCCATCATCGGATGGATGATCCGGTTCGACCTCTTCAAAACCGCTCCCCATTTTGGAAAGATACACTTTTCCTCCTGCGAGTTTAATTTCTCCTTGTGTGCCATATAAGTAAACGGCATTTTCCATACCGGGCGCCTGATATCCGCAGAAAGCAAAAACCGCAGTTGTTCCGTCCTCCATCTCGACAAAAACCTGCGCATTTCCGTCTATCTCATAACGCTCATCGGCCGCACACGCTTTTCCCGAAATAAGCCGAATATGGCTGTCGGTAAACCATTTGAGTTCATCAAGCGAGTGAGCGCAGTAATTCATAAAAATTCCGCCGCCGGCCATCTTTTGGCTGAAAAACCATTTTGGCCGCTTTTCAGTAAAATAAATGGTATTTCTTAGCTCGGTCATCATAACCAGCTTGCCGATTTCTCCATTGGCAATCAGTTCTTTTGCCTTTCGGTTGTGCCAGAAATAACGCTGTACATGGCCGATATTTAAAATAACTCCGTTTTTCTTTGCCGCCTCCATGACTGCGTCGCAGTCTGCGGTTGTGTTAGCAAACGGTTTTTCCAAAAAAATATCCAGCTTGTGTTCCGCTGCAAACACTGCGGCTTCCCTATGCAGCCCATGCGGCAAATTGATTACAACAAAGTCAAGTTCTTCCTTTTCGATCATTTCTTCATAGGAAGCGTAAGCGCGCATTCCATGCTTCTGTGCCATATTCTCTGCTTTTTCCAGCACAATATCAGCCACTGCACACGCAGATATTTCTTTCATTTGTTCTGCTGCAATGATATGGCGTTCGCAAACGATTCCCGCGCCAATGACGCCCATTTTTAACATCATATCTTTCCCCTCCAGCGAATGAATTCTGATCTCTTTGTTTTCTACTCCAGTATACGAGTTCCAAGCTCATTTGTAAATGTAATTTTATCAAATCATACCCGTAATTTTGTGTATTTGCCTGCATAACTTTTGTAATTTGTGTGAAAATAAACACAGAGCAAAACTTGATACTTAAAATTACAAAGGTGGTGAACTCCGATGCAAATCAGCGATATAAGGGTCCGCAAAATCAGCGCAGAAGGAAAAATGAAGGCAATCGTATCCGTTACGTTTGATAATGAACTTGTTATTCACGACATCAAAATAATCGAGGGAAAAGACAAATATTTTGTAGCCATGCCCAGCAGAAAAACCCCGGAAGGTGAGTTTAAGGACATAGCACATCCAATCAATGCCCAGATCCGAAATTATTTGGAATCCTCTATTTTAGAAAAATATGAAGCTATTTTAACTCAGGAACAGCAGGACGAACTTTAATCTATGTATGCTAATGCGGCCAGTCCTTTGTTTGATTCTCCGCTATGACGTCTGCTGAATGATATGAGCTTTTGATATAGGTGTTCAGAAATGAATGCCTATTTTTTTATGTTATATTCCAATAAGTCCCTTGTCAAAAACCTGCCGCGGGGCCGCCGCGAATTATTTTTCCCTGTCAAAGAAAGACCTCTGCCTGATTAGGCAGCGGCGCCGTTTCATACGCTCGGAAAACTTCGTCGGATTCTGTAAATATGAATTGTATTTAATTTTATTGACAAATAGATTCTATTCGCGTATCATAAACTAATAGAATTAGTTTTGAGGTGATATTATGCCGCGTCAGGGTTTGAGCAGGGAAAGCGTGGTCAAAGCTGCTGTCGAACTAATTGAAAAAAAGGGCTATTCAGCTTTTTCTATGGCTGAACTGGCAAAGAGCCTGAATATAAAAACAGCCTCCTTATACAATCATATCGAAAGTCTTGATGTAATCTATGCCGAGGTCGGACTGTCGGCCGTATCGCAGATGGTCGATATGGAAATGCGGGCAATTGAGGGAAAAGAAAGGGATTCTGCCCTATTCTCTCTTGCAAATGCCTACCGCACATTTGCAAAAGAACACAATGAATTATACCGGGTCATCATGAGCCTGCAAAAGACGAAAAATGAAGTCCTGGAAAGAGCGGCAGGGCAGATCGCAGAACCGATTTTACAGGTGCTGTCCGGATATGGGCTGGATACGCTGCAGCAAATGCACTGGCAAAGGGTTCTCAGAAGTACCATGCATGGTTTTACCGCCCATGAGGAAGCAGGTGGATTTTCCCATTTTCCTGCCGACAAAAATGAAAGCTATCGAATTGCAATTCAATGTATCGCAGACGGTCTCAATGCCGCCGGAAAGGAAGACTATGAAAACAGATAATACCGAATTATTTGCCAAAGCACCGGTGAATAAGGCCGTTATTTCCCTGGTCGTTCCAACGGTAATCAGCCAGCTGATTACCGTAATATACAACATGGCGGACACTTTTTTTATCGGACAGGTAGGAGATCCCAACCAGGTAGCGGCCGTTTCCCTCTGTATGCCGATGTTTATCTTTTTAACCGGCGTGGCAAACCTGTTTGGAATCGGCGGCTCGAGCCTTATTTCCAGATGCCTGGGAACAGGAGACCAGACCAGGGCCAAAAGCGCCGCCGCCTTCAGCATTTGGACATCCATTGCCGTCTCTATCCTGTACGGTGTATTGATTTACGTCCTGCGGCCGGTTATTTTGACTGCTGTCGGCGCCAACGAAGATACATATGATTTTTGCGGCCAATATATTTTCTGGACTATCACCATTGGAGCAGTTCCAACTGTTTTGAACCTGGAATTAGCGCATCTTGTCCGTGCAGAAGGGAATTCAAATCAGGCCAGTTTCGGGATGGCCCTGGGCGGTATTTTAAACACTATTCTCGACCCTGTTTTGATTTCCGTATTGCATTGGGAAATTGCCGGAGCCGCGATTGCTACGATGGTGTCCAATCTGACTGCTGCTCTGTATTTTGTTATTCTAATATTAAAAAAGGGCAAAAACACGGTTCTTACCTTCCACCCAAAATGCTACCGTTTGAAAATGGGTATTGCCCGTGAAGTGCTGCTGGTAGGCTTGCCAAGCTGTGCAATGAATTTTATGGGCGTTATTTCCAATATTACCATTAACAAACTGATGGCCTCCTATTCCAATGAAGCCATAGCCGGTATTGGAATTGCAAAAAAGGTGGATATGATGTCTTTTGCGATTGCAACGGGAATGTCGCAGGGGGTTTTGCCCCTGATCGGGTATAACTACTCCGCCAAAAACTATAAGCGTATGATGTCTGCCATCAAAACAACCTTCCTTTATAGTTTGATTATTGCCGTTGCAAGCACTGTTTTCCTGTTTACCTGTGCAGGTCCTATTGTCCAAGCCTTCATTGATGATGCGAAAACTATACAATACGGCCAGTTATTTCAGCGTATTATCTGTATCACCGGCCCTTGTATTTCGGTTACCATGATTGTTATTACTATATTCCAGTCCGTCGGGAAAAAAATTCAGCCGCTGATATTATCCCTGCTGCGCAAGGGTGGTTTGGACATCCCCTTTATGTTTCTGATGAATGCGCTGCTGGGTGTTAACGGCGTGGTATGGGCTACACCGATTGCTGATTTCTGTGCAATGCTGGTTTCTATCGTTTTGTTTCTGCCATTTTGGAAAAAAATATTCCGAACCTGAATACGCTGCAGCCGTTTTTACCGCAAAAATTTTGAGCTGCCGTAAAGAAATAACGAAAGCCATCCCGAATATTATAATAATTTGTGGCTTAAATCACCACTTTTTGTACATCATGTCCAAACAATAAAATTATTAATTGTGCATTTATAAACTGGAAAACTATTGCATTCTTTCCATTTACTCGCTATAATAAGATATACAAAATCTAAAATCTTACGCTATTTTAGATTTTTGGTGTTTTGTTTGTTTTATATATATGGACTTTAATTTATTGGATTTCGTTTGTGCATAACAAACGTTTTTTTGTTGCCTCAAGATAAAAATAATCCTATTTTTCCTGTCTATATTTGCGTACTTTTTCAAACAAATACGATTCTGTTTTGTGTGACCTTCTCTTATATTTAATAAGAACTTCAGAAAGTTTGCCACCAATTATCCTTCCATTATCGTATTTTTATGATTTTTAAAGGATATTTTTCTAAAGGGGGAAATTATCTTTTAGAAATAAAATTAACTTTCAAGGAGGAAAAACATGAAGAATTTGAAAAAAGGTATTGCGGCAGCTTTGGCCCTGTGCCTGGCTTTGGGTTTGTTTTCCGGATGCGATAACAACGAAAGCAGCGTAGACAGTTCGCCTTCTGCTTCACCAAGCTCGAGCAGCAGCGCAAGCCCATCAGCTTCGCCTTCCGAGCCCGCCGAACTAACGGAGAAAGAGATCAA
>CALYAR010000167.1 GCA_944393585.1 uncultured Clostridia bacterium | reverse complement strand
GAAAGAGGTGTTGCATATGCTCTTAACCAATGCATATGTTTTATTGGGTAATTTTGTTTTCCAAAAGCGTGATGTGTTATTGAAGCAGGGAAAAATCGCACGGATTATGCCATGCGGCTTTTTGCAGGACGAAGAAACATTAGACTGCGAAGGGAGCTATCTTCTTCCTGGACTGATTGATGTGCATACGCATGGCTGCGATGGGGTCGATGTCATGGACGGCGGTTATGAGACCATCAACCGCATGAGCCGATTTATGGCCAAAAATGGGGTAACTTCATTTTTGCCGACTTCAATGACCATGGGTTATGAAGATATCAAAAGTGCATTTCTTTCTGTAAAAGAGGCTTATGAAAAAGGCTGCGACGGGGCTAATGTAATGGGAATTAATATGGAAGGGCCGTATATCAATCCCAAAAAAGCCGGCGCACAGGATCCAAAGTTTGTAAAGAGCGCATCGATTGAGGAATTCTGTGAATTGCAGGAAGTATCCGGCGGGCTGATAAAGCTTGTTACCGTAGCACCGGAAATGCCTGGAAATATGGAATTTATCCGACAGGCATCAGCGCTGGGCGTACACGTTTCCTGCGGACACAGCGAAGCGGATTATGATAAGATCATTGAGGCGAAGGAAAATGGCGCGGATCATATGACACACCTGTACAATGCGATGACGCCCTTAACACATCGCGATCCTAATGCAGTAGGTGCTGCCCTCACTTCGGATGAGCTGTTTTGCGAAGTGATCTGCGACGGTATTCATCTGCATCGGGCAGCGGTTTTGACCGCGTATAAGATGAAAGGCGCTGACCGGATGCTGTTTATCAGCGATTCGATGATGGCAACGGGCCTTCCGGACGGACAGTACAAAATCGGCAGTCTGGACGTTTGGGTACGGGACGGAATTGCCCGCATTGCGGAAGGCAATCTGGCAGGCAGTACGGCAAAATTGTTAAACTGTGTCAAAAAAGCCGTTGAGTTTGGAATCCCGCTGGAAGATGCGGTGAAGATAGCCAGCTTGACTCCTGCAAAATCGGTTGGGATTGATCATACCAAGGGCAGCATTGAGATTGGCAAAGATGCCGATGTAATTCTTGTAGGACAGGATCTTGCCCTGCAGAGAACAATCATAGGAGGGAAGACTGTTTTCTGCAGCAAGGTCTAACCGCGTTTGGAAGCACGCGAGGAAGGAAAGGGAAGCATGGATAAGAAAGAGTACATCCTGTATAAGGATAAGCCATTGTTTCGGAATAAACAGACCATTTATTATGGATCCCCTTTAGAAAAATACTACATTGAGATAGAATTGGATGACGTTGATGCGTCAGGAAAAGTAAAAGTTGCCAAGAAGGCAGTGATTTTGCTTTTGGAAAACCAAAATGGTATGGGCAGAAAAAACAAGATTATAAAAAAGGCACAGCGGGACGGCTTATATCCGGCACTGGATGTTGGAGTGTATTGGCTGGCCGATGCTTTGACTTGGAAATAAGATGATCCGTCCAATTTTATTGGACGGATTTTTCTTGATACAGCGGAAAGGAGAATGGCAGAATGGAAAAGGAACTGGAACTTTTACAGGAGTGGATTTCCCAAAGTGATCGGATGGTATTCTTTGGCGGGGCCGGCGTTTCGACCGAGAGCGGCATTCCCGATTTTCGCAGTGAGGATGGACTTTACCGGCAGCAGTATGCTTTTCCGCCGGAAACCATATTAAGCCATGATTTTTTTCTGGAGCAAACGGAGGAGTTTTACCGCTTTTATCGGGATAAGATGATTTGCCTTTCTGCAAAGCCCAATCCGGCCCATGAAAAACTGGCCCAGTGGGAAAAAGAAGGAAAGCTCCGGGCGGTTGTGACGCAAAATATCGATGGATTGCACCAGGCGGCAGGATCAAAATGTGTTTATGAACTGCATGGTTCCATTCACCGCAACTACTGTATGGAGTGCGGAAAATTTTATGACCTTGAAACAATTCTCCATACGGATGGGGTGCCGCGCTGCCGCTGCGGCGGAATTATCAAACCCGATGTCGTCCTCTATGGAGAAACTCTTGACGACAATACGGTTGCAGGCGCTTTGGAGGCGATCCGGCATGCAGACCTTTTGATGATCGGCGGTACCTCATTAAGTGTGTATCCCGCTGCAAGTTTCATCCGTTACTATTCGGGAAGCCGGCTGGTGTTAATTAACAAAGGCAAGACGCCTTATGACGTGTCTGCCAATTTGCGGCTGTATGGAAAAATTGGAGAAATCCTGGCTAAGATGAATGGATTAAAAAGTTTTTGAGTGATTGGACAGGTTTTGCCGCTTTTCACAGCAAATGCCGCCTGTTTGATAAAAACGGGAGGCATTTGCTCAGATTTTAGATGAATATGCCCGATGAGGATTCATATTTAAAATTAATGCAAAAAATTCTGTGGTGGTGATGATGTTTTCGCTTATCCGTTTTGATTGTTGGAAGGAAGAAGATTGAAATTACGCCGCGGACGTGTTCCGGGGTAATAGAAATAGACGAATTTAATGGAAAAGAGGTCGCAGACGATGTAAGTATTCTGTGAATCGTCATATAAAGTAATATAACTTCTTCCAACTAAATATAAAATTCCCTGTTTGCGCATAATCAGTCCCGTTCCAATTAAAAATTCGACCACTACATATTGTCCGACATTTTCGGCAAGAGAACTTTGCAGTGAGCCGCGCATTTCTTCCGTATCGAAATTTTCCTGAGGCAGTGAGTGAAATTCGGCGCTGTGCTGCTGAAGAGTGCTTTGAAATCTTTCGTTTGAGAATTCTTTTTTATTTTCCATAAAAACCTCCTAGGTGTTTGCATATTGTTCTGTGGGGTTATAAAAACAATGATCGCCGATACGAATGACAAATTGCCCTACTTCACTTGGAAATGAGGGTCTGCAGGATGGAGAAAAGGGGTTGAAGTACCATAGGGCAAAGCCCAGATTGGTCAGGCGGTTTCCTGCAATGGCCCAATTCGCAATATCATAATGGACCTGTGTGGGTCGCATATTATAAATATTTTGCGAATTGTACGTTCCTCGGATCTGTTCGCGGACACAATCAAATTGGCCCGGCTGATAAACAACGGTCCGAATCGTATCGAGCCTTCCATATTCTCCATAAGTAACTTGAACCCGGTTCATCACAACGCAGGCAACGGCTTTCATTCCATTTTCCCCCTCGCCGCCTGCTTCGCATTCTAAAATCCTCGCCAAGATTTCCAGATCGGAAAACGCCACGGACATACCTCCTTTTTGTGAAAACTATGTACCCTTACAATCTATGTGGCAGAAGGAAAGAAAAATGCTTCGAACGGAAAATAACCAAATGATCCTTTGACTTTATATTGAAGTTTTATAGGAAACTATTTTTGTATCATGAAAAGATAAACTATAATTGAATACAAACTATAAAAAACAGATGAGAAACACTCGTTCCTCATCTGTTTAATAAATAATAGTCTAACGATGGCTCATGATCAATAATTTTCTGCTGCGATTGCAAAATATGCCTGTGGATGTGAGCAGACAGGGCATACTTCCGGCGCTTTTTTACCAATAAAACGATGACCGCAGTTGGTGCATTCCCATACTACAATATCGTCCTTTTCAAATACTTTTTTGTATTCAACATTTTCTTCCAGCTTTTTGTAGCGTTCTTCATGGGTCTTTTCAATTTTAGCAACGCCTTCCATCATAGCAGCAATTTTTGTAAAGCCTTCTTCCCGCGCTTCTTCCGCAAACGTTTTGTACATTTCGGTCCATTCATAGTTTTCACCGGCAGCTGCGTCCTTCAAATTTTCAATCGTAGAAGGAATTTCGCCGTCATGAAGCAGCTTAAACCATAATTTTGCATGTTCTTTTTCATTGTTGGCGGTTTCTTCAAAGATTGCTGCAATTTGATTATATCCTTCTTTTTTGGCCTTAGAAGCGTAAAAGGTATATTTGTTTCTTGCCTGAGATTCGCCTGCGAAAGCGGCTAAAAGATTTTTTTCTGTTTTTGAACCTTTTAATTCCATAATTATCCTCTCCTTCTCATAATTTAGTAATCATTACTATTATTATATATAATACCATATATTTTCAATTTGTAAAGCTGTATTTTTAATTTTTTAATTAGGATTTGCATAAGAAAATCAAATCTCTGGCTAAATAAAAATGGAACCGTCTGTCAACATCTAATAATTTTCCATATAAAAACTGTTTTTTCTTTATATGACGATTTTGAAAATTATGGTACGCTTGTATTGGATTTTAAATGGGAATAAGGGAGGTATTTTCAATGGCAAAACAAAAGACGCAGGTGGCTGTAAAAGATGAGATCAGATTGCCGATTGCGAGAAGCAAACACAGCCTTTGGATTCGAATTTTACAAAACAA
>CALYAR010000166.1 GCA_944393585.1 uncultured Clostridia bacterium | reverse complement strand
TCGTCCTCTATGATTCTTTCCCGCACCAGCGCGTCCAGCAGGAATTTCCCGCTGTAATTATCCGGATCGCGCCGCCGGTTGTCCGTGTAATCATAGTGGATATGTACATACGCACGCTGGAATGGTTTTTGCGGCTTTTTTCGAATGGCTGCCCGTACTCTGGCCAGCCATTCTCCCTTATTTTTCTGATAGTCCCACCGAGTGTCCCGCCCGATATATGCGTTGTTGCTCGGTGGAATGTCGGGGATTATAATTCTTGTTTCATACATTATACTACTCCCCCTCTAAAAAGGCAATTCATCCGGGTCTGGTCGTTCCGCTGTTGCTGCACTGCTCGACCATGCGTCCGGGCTTGTAAATTCTTCAAACCCTTCCGGTGCCCCGCCTGGATCGTTGGTAATGCTAAGACCGGTTTTCCCCTGAATCGAGACAAATTCGCACCGGAGATTTTCATATACCTTCCCGTTTGATTCGCTCTTTTGGAGCGTTCCGATCACCAATACCACATCGCCTTTTTCAATCCTCCGGCCAATCCCGGACATATTCCCCCAGCAGTCGCAGTTAAGCCACCGGGCTTCGCTCTGCCCCAGTTCATTTTTGCTTTCGTCCACCTTGATCCCAAATTTGGCAAGCGGGGTTTGTTTTTCCCCCACCTGCTTGTATTCGGCGTCTCTGGATGACGGCCCGCAGGCCATCACCCACTTTCCGGTTTTTGCGATCATACCGTTTCCGCCTCCGCTTCCACAATTTCCCCTGTTTCTTCGTCTACGGTATAGTCTGCCTCAATCCCTTCCACATCTTCTTCCGGATTGTCCAGCAGTTCATCCCCTGCCCGTGCCGTCTCCGCGTCAAATGCCTTCTGCAGTTCCACACTCATCAGCCCATACTTGGATAACAGATTACGCAGTACTGTTTTCTGTGCCATTTCATCAAAGAAATCCTTCCAGATGTCACTTCCTTTTTGAAAGCTTCTGCTGAACCTTCCTGCATGCCTGATTACCTTATCCTTATCCCAATACAGGCATTTCTTAAATCCATTTACCGTTTCCATGTACGCAAAGTATCCAATGATGTTATCGCCTGTTTTTTCTCCTGAAAGATCGATCTCGCCGGTCAGCTTGTCCACTCCGGCAAGCTCCCCTTCGTATACCGCATCTGTGTGAATGGTCTTGTAAATCCCGCTGCGCATGCACAGCTGAATATATCCCTTGTATCCGAGCTGGAACGTTGGTACATTGTTATATGGGATGATGTATGCAAAGCCCATCTGTTTGTTGATCGGCAGGTTCAGGCTCACGGCCTTGAGCGCCTCGCGCACGACCAATCCCGGATTGCATTTTGCCAGATTGGAATCGCTGCTGTACAGATCGATCAGGCTTGCTACAAAAGCGTCCCGGTTCGCGTGAATGGTCTCGTTTAACAGCTCCTGCACAGACTTGCTGTTTAAGGTATTGCGCATCACGCTGGCCGGGCTGGACGGCCTTTGCTTTGGCTCCATTAACTCATTTTTCAGACTTGATACATTTGCCATATTATCCGATCTCCTTTACTGTAAAATTTCTTTGTATGGTTGTTCGAAGTACTTTCTGATAGATATCCGGATATTCCTTTTTAAAGCGGTCTGTATCGACCCTCTTTGACTCCCTGGTTTTCCAATCCGCCTGATAACTTCCGGATACTGCCGTCTGAGCTTCTTTCATTTGCTCTTTGAGCTGGTTGGACAGGCAGTCCATTTCCCGTTTGATTTCATCGCTCTGCGCCTTCAAGTCCAGGTAATTTTTCATCGCGCTCTCATACCTGCTTTCCAGCATAATGGTTTCCCCGCTGTCATGACTGTAAGTTTTGAAAAGGTACTCGCCTGCTGCACAGCTTCCGTCCATTTCCGGCGGGACTCCGGTCAATACATGGTTTTCCCAAAATTCTATTTCTGCTGTGAGAATCATTTGTATCAGTTCTTCATCCCGCGAAACCGCTTTCCATACAAACCGCTGTCCGCCGATCAGGCAGGCGATGTAGCAGGTCCGTGCGCCGGTCACGGCCAGATAGTGCTGGCACTGGGCCAGATAGCTCGCCGGAACCTGATCTTCTTTCCATTCCTTTGCGTAAAACGCATTTGCCGTTTTGCATTCCAATATGGCGTTTTCCCCCGCTACATCGCGGTCGATGTTTGCGCGGATAAAAGGATATTTCGCATGTTCCAGCGTCCGGTTGACGCGCCGTACTTTTTTTCCGGTTTGCTTTGAAAATTCCTTTGCAACGATATCTTCCAATACCGTCCCCCAATAGGCCGCTTCACTCTGCGATTCGTCGATATCGTCCGTCACTTTGTCCTGCCATACCAAAAATGCGCTTTTGTAAGGGTTTATACCCAAGATTGCTCCCGCATCGCTTCCGCCGATTCCTTTTTTGCGTTCCCAAAGCCACTTTTTTCGCTGTTCTGTCATGATGTTTCATCCTCCCTGTGAATCCAGTTTCCCGAATAGAACCATTCCACCAATGCTTCCTTGAACTCTTCGCTGTCCGGCGCATCGTGGATTGTATCGATCCCGCAGTGATCCATTGCATATTCCAGCGCGTATTCGTCCGGCACTTCTGTCCGCCTGCTCAGCTCGATATACATTGGCCATCTCCCGCTTTCCCATATTTTTTGTTGTAATCCTTATCCGCGTGCCACGCGATAAACTCCTCTAAGTTGTAATAGTAGAATTTCCCTTCTTTGATGTATGGCAGCCCCAATTTCCGAAGCCGCAGCAATACATTCGCTCTTCCGGCCAAAT
>CALYAR010000165.1 GCA_944393585.1 uncultured Clostridia bacterium | reverse complement strand
TTACGCAGGAAAAATATAAAAACTATTTGCTTTAGATCGCTTGCGGCTATACTAGGAAGTACCGCTAGACGAATGACACGCAAAAAAAGCAAGTTTTGCTTGCCTTGCCATGATTGGCCCGAAGGGGATTCTTAAGGGGGCGAGCAGCCCTCTTAAGCGCTTTTTAGGTGAAGGACCTTTTTTGCGTAAAAAAGGTCCTTCGGGGGCCCCAGCCGCCAAAGGCGGCGAGGGGTATAACCGCGCTTCGCAAAGCGCGGAACTCCCATGCACGGCAAAAGATTTGCGGAGCAAATGTTTGAGAGTGCATTACCGCGCTCCGCAGAGTGCGGAACTCCCGTGTGCGCCAAACGATTTGGAAAAGCAAAAACCGGCGGGTCATGAAAAACCTGCCGGTTCATTGTAAAAATAATGGAACAGTTAATTCTGGTTCAGGCAATTATAAACCATTACAAGTGCTTCTGCATTGGTTATGGTTTTATCGGGCATAAAGCAGTTGTTGCTTCCCGATGCAATCCCAAGTCCCTTGGCAAGCGCCGCATATCCAATGTTATCGGCGCCGATCGCGTCTTTGTCTGCAAACGGACACTGGAAAATTTCCGTGTTTTTCGCTATTTTTTCATAGCCCATTGCTTTGATGATGTTTTTAACTGCATCCATGCGGGTGAGGGTTGCATTGGCGTCCGTTACTTCAATTTGAGAGGAATTGAACGAGACGGCAGAGCGGTAGTCCAGGTTTTCAATCAGTTCTTTGAATTCTCCCGCCGTGATGTTGGCGTCGGGATCAAAATTCGGATCGGAGAGAGTGATGCCTGCGTCATAGAGTTTCATTGCAATGTCGCTTACATAGTGTCCGATAAGCTGTGGATAAAGATTGTCCAATTTGGAGTAGCGTGTGTATGGCTCTGCTTTCTCTCCGCTGCGGGTTAAGACTTCGCCTGTCTGCGCGTCAATGCAGGAATTGAATTCGTACGCATAAACAGGAATCAGTGACTGTTTCACAAGTACATCCGTATATTCCGGAATATAAGTGAGGTTTCCTTGCTGGTCTTTTGCAACAGGCAGATAGAAATACTCAATTCCGTAAAAATTGAAGTAGGAATCATTTGCCTGTGCCTGCGTGATAGAACCGTCTGTTTCTTCAAACACTGCGTCACTGTTCCATGCTTCACTCATATAGGTAATTTTTCCGCTGGTTCCGTTTACGGTAACTGTTATGTAGTTATTATAAAACGGAACGCCGTTTACCTGCCGGACATACTGGAATTGATACGAGCCGCCGTGCAGATAAGACTCTTCTTCCTCCAGCTTGGTTTGGGCATATTTGCCGCTCTTATACGCTTGCAGGAATTCCGCGGCGGCTTTTTCTGCGGCCGTTTCACTGAGTATGAGATCCTGTTCATCTGCATCCATGTCATAAGCGTAAAAGCTGAGGAGTTCCCCAGATTCAGCATCGAAGACGGCAGACTGTCTCTTGTTGGAAGCGTCCGGCTGGAACTCCAGATTTGTCCGGTAAAAGACATTGTCGGAATAGCGCGATACAACAGAGGAAACAGAAGAAGAAGCAAGAGCAAGCGTTTCGGAGAAGTCCAGTGCGTTCATCTGAGCAAGTTTTTCCAAAAGTTCGTCGGTTGTGACAAGATTGTTGTGCTTTTCGATTTCGGCGAGCTCTTCTTCCGTCAGACCATTGTCACCCTTGGAGCTGTCTGCTGTTGCTTCGGCAGCGGAGTCGTTGTATCCGTAGTAGCTCAATGAATCAAGAGAAATCACTTCTCCGGTATGCGCGTCGAGGAAGGATGTATCGTAGCCTTTCGGCGGCGCATAGACCAGAAGCGTCTGATTCTTTTCGGTGTTTTCGTTGTAAATGCTGATGTATTGCAGTGTCAGAGGCAGGTTTTCCTGGAATTTGCTGCGGGCCGTCTCGCTGTCGATTAGGTTCGAATCCGAATCGATCTCAATGCCGGTCGGCCAGTTGCAGGCCCGGTAGGAAATCAGACTGCCATCGTTTTTGTCAATGGAAAGTTCCAAAGCGCTGTTGGCAACGCGGATTCCGTTGATGTCACGCTCGAAGCGGACTTCATAAGTATCATAGGAATAATCAATTTGAGCGCGGTCGGCTGTAATTTCATCTGCGGATTCGGGAAGAATTGTTTTAGCAAATGACAATGCCGCGTTTAAAGCCTCCTGCTTGGAAAGAGACGGAAGCGCAGTGGAATCGGAATCACGGGGTACATAAAGATGATACTGGTAGAAATAACCATTTTCGTCTGTGATGACTTCAATGCTGGAAGGAGAATCACCGCTTTGTTCCCAGCTTAGGAAATAAAGCGTCAGTCCGGATTGTTCGTCCTTCTGGGTATTATAGCGAAAGACAGTAAAATCGGCCGGAATTTGAAAGGTGTTTTTCGCGAGCTGAATGACCTTGTCAGGGGGAACATTGGACTCTGCTGCAAAAGCAGGAATGCCTGTCGTCAGCAGAAGGGCTGCGCAAAGCAGGATTGCGAAAAATTTTTTCATTTCCAAATCATACCCTTTCATTATGAAATTTTTTTGCAGAACGAAAGAAAAGTTCTGCCGTTTAATCATTAGATCGTCTAAGAGAATAAAAAGTTTTAGTAAGAAACACAAAATTTTAAATATTTTGGAAATAATTCAAATCCATATATTTTCAAAATTGGAATAACCAAAACCGGGACAAGAAAAGAATTGATCCAACAAAAGAGGATATAATAAATTTGTGAACCGGCTTTTGTATATTTCTGTACAAAATCGGTTCGGGAATCCGTAAAAGAAAGATGTCAGGAGGGAAACAAATGGATAAGAAAAAGGGCAGCTTCGTAAAAGGCATTGTGACCGGAGCCGTTGTCGGAGCAACAGCAGCCATGATTGTGGAGCCGATGGTTCAAAAAAGCAATGCGAAAAAGAAATCGAAAAGCGCGCATTATTTTCGGACAATGGGCGGCAATGTAGGAAACATGGTGGACAGCGTCATTTCCAAAATGAAATGAGTTTTGAAATTGACAGTGGGCAGCAGAAATGGTATAATGCAGGTTAGAGTAAGCTGGACAATCGCATGCAGCAATGTATGAGGAAAGTCCGAGCTCCACAGGGCAAGGGTGCCGGATAACACCCGGTAAAGGCGACTTTAAGGAAAGTGCAACAGAAATAAACCGCTGCTTTTTGCAGTAAGGATGGAAAGGCGAGGTAAGAGCTCACCGGCAAACTGGCGACTGTTTGCAAATGTAAACCCCACCCGGAGCAACGTTAGGGAATTTTAAAGGCTTGCCCGGCCATTCCCGTCAAACGGCTAGACCCATATGGTAACCTATGGGGTAGATAGATGATTGTCCCAGACAGAACTCGGCTTACAGGCTTACTCTCTATGGAACACAGCGTCCTTTGAGTCGGACGAAAAAAGCGGCGGAGCATCCGCCGCTTTTTATATCATTTTTTATTCCTGTACTGCCGGCCGTTAAAAGAAAAAAGGCACGATTCTGCCGATTGGCATAATGGCTTGTTCCAAAACTTATTTTCTCCTATTGCCGGGACGGAAGCAGACAAGTATCCTTTTCGGGAGCCTCTGCTTGTTTCTAAGTCCCTTCTGAATTGTGTAACCGGATTGTTTTGTTTTTGATCTTCGTTATGCACAATGATTTTCCCGGCATGGATCTTTCGTTTGATCCTGTATGATAATTTCGCCCTTTGCATTTTCGTCGTCTCGTATGATTTCGCCCACAGCAGGAACGAGAATACGGCCGGATGAAGGGTTTTTAATGCTGACGACCGGCGTGGTAATCACTGCGTCTACGGTTGATTTTTCAAATGCAAGGTCGGTTTCTTCCATTTCGCAGCGGATCAATTTTAAATTCTTGCAGTAGCAAAGCGGCTGGGTTCCTATGATTTTGCAGTTTTCAAAGGTAACGTTCTCACAGTACCAAGCCAGGTATTCCCCTTTTACAACACAGTCCCGAATCACGACATTTTTAGCGTGCCAAAAGGCGTCCTTAGTATCGAACACGCAGTGTTCAAACAACGAATTTTCGATGTATTGGAAAGAATATTTCCCTTTCATCCGAAGCCTCTGAAAGTTCAGGTTTTGGGAACGCATCATAAAATATTCGCTTTCAGCGGTGCAGTCAAACATGGTAATATCGCTTACGGACCAGCCAAACTCCGGAGAAATAATATCACAGTTCTGTAATTTCACCTGGCTGCATTCCCGCAGTGCCTTGATGCCGTGAAGCTTTGTGTCCTTTATTTCGATTTCATCGGAGTACCACAGCGCCGCCCGGCAGAGTTCGGTCATTTCGGACTGCCGGATGATGAGCCCGTGGTTGTGCCAAAACGGGTAGCGCAGGTTGAAGTAACAGCGGTCGACTTCGATGTTGCTGCACTCTTTGAACGCACTCTCGCCGTCGGCCGGACCGTCAAAGATACAGTTTTCTACCCGTAAATCTTTGCTCCCGTAAAGTGCACGTTCCATATCATATGTCTGATTTTGAATGATTTTCATAGTATCTCCCCCTTGTTGATCAAAATAGACATTCTTTTTATTCGATAGCCCATGTATGTTTATTTTTGGATAAGGCTTCTGAACAAGCCGTCATCCGCTGGATTTTCCCTGCTTTTTTATGGGAAAAGCGGTTTTTTTAAGCTGCGGCCGGCCTCCTCCCGAGTCTGCAGAACAGACAAGCGTTGGCCGAAACGTTGTTTCTTTTGCGAAGACAGGATCTGTCTGCTTTGTGATCGGTATGTCTGCAGTTATGTTATATTTTCCCTCACAATGAGGAAAGAAAATATTGTTCTATGGAGACATTTCGCCCATCTTATTATATAGTATAACGATTCTTTTCGGAAATAGCAACTTCGGAATCAAAATGACAGATTTGAAAATAAGAATGGGTTATGCTATACTCAGAAAAAGGAGGCGGTGATCGTGGAACTGCGGGTACTGCAGTATTTTTTGGCAGTAGCAAGAGAACAAAGCATATCAGCGGCGGCGGAATCGCTGCACCTTTCCCAGCCAACGCTTTCCACACAGCTCAAGGCCATGGAGGACGAACTGGGAAAGCAGCTTTTCATTCGGGGAACGAGGGGCTCACGTCGGATTATTTTGACGGAAGAAGGAATGATTCTGCGCAAACGGGCAGAAGAAATACTCGATTTGGTCCAAAAGGCAAAAAAGGAAATTTCCGTATCCGATGAGAACATTGCCGGGGATATTTACATCGGCGCAGGAGAAACCCAGATCATTCGCCTGTTTGCGAAAGCGGCGGAAGAACTGCAGGTGAAATATCCAGATATTCATTACCACATTTTCAGCGGAAACGCAGTCTATGTATTGGAACAGCTCGAAAAAGGGCTGATTGATTTTGGCCTTGTATACGGATCGGTGGATTCGGCGAAATATGAGTCCGTAGCAATTCCCACAAAAGACGTCTGGGGCGTTCTGATGCGAAAGGATTCGCCTTTAGCAGAAAAAGCATCGATCCGGCCGGAAGATTTATGGGATAAACCGCTGATTATCTCCAATCAGAAAAGTGACGGGGCCTTAGCTGCCTGGCTCAAGCGGGATTTTAACAAACTCAATATCGTCGCCACTTACAATCTGCTGTTCAACGCTTCTCTTTTGACCAGCGAAGGTTTTGGCTATACCCTCTGTTTTGATCAACTGATTAATACGGCGGGAGACAGCAATCTGTGTTTTCGCCCGCTTCTGCCCAAATTAGAAGCGGAGGCACTGATTGTCTGGAAACGATATCAGATCTTCTCGAAGGCGGCAGAAAAATTTTTGGAGACGTTCCAGAAGCTGTTTTTATAATGTGGATTTATTCTTTATTTTGTTCAGCAAAT
>CALYAR010000164.1 GCA_944393585.1 uncultured Clostridia bacterium | reverse complement strand
CTCCCGCGTAATTCCCCGCCGCCACGAAGTATTTGAAATCCTCATGCTCTTTCAGCCATTGCGATAAATCCCGGAAGTAACTATTGTGCCTTTGGGCGCTCCTTGAGACGAACAGGTTTGTAATGTGATTTTCCTCAATCACCCTTGCGGCCTTATCAAAAAATTCGCTGGTATAGCTGCCGTCGCTGTAGAATACGCCCTTGTTCACCGGGAGCATGTACAACTTCGCTTTGGGCGCTGCCTGGAAGAAGGCTGCCGCCGTATCAACGGCATGGCCTTTCTGCTCTGTCCCAATCCCCAGCGGGTCAAAGACGTTCCCATCGGGATTGTAGGCCGACAGCGCCCAGTATTCCCCGCTTGCTGCGCTCACCCGCTCCCCGAAATACCCCGCCTGATGGAATTTGCTTACTCCCGTGTACTCCCGCTCTTGTCGGTTCCCCTCCAGCAATATTGTATCCATGTACCTTTCCTCCTTTTTTTGTATACTAGCACAAAGTAAAGCGCCATGACTGCAAGGAAAAAGCACACCGCGCGGTGTGCTTAATCCTCGCTTCGTCCCTGCAAAATGTTATAGAGCTTGTTTGCCTGTGCTGAGGTAAACCCTGCCTCGCGCAGAGCTTTGAGCATATTCCGCTTTCGGCTGCCTTCCACTGTCCTGCCGCTTCTGAGCTTCGTCCCTTCCACGCCGCGCAGGGCATTGTAGGCTTTGCGAAATTGTGCCTCGGTAAATCCGGCCTCTTTTGCCTCTGCCAGATTCTTCTCCTGGGAATCGTTCAAATTATCCCCAGGGTACAGGTAGGTCTCTATCCTGTAATAGAATTCTTTCGCTTCTTCTTCGCTCATGCGGAAAGCTTTCTGTGTCTGCTCAATTTTGGATTCTTTGTCCCCTTCAAAAGTATAGTAGACCACATACTGTCCCAGCGGTATGCCGCTCTCCTTCTGGCGTCTCCACTTGCGTTCGATTTCATAGTCCGATACTGCCGCTTTCGCCGTCTGCTTCGCATAATCGTACACATCTTTTACCGCGTCTGCCTTTTTATCATCTGAAAGATTTTTGTATTTGCTCGTTTCAAACAGCTTGTTCAGCTCCTGTAAAGCAGTGTTTCCGCATTTTTTGGCAAACTGGGTATACTCTTTCGCGGTTAAATCCTTCTTTTCTCCTTCTACTGTAAAATACTTCACGGCAAACGCTGGAAGCAAGCTTGTATCATCGAATTTGTCATAGAGCCGTTCCAGTTCATTGTCCACGGCCCCTTTTCGGATCACCGAAGCATACCCTGGCGAAAGGAAGTTTTCCAACGCCCGGAATCCCAAACCGCCGTTTTCCACTTCCCTTCCCCATTGGTCAATCTTGGGCTCCAGCCGCATGGAAGCAAATGGAATCTTCGCCATATTCTTTTGGAAAAACTGCTGTAATTCTGCCGGAAGCGGTGAATTTTTATCGGTGTAATACGTGTTTCTCTGTTTGGGATCAATGGTTCTTGCCACCTGTCCAAAAATGGAAGGGATAAACTGTCCCGCATAATTTTCTGCCATTTCAAACGCAATGGCCGTTACCGGATTATCCTGCGAGTACGCCGCTGTCTGAATAGCCGAGTTGACCCCCTGCAGCATGGTCATTTCAAATACCGGCTCGGTAATCCTCGATACGCTCTCCAATACGCTGCGAAGTCCTGTGCCGGGATTGCTCTCTTCCATTGCCTTTTGGATTTCCACGCCCAAAAACAGCGGAAGCGCGGCAGGCGCGGCCCAATCCAGCGTATAGGAAACGTTCCCCAGATTCAGCGCATAATTCTGATAGCCGCTCAAATCTTCAAATTGATCTTTTCTCTTCTCCTCGTCGGCCCCGCCTGTCACAAGTCCTAATGAGGATAACAATATTCCCAGCACCATCACCGCCGAACCGGTCATACCCGCCGCAAGCTCGTCGATCATTTCACTCGCGCTCATTTCCTGATTTCTTACTTTGGTTATTCCGTCATAAATTCCTTTTAATATACCGACCGGCGAATATTCCACACCGCGTTTTAAAATATTGATCGGTGTTTTCGTAAACGGAATCAGTCCTTCCCCTAAAACACGTGTAAATCGGTTGGTCTTTTTGAATCGGTTCAGAGCCCGCGCCGCAGCCGAAGCGTCCTGAAACGTCCCCTTTTGCGCTTCTTTCACAGCATATGAAAAAATCGAATCCCGCTGGGAATCCGATATGGTATCTCCGGTTAAATTCCGGGCCTTCATTGCCTGTGCAAAGGAACGGACAAAGGTCGAACGGGAAAACAGATCGTCTTCCCAGCTAAGCGAATTGCTTACCGCTTTTCGCGTCGCCTCTAATGCTTTGTTTTTGTAAATCCGGCGCATGTTTTCAATTCCGCTGCTGTTTTCGTATTTGTGCTCCCCCTTGATTTCCGCTTTGTTTTCATTGTAAACCTCTTTCGCATATTCCAGCAAAGGCTTGTCCTTCGGAGTCAAAAGGGCCTTGGTGCGCTGGTCTTTGGAAATGAATTTTTCCATAGCCATGCCGGTTAAGTTTTTCATTTCCCGCTCCGCATAGAACAATGCGTTTCCCACGATGTTACGGATATGCGTCCGCGGATTTCCCAGCATTGCCATGTACCGCCAGGCTGTTATTTTATCCAGCCAGGTGGCCGGAACCTGGTCGGCTACATTCCGTTTCAGCGCCTCCACAGCGTTTTCCATTTCTTTTTTGGTTTTTGATTGCAGTAAATCTTTTGCCAGCTTTTCGTTGAGCTCCACTTTCGGGGCTTTTAATTTCCGCTGTTTCACCAGATCGCTTTGAATTTTCCGCACGCTTTTGTCCAGCATCATGAGCTGTCCGGCTGGCGACAGCTTCTTTAACAATCTATGCGCCTGCATTTCCTGCGCCGTAGAGGTGGACAGCATGGAAAAATCCGTCAAAAGGTCAAAAGCTTTTTCCATGTCTCCGGATTCCGTCGCTCTTTCATAGAGTAAATACCCCAGGGCCCGCTCTCCTTTGGTCATGCGTTTGTTTTCCCGCACATCTGCTTTCCAGTCGTCCCATGCACTGTCAAATCCTTTCGCTTCCAGAGCGCGTTCTGCTTCCTGGTATGCCGCCTTGTCGGTATAAACCTCATGCGCAAACTTCCCGTCTGATATCGCCTGGTATATATCATCCAGTATTTCCTCCGGCGTTATGCCGGCTTCAATCGCCGTGCGCACCGCAAAGGAATTTTTCAATTTGTCCGACATCCGTTTCGGTACAGCGGACTTGCGGGCCGGGTTTTCCCCCGGCGGGATCGTTCCGTATTTTTCGCGTGCCTGCTCCAATGTCATGGATTTTTTTGTATCATTTTCACTGCTTTCGCGTATACTGGACTGGGAGGATTTTTTCTGGTTGGCCTGCTCAAACGCTTTTTGGAATGCGTCTGCCATAGCGGAATTGGGTGTATCGGGTCCAAACGAAATATCCCCCTTGACATTCCGGTTCACATATGTTACATTAGTTATAGAACCATACTTGGTTATTCGTGACGGCAATTGCAGCCTGAGCAGTTTTAACCAGGTATCGGTTCTTTTTTTATCAGGATCAAGATACAAAATATCAGATGTGTCGATTAAATGCTGTACCTGATATTCCGGTCTTTTGTATGCGCTTGCAATCACAGCAAAATCCATCACTTCACCGCTTTTGCTTTGCGGTCTTAATTCAATGGCCGCCATAATTGGCTCACCTGCTTCTGACATCGTTTCCCCAAACAGGGTAATACGGTTTGCTACCGTCTGAGACTGCATCACAAGGATGGGATGTTCTAAAATATCCGGCACTTTCTTAATGACGTCCGCCGTCATCTCCGGATGTTGTTCCATAATCTTAGCTACTTTTCCCTTGTTCCAGTAAATTTTATAGTCTTTTACATCAATGCTTTTCAGCGCATCCGATGTTGTTCCAACAAAAAACCGGCCGGAAGCAGGTTGTTCCTGTTTTCCAGATTTTAACCATTCATCCAGTTCCTGCGCAAACCCGGCATTCAGGGAATACTGTCTTGTATCATTTTCAGAATTTTTGCGTATATTACTATTGACATCACCGCTTTTTTGTGCTATGGTGTTATCAGAGTGTTGGGCACCCATTCTGATGAAGTCTTGTTCGACTTCTACGGGCGGCGACACTCTGATTTTTTTGTTTTCATTGAGCTGAATACTGTAGACATATTGGTTGTTTTTGTTTTTTCTAATGTTTGCCAATACATCGTATCCCACATCATCAATCTGTACACTCTTGATAAAATAATCCCAATGATCGATTCCCTTATGTGCCTGTATGTTTTTCCCGCTCTCCGCTCTACTCCCTCTGTATTCTGAATTTTCGACCAGTTCAAAGATATTCCCTTCCGCACCCACATTTATTTTGGCTCTCCAACCAGTAGGCGACGAACGTCTATCACCATAAATATTTTTTCGTATGTCGGCATCCTCAAACTGCGCGTAATAAGTATGCCCGTTTCGCGTGAATTTTGCTGTCCTTCCGGCATACTCATTTTTCATAATATCAAGGAATCTTTTTTTTCTCTCGGAATAAGACAAGTTTTTTATCTCATCACTTGTTTCATATACTTCGATTCCATCTGCCGTTTTTCCAATCAGAGAATATCTTGTATTATTTTCTATAGAGGATTTCACATTAGCATTTTGCTTATTCTCATACAGCGCATCACGGAAGCGGTTTTCCACCTCGCGCACAAACTTTTCATACTCGGACTTTCCGGAGAGTGCGTCGCCGATCCTGTGCAGGAAATCAATTGCCTTTTGTATAAATACCGGCCGCTTTTTCGCAACATAGCGCAGCGCGTCCTGAGAGTACATCAAATTCCCCATGGCCTGGGCAAATACTTCCCGGTCAATCAAATCCTCGCGAGTAAGGCCAGGATCGTTTTTCAGTTTCGTGTCAAAGTCTGCCTGATACGTCTTTTGAACCTTCTGCCGTACCGTGTCAATGTCCTCTCCCAATAGCTCGGCAATGTAGGGCGATTCCAGCACATCTTTCCTTAATCCTTCATATTGTTCGCTGGTTTCGGTAAAGTGGGCGAGCTCATGGCCCAGCACCCGTTTG
>CALYAR010000163.1 GCA_944393585.1 uncultured Clostridia bacterium | reverse complement strand
GTTGGATTGAATAAATATGTTTCGGCAATATCGTCTAAAAGGATTTGACAGAAAAAACCGGGTATGCAGGCTATGACGATCATCAGCCAGAACCGCAGGCCGGATTTTTCAAATCCTACTTTTTTCGGAAAAAAGTGTACGAGTGTATCGGCAATTTTCCTGCGGTAGAGAACCACAACGGCTAAAATTGCTCCCAACTGTATCACATAGGTATACATATCGACATAACTCGGTGTTTGGGAAGTAAAACCAATTAGATTTTCAAAAATAATCATATGTCCCGTCGAGGATATCGGCAGAAATTCCGTTACTCCTTCGACAATACCGAGTAAAATTGACTTCAGCGCCATTAAAACAGTCTCCAAACAAAGTTCCCCCTTTCTATGAATTTACCGCTCCCATGTTTCGCGGCTTATGTCTAGTTTACCACTCTTTGCCCTGTTTTACCAGAACTTTTCCGAGATTTCTCTTTTTTCTTCCATCGCACCCTTTCTTTGGGGATTCATATTTGATATATGCCGCTTCGGGAAAAAATATCCCAATGGGAAAGACGGATCAGCCGCGCCTCATCCCGCGCAGAAATTGTTAATAATTCATGAATTTGGGCACATGCCTTGAAACTTGGCCTGTTTTCGTTTAGAATAAAATGAGCGTTTATGGAAAGGAAACCTTTCTTTGGGTTATAGTATTCTATGGAACCGGTTTGTAAAAATCCCGCGGTGTTGTTTGGGTTTGGTTTCCGGCGCTGGAAAATGCGGTACTTCAGGCGGAGACGGGATGTCCTGCCATACTGCCTCAAAATTTAAGATAGAAATGCAGGATTGATGAAATAAATGGATAAATATAAAAAGCTGCTGTCCAACACCTTTATCTTTGCGGTTGGAACATTTAGCTCAAAGCTCTTAACGTTCTTATTAATGCCCTTTTATACCTCGATTCTTTCGACGGGAGAATACGGCGTCGGCGACTTAATCTCGCAGACGGTGTATTTATTGATCCCTTTGGCAACAGTTGGCATTAATAACTCGATCATTCGGTTTGCACTGGAAAAAAACATCAATAAAAGCGGCGTATTAACCACCGGTTTTGTTACGATTTTAATCGGCTTTGCTGTGATGTGCTGTTTTGCACCGCTGCTCAACCAGATTTCCATCTTTACCGGCTATACGTTTCTGGTCTATTTCTTCATCTTATTTTCCTCGCTGCATTCGCTTTTTTCCAGCTTCCTCCGGTCGCTGGGCTATGTGAAGCTCTACGCGTTCGACGGCATTGCGCGCACGCTTTTGACGATTTTGCTCAATATCCTGTTTTTAGCGGTTTTTAAGATGGGGGTCGCCGGTTACGTTCTTGCTACACCGATGGCAGATTTAATTTCGTCTGTTTTTCTGGTATTTACTACAAAATTATACCGGCATATCCGGCTGCGGTTTATTCAGAAAAAGACTGCCATCGCCATGCTCAAATATTCTCTTCCGCTGATTCCCACCACAATCTGTTCTTGGATTATCAATATTTCCGACCGCTACATGATTACCTATATGATCGATACGAGCGTAAGCGGAATTTATGCCGTGGCGAACAAAATTCCGACCATTTTGCTGGTCATTGCCAATATTTTCGGCGACGCCTGGCAGATGTCCTCCGTGGAAGAGCGCGACCCGCGCGCAAGGGAGAAGTTCTTTTCCAACGTGTCCAATATGTATGTGTCCATTGCTTTTTTGGTTGGCTCATTCCTGACGGTCTTTGCAAAAGTAATTACTACAATGCTGACAACGCCGGAATTCTATTCCGCCTGGACTTATATGCCAATCTTAAATATGGCGACTACGTTTGCGTGCCTGTCCAATTTCCTGGGCAGCGTGTATATGGTGGAAAAGCGTTCGCTGTCTACGTTCTTTAATATCCTGGTCGGAGCCGTGCTGAACGTTGTATTAAATTTCTTCCTGATCCCGGTTTATGGAGCGCAGGGAGCGGCGATTGCAACGTTTGTCAGCTATTTCGTGATGTTCTTCATCAAGATGATCCATACGCGCAAATATGTGAAGATTAAGTGGAATTTTTTAAAGCTCTTTACCAATACCGTCATTATGGTCATGCTCTGCGTAGTTATGCTGATGGAAAATGAACACTGGATCTTATTTGCCTCACTTTTCCTCCTTTGCGCCCTGCTGATGAATGTAAGCGATCTGCTGGTTGGGCTGAAAAAACTTCTCAAGCGTTAAACCGCATTTTAAGATAAGGTAAGAACGGCATAAAACGCTTGCCGGTATTTTTCATGGGCAAGCACACCTGGATCAAAAATGAGATCAATAAAATCACCTTGAATGGGCCTTCCAAAGTCTATCCAAGGTGATTTTTAATTATGGTAGGATACAAAGGCCTATTAAGATTCCAGAATCCGCCCGTCCGTTGAAATCGTCACGACCTGCCAGGGAAGGAATTTGCCGCTTGCCTGAATTGCGGCCTTTGCCGCCATCTCAATTCCGCCGCAGCAGGGAACCTCCATCCGCACGATGGTGACGCTTTTGATGTCGTTGTTTCGGATGATTTCGGTCAGCTTTTCGGCATAGCTCCCTTCATCCAGTTTTGGACAGCCAATCAGCGTATTTTTGTTTTTCATAAACTTGCTGTGGAAACCGCCGTAGGCATATGCCGTGCAGTCAGCGGCAATGAGCAGGTTCGCCTGATGAAAGTAAGGAGCATTGATCGGAACCAGTTTTATTTGAACGGGCCATTGGGAGAGGCAGGACTCCGATTCCGCAGCTGCAGTTTGTACGGGCCGGCGCGGGATTTGTTTGCTCTGCGTTCCCGGACAGCCGCAGGGCAGCGGAGAGCGCGCCTTTTTGTTCGCCTGTACGGCTTCTTCGTTGTATTGCGCCGCTTCGCGTTCGACAAACGTTATGGCGCCGGTGGGGCAGACGGGAAGGCAATCCCCCAAGCCGTCGCAGTAATCATCGCGCAGAAGCTCCGCTTTTCCGTCTACCATGCCGATCGCGCCTTCGTGGCAGGCTTTGGCACAAGCGCCGCAGCCATTGCATTTTTCTTTATCAATTTGAATAATTTTTCGTATCATCTTTTATTTCCTCCATAAAATTTTGGTTAGCCGGGACGTTGCTCCCCTTGATTTCCTGAGCTGATTTTACTACAATGAAAAGAAAAAATCGGTTGTTTTTACAACGGAGGAAAAAAGAATGAAACAAAAGCTGGATCTTTTAAAAACTTCGCCGCTTTTTGCCGGAATCACGCAAGCGGAATTGGAATCGGTTATTTCTTACCTGAAAGGGAAGGAAATGTCGTATTTGAAAAATGAAATGATTTATCGGGTTGGCCAGAAAAATGTTTCCATCGGATTTGTCTTATCCGGGAGCGTTATGGTGATGAAAGAGGACTTTTGGGGGAACCGAAGTATCCTTGCGCAAATCGGGGCAGGGGAGATTTTCGGGGAAGCTTATGCCTGTATGCCGGACGTGCCGCTGGGAGTTAATGTAACAGCGGCGGAGAAAGCGCAAATCCTCTTTTTATCTTCTGAGCGGATCGTATCCTCCGGGAACCCGTCTGAAAAACTGTCCCTTCGGCTGATTCAAAATTTCATCTCCATATTGGCGCAGAAAAATTTCATGCTCACGGAAAAGATGGAATTTTTAACCAAGCGCAGCATTCGGGAAAAAGTGATGTCTTATCTGTCCGCCCAGTCGCAGAAGCAGGGAAAGGAGGAATTTTATATTCCATTCAGCCGGCAGGAGCTGGCGGATTATTTGTCGGTAGACCGCAGCGCGCTGTCTTCTGAGCTGGGGAGGCTGAAGGCAGAGGGGGCTCTTGATTTTCAGAAAAATCATTTTTGGCTCTATCGAACAGAAGAGTAACCCCAAGGTTCATTGATCCTGCAATCGAAAAACGAAAGCCCCCGGTTTCGGAAAGGGCAAACGATAATTTACCTGTAATTTACATGGAGTTTACCTGGAATTGCCGGGAAGGCTGTATGATAAAAGCAGAAATGATAAGAGAAGCAGGATGAAAAACGCGAACTTCCGGTTTTCGTTTCCCAAACCGGAAGGAGCAGGGATTGACGAGGTAGAAAGATGATTCGCAAATTAAAAGCAGGCGCCCTTCTGATTGTTTTTGGCGAACTTATTGCCTGGATCTCCAATTATGCTGCCGAGCGGGAGTTGAGCAGTTTCGGCGGATTTGCATCCGGCGTTCTGCTGGGGATTTCGGTCGGAATGAAACTGGTTGGAATTGTTTTGCTGTTTATTTTCATCGTAAAATATCAGAAAAAATAAAGGAGAAACGGGAAGGGAGGCCGAAACTATGTATCATACCGTTGTCATTGAATATTCTCCCAAGGCGGAGGATATGGCAAAAAAGATAGAAGAAAAAGCAAATGATATGCTGCGGGGCGGATATAAGCTGATTACGATGTCTATGACAGGATCGGCAAAAGCCATATTGGTGTTCCAAAATTGACCTAATTGCGGGTTTGCAATGGAAAAGCCCCGCGAAAGCGGGGCTTTTTTCGTCCATATGAATTGATTTGCTGCAGGGCAGGGTCGGGGCCGTCACACCGATGGGACGGCCCGTCGCGGCGGAGCAGCCGATGAATGAAAAGTATGGTTTTTTGCCCCGCACGCTGCCGCTGAGAAAACTAAAAAAGCCGCGTAAGGTGTTTGTTTCAAAC
>CALYAR010000162.1 GCA_944393585.1 uncultured Clostridia bacterium | reverse complement strand
CAGATTGGCGATTTTGCCCATTTCGGTATTCATTCCCGTAGCAGTTACAACCGCAGTTGCGGTACCATACGTAATGCTGCAGCCGGAAAATACCATGTTATGCCGGTCTCCCAAGGGAGCATTTTCTGAAATATCCGCCTGTGCATCCTTTTCTGCCGGAACAGACTCTCCCGTAAGCGCAGATTCTTCGGATTTCAAACTCACAGACCGGAGCAATCTCGCGTCGGCAGGAACAAAATCTCCCGCCTCCAGCCGTATGATATCTCCCGGAACTAATTGAGAAGCGTCAATTACCTGTTCTTTCCCGTCCCGAATCACTCTTGCGTGAGGTGCAGACAGGTTTTTCAGCGCATCCAATGCTTTTTCGGCTTTGCTTTCCTGCATGACCCCCATCACCGCATTGATTACTACGATCAACAGGATCAGCGCCGGTTCGAAAAATTCCTTTGGCTCGCCTTCATAACATGCAATACCAAACGAAATGACAGCGGCAGCAATCAGGATCAGGATCATAACATCTTTAAACTGATCCAAAAATCGCTGAAATGTCGTTTTCTTCTTCTTTTCCTTTAATTTGTTTTCACCGCATTCCAAAAGCTTTTGCGCAGCCATCTGGGATGACAACCCTTTTTGCTCGTCGGTCGAAAGAGTTTGAATCACCTCTTGTGCTTTTACACTATGAAATTGCAACGTAAATCCTCCATTTCTTTTTTATATCTAACCGGACGTATCATTTTTTCTTTAGGCCAAATGACACGCCGGTTTGAATTTAAGTTGATTATACTACACTGCTTTTCGCTCTGCATGGGACAAAAACATAATCCAGTCCCTTTTTTGCTCATTTTTTTGAAATTGTTACTTTTTGGAACACTTTTATCATTTTGTCCAAAAATCCAAAATCCAACACTGCAGAAAGAATGGCAGACAGGACGTATCCTTTGCGCTGATTTATTCCAAAACCGGATGTCCTTTTAAAATCTCCAGCAAGGGCTTTTCAAATATGTTTTGTTTTGTCCTCTGTTCCAAACAGCCGTCATATCGGGTAACCGTTCCGTCCGGCAGGATACCCAAATAGCAGGGACCGTCAGAGATGATCTGGTCGATCAGAAGATGATCCGCATAATAGTCCATTGGAAAAATCGGATATTTTTGTTCCGCTCGGATTTTTGCCAGATACGACTCGAGTTCTTTCCGCTCCGCCAGCGGATACGAAGGTGCAGCAAAACAGAAAGCAAAGCTGGCTCCCGCCGAAATGGCGCGCCCAAGCCAGGTGCCGCTCACAATATCTTCTTTTTCTTCTCTTGTGCTGCAAAACCGATGAACCGCACGCAGGCAGCGGTTTTCCTTCCAGATTTGAAGAACGTCTTCCCAGCCTGCACAGCTGTCGTCAACCGATACCATTACATTGGAAAGCGAGCTGATTTCGGAAATATTCTGATTTTGCCCTCTTACATAACCAGGCGGCAAAAAATAAACAAAAGCGCAGTCCGGATTTTCCCCAGCCACAGCATGGTAATCGGAAAGCGAGAACGTTTGCAGGTTTTCATCCGTAAAATGAAGTAGATAAGTATAAATGCCGCAAGCCTTTCCTTCCTTCACCAGACGCTGAATCTCCTCCGGCAGAAAAGCAAAAAATACGTCGTTTATGTGAAACGTCAGAGACCAGGGAATGTTATAACCAAGTTCGGATTCCTTTTCACGGATCATTTTCGCTCCCACGGTCCAGCTGTTCAGGCCCACATTGATTCCAAACGTCTTTAGCCTGTCTAAATCCGTATCTTCTGCAATCTCCTGCGCAAACGTATAATAGGGACTTTTTTCATTGGACAGGACGGACTGCATCAAACCAATGATCTGTTTTTGAAAGCGGCCTTTTGCAAACTGTCCGCCCAAATCCACCAGCTTGCGGACGCTCCGTTTGGGGTCACGCCTGATTTCTTCCACATATTGATCTACCAATCCCTCTACAATCGACCTGGTAAACGAATTCCGATCCATGTCTGATCTCCTTTCCTGCTTTCTTCTATGATCTATTGTAACGCTTTCATCACCAGGAAGAAAGGGACAAAAAACAAAAGTTGTCCAAAGATCATTGGTTCCATTCGGCCGCAAGCGCATGAATTTGAGCAATTGCCGCCGAATCCTTCCAGCTTTCAATCTGGTCGGTCCGAAGCGACAAAATAACATGCTTTGGATCGGCTTTCATCTGCCGGAGCAGGCAGCAGGCAGTTTTTTCTGCCGTTTCCGCCGAACCCTCCCCTCCGCCGCATAAAATCACGGCTCCGCGCTTGGGTTTTGGGACGAGTTCCTGTTTCAAAAACCGCCTGGCCGCATAAAACATCTGCAACCGGCTGAGGGCAGATAGCATCGGCCCCGTCAATTCCGAATAATAAACGGGCGACGCGATTACGATGTTGTCGCAGGCAATGATCTCAGAATAAATCTCCCGCATTGCATCCTGCCGGATACATCCCGGCTCCTTCCAACAGGCACGGCAGTCCAGGCAGGGCCCGATTGCTTCCCGGTATACGTCTACTACTCTCACCTCGCCATTTAATGCTTGTTCCAACTCGGAAATCAGGTAGGCAGTCGAGCCATTTTTTCGGGGTGAACCATTCCAGATCAGTGTTTTCATAAAATACCTCCATTTATGTAAAATCCCCTGCCGATAGCGGGGGATTTCTTATTATTTT
>CALYAR010000161.1 GCA_944393585.1 uncultured Clostridia bacterium | reverse complement strand
GGCCGTGAATTTTTGAAGTTTTTTATAGAGATCAATGAAAAATCAATTCCAAATCCCAAACCGATCGATGAGTACTTTGCCGCAATGAGCATTGAACCGGCAGACCGTGATAAGCTATTGAAAGATTATTCCCACGGTATGAAAAATAAAATGCAGATGCTCATCAATATCATTGCCCAGCCGAAGGTTCTGCTGCTGGATGAACCGCTTACCTCTTTGGACGTAGTGGTAGCAGAAGAGATGAAGCAGCTGCTTCGATCCTTGAAAGAGGGAAGGATTATCATCTTTTCCACTCATATCATGGATTTGGCATTGGATCTTTGCGATGAGATTGTGCTATTAAGTCATGGTGAGCTGGAAGCTGTGGATCAATCGAATTTGGATAATCAGGAATTCAAGGAAAAAATTATTGCGGCACTGCGGGAGGATATTCATGAATAAGACACTGCTGATTTCGTTTGCTCTCAAAAACACTTATCGGGTGAACGGAATTCTTTATGCAATCAAACAGGTACCATTAATTAAAAAGCTTCTGCCGGATACGCTGTACCGGGAGCATGGCTTAAAAGTTTTTGCCAATGTAATCTCTGTTATTTGGGAAATTGCATCCACTTTTTTGGGAAAATTGCTCTATTTTGCAACTATGGTTGCCGGAGTTGGTGTGCTTTACCAAAATCCGGAGCCGGATCGGGTTTTTCTGCATATTTTGTTGTTTTTAAGCGTAGCCGGTGCATTTGCAAATACCTATTTATTCAATCCGACGCGGGATAAATATTATGCCATGGTTTTGATGCGGATGAATGCCCGTTCCTATACTTTAGTCAATTATGGATTGGCAATCGTCAAGGTAATCGTAGGGTTTATGCCTTTTGCGGTTTTGTTTGGCCGTATGAATCAGGTCTCGCTTTGGATATGCCTGCTGATCCCCTTCTTTGTGGCGGGATTCAAGCTGATTGTGTCCGCCGCATCTCTTTTTCATTATGAAAGGACAGGGGAAGCGACCAATGAAAACAAACTCTCAAAGCTGAGCTGGCTTGGTTTGCTTCTCCTTTTGGGAACTGCTTACGGTTTGCCGGCGCTGGGGATCACAATTCCGAGTACGGCTGCTGCTGGAATTATGATTGGAGTCATCTTATTAGGTCTCCTTTCTGTTTGGAAGGTCTATACCTTTCAAAATTATCAGGATATGTACCATCAGCTTTTGACGGGCAGCATGAATCAAATGGATTCAGCTAAAAAGGCTGTTTCGCAGCAAAGTCATAAAGCAATCTCTGCGGATACAGGCATTACCAGTAAAAAAAAGGGATTCGAATATCTCAATGAATTATTTATCAAACGGCACCAAAAAATCCTCTGGAAAGCTTCTAAACGGATTGCCGCCGTTTGTCTGTGCCTGGTTTTAGGAGCTTTGCTGGCATTTTATTTGTTTCCCGGAATAAAAGGAAGGACCAATGAACTGTTATTGACTTATTTGCCTTATTTTGTCTTTATTATGTATGCCATTAACAGAGGCACGGGATTTACCCGGGCCCTCTTTATGAACTGCGATCACAGCTTGCTGACCTATTCATTTTACAAGCAGCCAAAATTTATCCTGCAATTATTTCAGATCCGGCTGCGGGAAATCATCAAAGTAAACCTGCTTCCGGCAGTCATCATCGGCGCAGGGCTGGCGGTTTTGCTCTTTGCTTCCGGCGGAACGGATAACGTGCTGAATTATGCAGTGCTGTTTGTCTCAATCTTGTGCATGAGTGTGTTTTTCTCAGTGCACTACTTAACGATTTACTATTTGCTTCAGCCATATAATGCTGGGACTGAGATCAAGAGCGCCACTTACCAGATTATTTCAGTCGGAACCTATCTTGTCTGCTATTTTATGATGCAGCTGGAGATGTCAACTCTGATTTTTGGGTTCATGACAATCGTATTTTGTGTGCTTTATTGCATTGTGGCGAGCATATTGGTTTACAAATTTGCTCCTCAAACCTTTCGGATTCGGTCTTAATTGGAATAAAAACGGCTGATTTTTATCAGCCGTTTTTATTGATCGCCGCTTGACAAGAAAAAAGAAAGATGTTATATTTTAAATAGTAAGTAATAAGTAATAAGTGATAAGTGATAAGTGATAAGTAACAATTTGATATGGAAAGGAAGAACATGAATGGTAGAATTATCTCTTGCTCAGGAATATTTCCTTTGCGCGTTGGGAAATAAGGGAAGGATTTCAAGCATGGATCTGTCTAAAATGACCTGCCTTGCGGCAAGCGGCGTTTTAGAATTATGGATGGATGGTCTGGTAAACTTGGATGGAAATCAAATCTCATTGCAGGCTCCTCTGCCGGAGGAAAAAAGGTATCTTCGTTCACTCTATGAGCTGATTGACAAAAAACAGCCTGTCAAAATGGAGACGATTGCCCAGGAATACTCATTTACGTTTACTGACCGTAATATAAACCGCTTGATGGAAGATATCGGAGAATCCTTGGAAAAGAAAGAATGTATCCGAAAAGAAACCGGTGGTCTGTTTGGCGGGAAAATTTATTATTATCCCGATCCGCTGGTACTCGACGGAATCATTCAGAACATACGCGCTGAGCTTTTGGAGCAGGGAACCTTATCACATGATATAATAGCTTTAGCATCTTTGCTGGACAAAACCGGCGATATCTCTCAATATTTTTCAGCATATGAAAAAACAGACCTGAAAGCAAGGTTAAAGGAAATCCGAACTGCCCCGGAATATCAAGTCATTAAAACAATGTTGGATTATATTGAATTATTATTCATTGTAGCTGTAACCTGATGGAAAAGAGGGATTGTGATGTCGAGGCAGAGAAGCATGGAAGCACTTCTTGCATCGGAATATGTGACGATTGGGGAACTGGTGCGGTTGACAGGAATTCGATACAGCACGCTGAAATTTTACACGGAAGAAGGATTCCTTCCTTACATTCAGCAGGAGGAACGTTTGACGCGCCGATATCCCAAAGACGAAACTGTCAAGCTGATCGTTTACATTAAATCACTGCGGAATGAAGGAAAAACAATTCCGGAAATTCGTGATATTCTGCAGCAAAAAGATACACGGCCGGGGCAGGGGAGAGAGCGAAACAGCAGAAGGTATGAGTGATACGAAATAAGTTTGCAAAGCGATATCTTGTATAAGAAAGGAAACACCGGTTTTTCCATATACCTAAGATAACGCTTTGTACTTTTTTATAAAAACAGTAGCAGACTGACGGCCATCACGATCATACCGGAAATTAAACCATAAATAGACAAATGGTGCTGTCCGTACTCACGGGCAGCAGGCAGCAATTCATCCAAAGAAATGAAAACCATAATGCCGGCGACTGCGGCAAAAATAACACCAAATACAATGTCATTCATAAAAGGCATTAATACCAACCAGCCAACCAGTGCCCCGACCGGCTCGGCAAGTCCGGACAGAAATGAGACCCGAAATGCCTTCGTTTTCGATCCAGTTGCCTGATAAATGGGAACAGAAACAGCAATTCCTTCTGGAATGTTATGAATTGCAATGGCAACGACAATTGGTATCGCGATACTTGGATCCTGCAAAGCGGAAACAAAAGTTGCCAGACCCTCCGGAAAATTGTGAATCGCAATGGCCAAGGCCGTAAAAATTCCCGTCCGCATTAATTTTGACGCATGAGGATGCTGCCCATCTCCGGTTTCGACTGACTTAAATTCGTGTGGATTGTTTTCTGAGGGAATTATTTTGTCTATCACGGCAATGACCAGCATTCCCCCAAAAAATGCGATCACAGTAATCCAGTTCCCTGCCGTTGTCCCCATTTCAGCAACAAGCGATTCTTTGGCCTTTGAAAAAATTTCAATCATCGAAACATAAATCATTACTCCTGCAGAAAATCCAAGGCTAACTGATAAAAATTTCTGATTGGTGTTTTTCGTAAATAAGACAATTAAGCTTCCGATTCCAGTGTTCAAGCCCGCAATGAGTGTTAGCATAAATGCCAAAAAAACATGTTCCATATATGCACCTCCCATTGTTAGATGAATCTAACTCGTGCTTATAACTTACCATTTGCCGCTCGATTTGTCAAGAATCATATCATTTACTGTTAAGATTATTTCAAATTGTAACTTTTTGTCCGCATATGAAAATATGTAGCCGGCGGACACTGTTATCCTGAGTTCAATTGTTCCAATGCCTGCTCCTGCATTATTCACATTTCTTGCAGTTTTTTCTTAATTCCTATTGACTCTTATCATAATATGTGATAAGATGGTCTAAGTTAGCTACTGCTAACTAAAGCGGACAAAACCGCGTTTTTTAATGAATATTAGTTAGTTTATGCTAACTAATATTCATAGACTGTTCGCCGAGTGGATCAAACCGTCTGCTTGCATGCAAAGAAGGTGAAAATATGAAGATTATGGAGTCAGGAGAAGATTATTTAGAGACCATTTTGATTTTGAAAAATAAAGGAAAAGCTGTTCGGTCGATTGACGTCGCAGCTGAAATGAAGGTCTCTAAGGCAAGCGTAAGCGTGGCGATGAAGAACTTAAAAAAAGGCGGATATGTCCGTATGAATGAAAACCATGAAATATTTTTGACGCCCGAAGGCCGAAACCTGGCTGAAACAATGTATGAAAGGCATTTATTGTTTTCTGATGTATTAATGCGTTTGGGGGTCGATCGGGAAGTTGCCGTGCGGGACGCCTGTCATATGGAACATGCACTCAGTGCAGAGAGTTTTCAGGCACTCAAGGGTTACTTTTTGAAAAATATTGCCGAGCTTCCGGAATGAAAGGAAATACGGCGGACGGGAGAGAAAGTATGTCGTTTGAAAAACAGTTGATTGTACATTGTGCTCCAACGCTTGCCTCTTTGAAAACGGCCAGCCTGTTTTGCTGCACCTGTTTTGCCAAGATTGAGCTGGAATGTCAGCTGGAGAGCTGGAACCGGCAGCTTGGCCAAAAAGGACTTTTTTTGACGGCTCTTCGGCAGGCAAATGGAAGAGCATTAATCTATGTCTGCCGAATTTCTCATTTACAGGCAGATTTGCAGAAGCCGGGCGTGGCGAATTTTCTTTCGGGTTTCGGGTACCAGAGCAATGATGTAAAATGCGCTTTGGATCAGCTGAAAGAACGGCTGAAGGATTGCAAAGCGTTTCCACATGAAATAGGAATCTTTTTGGGCTTTCCATTGGAGGATGTTATTGGCTTTATCCAAAATGACGGAAAAAACAGCCTGTGCTCAGGATGCTGGAAGGTATACTGCAATCAATATGAGACGATGAAATTATTTATGCGCTTTCAAAAGTGCCGGGAAATTTATACACGGCTGTGGAAAGAGGGAAGAACAGTTTGGCAGCTAACCGTAGCTGCTTAACATATAAAAAATTCAAAGAAATGAGGTTATATGATATGAGTAAAGTAGCAGTAGTCTATTGGAGTGGAACTGGCAACACAGAGGCAATGGCTAATTTTGTAGTGGATGGCGCAAAAGAAGCCGGTGCGGATGTATCTTTGTTTACTGCTTCAGAATTTAACGCAGAGAAGATGGATAGTTACGCCGCAGTGGCATTTGGCTGCCCTTCTATGGGGGCAGAACAGTTGGAAGAGAGTGAATTTGAGCCAATGTTTTCGGATTGTGAATCAAAGTTAAATGGAAAAAAGATTGCGTTGTTTGGTTCCTATGGATGGGGGGACGGAGAATGGATGCGTACCTGGGAGGAAACCTGCCGGAGTGACGGCGCTGTGCTGGCTTGCGATTGCGTCATTTGCAACGAAGCACCGGACGATGATGCGCAGGCGGCCTGCGTAGCATTGGGAAAAGCATTGGCCTAACAGGAAAAAGGCCGTCTCCCCGGACTTCAGAAGAGAAAAAGATTGCAAAAAGCAGTATGGCCATATGGCCATACCGCTTTTTGTTGTGGTAGAATGGTTAAAGTATCAGGTCAATGATTTACTTGGAGGGAAAGATATGCTGTTGATGAATCGAACGCTGCTCAAGTTGGCAAAGGGATTGTGGGGGTGGATTCTTTCCATTACCGCGCTCAAGATCATTACATTGGCGGGAACAGCAGCGTTTGCAAAAACAATTTCGGGATTTTTGGGAAATATTAATTCACCGTCTCTTACGGTAGAGACGGCCGGTTCCGCAATTTTGTCGGCATTTTTGGCGGCTGTCATTATGCTTTGTTCGGAACTGCTGCGCGGAGAAATGGAGTACCGCTGCACTGCGAAAGCTCGAACAGTTCTTCGCACCCGCATTTTTTCCAAGGTATTGGAATTGGATGCTGGAAACATTGAGAAGATAGGTCCTGTTTCGGCTATTACCTCGTCGGTAGACGGGGTAGAATCCATGCAAAGCTATTACAGCCAATATTTGCCCAGTCTCCTATATGGTATGCTGGCGCCGATTTATCTGTTTTTCCAGCTTTGGACCATTTCGTTGCCAGTAGCAGTTTTGCTGTTTGCTGTCTCGTTTATTCTCTTGCCGGTCAACAACATTTTCCGCTCAAAAATTGAGAAATTAAAGACAGAGTATTGGAACACCATGGAAGATTTAACCGGTTATTATCTGGAAAGTGTACAGGGGCTTACGACTTTAAAATTATATGAGCAGGATGAAGCTCGGACCGTCACATTGACGAAAAAGGCGAATGCCTTTAACAAAAAGATTATGGATGTTATGAAAGTAAACTTTTCTTCTTTTTTGCTTACGGATGGGATGGTTTACGGCTCGATTCTGATTGCTGTAGCAATAGTCTGTGTAAGCTTGATACAGGGAGAGATTACATTTTCGTCTGCGCTGATGGTTTTGCTTTTGTCCTATAGTTTTTTTGATTCTGTGCGCCAGCTGATGAGTGCAACGCATACGGCTTTGGCTGGAGTTTCCGCAGCGGATAAAGTGGAAAAGCTGCTGCAAATCGATACGACGCGTCCTTATCAGCCTGATCTGCCCAGAGAAACGCCGGCTTATAATGGAATTCGGATGGAGCATGTTTCTCACACTTATACCGGAAGAAATATTGCACTGAAAGACATCTCTCTAACCATTCCCAAGGGAAAGGTAACCGCTTTGGCGGGCTTGTCCGGCTGCGGGAAGAGCACAATTGCCGGGCTGCTGATGCGCTTTTTTGATCCTGCCAATGGACGGATATTTTTTGAGGGCAGAGACTATTTCAGCTGGAAACCAGAGCAGCTTCGTAAACACATTATCATGGTGCCGCAGTCGGTCAGCGTTTTTTCAGGAACAATAGCGGATAATTTGCGGATTGCCAAACAAGATGCTTCTGAGAAAGAAATGCTGGAAGTTTTGGAACAGGTTCGGCTGAAAGAATGGGTGCTGGCTCACCCGCAGGGGTTAAACACCAGCGTCGGCGATGCAGGCGGAAAGCTGTCAGGCGGTCAGCGGCAGAAAATTGGCATTGCCCGCGCGCTTCTCTGCCGCGCTGAGTATATCATTTTTGATGAAGCAACGTCCAGTGTTGATATGGAAAGCGAACAGGAAATATGGAGCTGTATTGATCAGCTGGCTTTAACACGAACCTTGATCATTATTTCTCACCGCTTGTCGACCATTCAGAATGCAGATTGTATCTATGTTTTAAACGGCGGCGAAATTACAGAATCCGGGCGGCATGAGGAATTAATGAAAAGCCGCGGCCTATACTACAAACTTGTTACGCAGCAGGCAATACTAGAGGGCCAGCAGGAAGGAGGGCAAACAATATGAAGAATAAAAAATTTCAATATTCTATAAGCGAAATGACCAGACGGCTGTTAAAAATCGCTTCTCCCGTTAAAGTTTTTTTAACTGCGGCTACGTTGGCTAGCATTCTGGGGAATCTCTCTCAAATGGGGCTGATGGGTTTTGGGGCACTTTTGATTTTATCCTGCGCTGGAACAATAGAATTTGGTTCTCCTGTTTTATTTGGGATTTTCATGACAATATGCGGCTTCATAATTGTAGGAGGCAGATATTTGGAAGGAGTAACCTCTCATGCTGGTGCTTACCGGCTTCTGGCTTCCATGCGGACTCATCTGTTTGAAACCATCCGAAAACTGGCACCCGCCTGCCTGATGGATCGAAAGAAGGGAGATATTCTCAATGTTGCCGTTTCCGATATTGAAACCATTGAATTCTTTTTTGCCCATACGATTGGGCCAATGTTTACGGTCATCATTCTGCCGTGCACTACGCTGGGACTGGCATTTTATTTCAATCCATTGTTTGCCATGGTTTTGCTTCCCATTTATCTGGTCATCAGCATTCTGCTTCCCTTGGTAGCAATGAAAGCGGGGCGGCCCATTGGAATGCACTACCGAAGCAGATTGGGAGAGCTTAAGTCGCTGGTTTTGGAAAGCGTATATGGAATGAAGGACATTCAAATTTTTGGGTATGGACCGAACCAATTAAAGACAGTACAAAATCAGAATCAAAAGGTAAACCGCGCTGCTCACGGCTTAACACTTCATAAACAGACGGTTTCTTCTGCTCCGACATTTTTTGTCTATTTGGCTCGGATCTTGATTTTGCTGACAGCAGCTTATTTGGCGGGACATGGAGCCGAAAATCCGGTGGGGACGGTTGTAATATCCTTTGTTGCCACAGCCTCATTTTCCTCTACTTTTTCGCTTACGATGGTAGTTTCAAGCCTGTTGGAAGCTTTTGCTGCGGCTGAGCGCCTGTTTATAATCGAAGATACAAAACCGGAAATTACGGAAATAAGCCGTCCGCAAAAATTCGGCTCTATTCAAAAAATCGCGTTTGAGCATGTTTCGTTTCGATATACAAAAGAAGGAGATGAAATTCTTAAGGACTTCCATTTAGAGATCAAAAAAGGAGATAAAATCGGAATTGTTGGGGAAAGCGGAATTGGAAAATCAACTGTGCTGCGTCTTCTGCTGCGTTTTTGGAATCCGACTGGCGGAGCGATTACCATAAATGGTGTTCTTTTAGAAAACACTGCACTGTCAGAATTGCATCAGCGTATTGCGGTACTGGAGCAGGATACGTTTCTATTCAACGGAAGCATTGCCGATAATATCGCCATAGGAAAGCCTCATGCTGCAATGGAAGAAATTGTACTGGCTGCTAAGCGGGCCGGTCTGCATGATTTTATTCAGACATTGCCTGATGGATATCAAACGGAAATGGGGCAGATGGGAGCGCGGCTTTCCGGAGGTGAACGGCAGCGTGTTGGAATTGCCAGAGTTATGCTGGCCGATCCTGATGTAGTAGTAATGGACGAGCCGACCAGCAGCCTGGACGTTCTTCATGAAAAAGAACTTTTAAAAACTCTCGAGGAAGAATATTCTGATAAGACGTGGATTATCATATCACACCGAATGTCTACGCTGACCGGATGCAATCGAATCATTCGATTGGAAGACAGAAAAGCGGCCGAACAAGAAAGTGTTATATGACGGAACATTACGATAAAGCCTGGAAGGCGGAGCATCCGCTTGTTTTCCAATGTATCCGCCGTCCTGTCTTCTTTTTCCGCTTTAAATGATCATTTTGTACGCTTTCTTCCGAATCCTCATTTTCAGCTAAGATACTGGACTGAACAGGAGGACTCGGCTTTAGGTGATCGGAGATGCAAAAAAATTGACAGAAAGATAACATATAACCGAAATGAAATAAATGAATTGACAATTGAAACAACGGAGTTTATACTGGATATAGAATAAGCGATGGAGTCTGTCATAGGGGGCAATAGTATCCCTGTTTATTCCCAAAATGTTTGCGGCGAAAAAGCTTTTTTATACCATAGAAGAGCGTTGTTTTGAAGCAAAGGCAGACCTCTTTTTGGGGTTTGCCTATTTTTGTTCCCTGACGCGCTTCCATAAAAATCGCTGGCATTTCGGAGACAGCTTTTTGCTCTTTTTCAAATTATTATGAAGGGTTTGGTGGTTTTTCGTGGAAAGTCAGCTTTCATTGTTCTATGGTTTATCATTTCTTACCGTTGCTTTGGCCTTTGCTTTCGCAGTTTACCTTTATTTATGGGTAAAGAAGCAAAAAACCAGCAACGCAAAAATCCAGGAAGTTTCCGTTTTAATCAAAGAAGGTGCCAATACCTTTATGCGCAGGGAATATAAGGTATTGGCTAAATTTGCCCTTGTCGCTGCCATCGTGATTTTAGTTCTGCTGCCTTCGCCCATATGGCAGGGAAATCCTCTCGATAATATTGCAATGGCGGTCGCTTATATCGCAGGAACCGCATTGTCCGCTGTTGCAGGAAAAATTGGTGTTTTGGTAGCAACGCTTTCCAATGCCCGTACGGCAGAGAGTGCTCAAAAGGGCTTGAAGCCTGCCTTTTTAGTTGGCTTCCGCGGCGGTGCCGTTATGGGTCTTTTGGTCGTTGGCTGTTCTTTATTGGGTGTAGCAGCTGTTTTGATGATTACTGGAGATTCCAGTATCCTGCTGGGATTTTCTTTCGGCGCAAGTTCCCTGGCCTTGTTTGCGAAGGCAGGGGGAGGAATTTTTACCAAGACTGCTGATATTTCAGCAGATCTCACCGGTAAAGTTGAGCTTGGGATTCCGGAAGATGATCCGCGTAATCCGGCTGTTATCGCAGACAACGTAGGCGATAATGTGGGAGATGTGGCTGGTATGGGTGCCGATTTGTTTGACTCCAATGTGGCAGCTATGGCATCTGCTTTGGTCATTGCTCAGTCTCTGTCCGGCGGGACGTTCGCTAATATATCAATGGTATTCTGCTATGCAATTCTGGGTTTGCTGGCTTCCATTATTGGTATTGCTACGGCTCGAGTAGGAAAAAAGGGAAATCCGACTAGAGCTCTGAATTCATCTACTTATGTGACGACCGCTATTTTTCTGGTGCTGACTGCCCTGGCAACTGTGATCTTTGAGGGATTTTCCTGGAGAATTTGGGGAGCTTCCGCGGTTGGTCTGCTGGTTGGCGTGATCATTGGAATTACAACCGATTACTTTACAGACGATTCCAAACCGATTGTACGAAAAGTCGCTCATGCGTCCGGGTCTGGTCCGGCTTTTACGATACTATCCGGCATATCGTATGGATTTATTTCCGCCCTTCCAGCTATGGTAGGCATTGCCGTGTCGGCTTTGGTTGCCTATAAGCTTTGCGAGCCGATGGGAGATGGATATGCGATTTTTGGAATTTCTATGGCTGCTGTCGGAATGCTGTCGATCGTAGGCATGATTATTTCAAACGATGCTTATGGACCAATCGTAGATAACGCACGGGGACTGGCTGAAATGGGAGGCCTAGGAGAAGAGACCATTCGTACGGCGGACGAACTGGACAGTGCCGGAAATACGGTTAAAGCAGTAACCAAGGGATTTTCTATTGGGGCTGCCGGCTTGACGGTTATCTCACTGCTGGGGGCTTTTATGTCCGAGGCCAACAGCGCTCTGGCAGAAGCCGGAAGGGAATTGATTACCGGATTTGATATCATGTCTCCTACGGTATTTTTTGGCGTGCTGGTCGGCGCTGCTATTCCTGCTGTTTTCTCGGCTATGCTGATTTTGGGCGTGGATAAGAATGCCCAGCGGATGGTACAGGAAATTCACCGTCAATTTAAATCGATCCCGGGGTTAAAAGAAGGAAAAGAGGGGGTTAAGCCAGAGTACGGAAAGTGCATCGACATCGCCACTGCGGGAGCTCTGCGGGAGCTCATTCCTGCGGGCCTAATGAGTATTATTGCAACGCTGGTTGTCGGCTTTATCGGTGGTCCTCTGGCCATTGGAGGATTTTTGCTTGGCAATATTGTCAGCGGCTTGTTGATTGCTTTGTTTATGTCCAATTCCGGCGGTCTGTGGGATAATTCCAAAAAATATATCGAATCCGGACAGGAAGGCGGAAAGGGGAGCGAAGCGCATAAATCTGCAGTTATTGGTGATACGGTAGGTGATCCTTTTAAGGATACGGCCGGTCCATCGATTAATACGCAGATCACGGTGGTCTCTCTCGTATCATCACTTTTGTCTTCGCTGTTTGTATGGTTTTCTATTTTCCATTAAGATGCGGAAGATAGAATTTGAAGTATTTTAAAAGGGAGGGAATTCATCAATTCTATACGATTAAAATCTCACTTTAAATGAGAGGCAGGACGAAACCTAAGATAAATAAGAGGAAGGCGGTAAATTATTAAATGGAGAAGTTTTTTAAACTGAAGCAAAATGGAACTACAGCGGGGAGAGAAGTAGTTGCCGGATTGACAACTTTTTTTGCGATGGCCTACATCATTGCGGTAAACCCGACTTTGTTGAGTGAGTCCGGGATGGAATGGGGTGCAGTATTTTTAGCGACGATTATCTCATCCATTATCGGAACGTTAATCATGGGCTTGGTAGCAAATGTTCCTTATGCACAGGCGCCGGGAATGGGTCTAAACGCATTTTTTGTTTATACGGTATGCTTTGGACTCGGCTTTACCTGGCAGCAGGCATTATCAATGGTATTTATCTGCGGCTTAATTAATATACTGATTACCGTTACTAAAGTTCGTAAATATATTATCAAAGCCATTCCGCGAAGCCTGCAAAATGCCATCGGCGGGGGAATTGGAATTTTTGTTGCTTATATTGGCTTGCTGAATGTAGGTATTATTACATTTGATTCCGGAGTTCCTGCGTTAGCAACTTTAAATCAGCCGGCTTTTTGGCTTTTCCTGATCGGATTGGCTTTGACGATCGTTCTGCTTGTATGCAAAGTCAAAGGCGCTATCCTGATTGGTATTGTTGTAACGGCACTGATTGGAATCCCGATGGGAGTAACCGCAACGACGGAAACCATCAGCTTTACAGAAGCCTGCCGGCAGCTGCCAACTACGTTTGGTGCTATTTTTACAAAAGAGGGCTTGGGGTCTCTATTCTCGGATGCTGCGAAAATACCGCTGGTATTGGTTACCATTTTTTCTTTCAGCCTCTCCGATACGTTTGATACGATCGGTACCTTTATTGGTACAGGCCGCCGCAGTGGTATTTTCAGCGATGAAGACGAAAAAGCAATGGAAACCAGCGTTGGATTCAAATCCAAAATGGATAAAGCATTATTTGCTGATGCTACGGCAACTTCGATTGGTGCTATTTTGGGAACGTCCAATACAACTACCTATGTAGAAAGCGCGGCAGGAATCGGAGCGGGCGGACGCACGGGACTTACCAGTGTAGTTGTGGCAATTTGCTTTGCAATCAGCGCATTTTTAGCGACCTTTGTGAGTGCAATTCCCTTTGCTGCGACAGCCCCTGCATTGATCGTTGTCGGTATTATGATGATGTCTGCTTTTGGAGAAATCAAATGGAGCGATTTTGACGAAGCGGTTCCAGCATTCTTTGCGGGAGTATTTATGGCGATCTGCTATAGCATTTCCTACGGTATTGCGGCAGGATTTGTCTTCTATTGCATTACGAAAATCTGCAAAAAGCAAGTAAAGGAAATCCATCCGATCCTGTGGATTGCAACAGCCCTATTTATTTTGAACTTCGTCCTTCTGGCGATTATATGAGTTCGGAAAAGAGACATGTCCGACTTATATAAATCGTATCATGCAGGAATTTAAATTCAAAAAAATCATTGCCGTCAACCAAATAGGTTGGCGGCAAATTTTTTGCGGCAGAACGAAGGGGAGAATCACACATTCGATCAGGCCTGAGCTTTGTGTTCCACATGGAATCTGTTTCATGCAAAACCCGGAAGGAAAAATCCTTCCGGGCCCGCATACAAACTATTTTCTGCTTTATCATCCAAATCCGGGAAAAATTCAGTCAGTACAAATAACAATCCTTTTTCCTGTATTACATGTTTTTAATATAGCTTTTTACCAATTCTTCTAAAATTTCATCCCGCTCAATTTTTGTCAGTAGATTTCTGGCATTATTGAAACTGGTAATGTAAGTTGGATCACCGGAGAGTATATACCCGATGATTTGATTAATCGGATTATAGCCTTTCACAGTAAGAGCCTGATAAACGACCTGCAGCGTATTTTTGATTTCTTTTTCCCGCTCTGTCTCAACAGAAAATTTTACGGTTTCGCTCGATTCCATCTCTCACATCTCCTTTGCTCATTACTTTGTTTCTATTATACACGCCGAACAGCAAAATTACAAGTGTCAGCGAAGTCTGGCATTTATTTCGGTCTGCAATGCTTTGACAATGCGTTCCATTGCTTCGTTGACTTCGCCGTCTGTCAAGGTACGGTCATCTGCCCGGAAGGTTAAAGAATAAGCCATGCTGCGTGTGTTTTCCGGAAGCTGAGAACCTTTGTACACATCAAACAGACGAATATTATCCAAAATTTTTCCTCCGTTTTTGACGATGATATTTTTAATATGTGCCGCCCAAATGCCATCGTTAATTAAGATAGATAAGTCACGGGCTACAGCGGGATATTTTGGCATGGGCTTATATTGCCGCTCAAAGGTAGAATATTTCAGCAGCAAATCAAAATCAATTTCTGCAATATAACAGCGGGTTCCGATATCAAAATTTTTCAATACCATTGGATGAATCTCTCCTGCGATTCCGCAGATTTCACCTTCCACTGATACCATGGCTGTACGCCCTGGATGGAAGGTTCCCCCTTCCGTCATGGGTTCAAAATCATAATTCTTAATTCCAATGGAAAGAAAAATTTCTTCCAATGCACCTTTTAAAGTATAAAAATCCACATCCGGTCCGTACATACCAATCGACAGGCGTTCTTTTTCGATCGGCAGCTCGTCATCATCAGAAGTCGGGATAAATATTTTAGCCTGTTCAAACAATTTTGCTTCTTCGTTGCGGCGGTTATAATTGCGGGCAAGTACCTCAAGCATGGAACCATAGGCGATTGTGCGCATGACCGAATTTTCTGCTCCAAGCGGATTCGCAATTTTGACACAGTTTCGGTATTCACTGTCGTCCTCACAATTTAATTTGTCAAAAATGTTAGGATCCGTAAAGGTAAAGGTCTTAATCTCATAAAGGCCGCAGGCAACTGCTACATTAGCTATTCTTTGCCAAAGACGCTGCGCTTCCGTTCGGAAACCGCGTGTGGTTTCACCGCTGATCACAGCGGAAGGAACTTTGTCATAGCCATAAAAGCGCAGCACTTCTTCGGCGATGTCCGCTTCGATTTCCAAATCGGGCCGGAAAGAGGGGGGGACGATATCCATATGATCCAAATCAACTTTACACTCCAGCTTTTCCAAAATACGGATCATTTCCTCCATGGAGACGTCAATTCCAAGAAAGCTGCGAATCCGGTCAGGACGGAAAGGGATGTGACGAGGCTTTGGAAGCTCACTGTGAACGTCAATCATTCCGCCTACTACTTCGCCTGCCTGCAGCAGATTCACTAATTCGCACGCACGGTCTACCGCCGGAACGGTGTTATAGGGATCAAGGCCTTTTTCATATTTGGAAGAGGCTTCCGTCCGAAGACCTAACTTTTTTGCCGTGATACGAACCGATACTGGATCAAAGGTAGCTGATTCGAACAGAATCGTTGTTGTATCATCTTTCACTTCGGAATTGAGCGCACCCATGACACCTGCTACTGCAACTGCTTTGGATTCATCCGAAATCACGAGCATGGAAGAATCGAGAATTCGGTCTACCTTATCCAAAGTTGTAATCTTCTCACCGTCTTTGGCCCTTCTTACAATAATATGATGGTTGTCGAGATCGCGCAGATCGAATGCATGCATTGGCTGGCCATACTCGAGCATCACATAGTTGGTAATATCAACAATGTTATTAATGGAGCGAACCCCTAAAGCATTGAGGCGTTTGACTAGCCAGGTAGGGGAGGGCGCTATTGTTACATTTTTTACAATTCGGGCACTGTAGCGGGAACATAAATCCGGCGCTTCTACTGTTACAGCGGCATAATCTGCGGCATTTTCTGAATTTGCCTCTACCTTCGGTGTTTCCAAGTGGAACGGCCGCTGGAAGGTAGCAGCGGTTTCACGCGCCAAACCGATCACACTAAAGCAGTCCGGACGGTTGGACGTGATTTCAAAGTCAACAATGGTTTCTTCCATTCCGAATACTTCTTTTATATCAATGCCGATCTTTGTATCCGGTTTTAAAATTAAAATTCCATATTCCGGCTCATATCCCAGTTCTTCCGGCGTCAGTCCCAGTTCTTCATGAGAACAGAGCATTCCTTCGGACACTTCACCGCGAAGCTTGCCTTTTTTGATTTTAACTCCTCCCGGAAGCAGGGCTCCGTGCAGAGCAACGGGAACAACGTCCCCTTCATGCAGGTTTTTTGCTCCGGTTACAATTTGAAGCGGAGTTCCGTTACCTACATCGACTTGGCAGATCACTAATTTTTCTGCATTCTCATGCTGCTTGATGGATAAAATCTTACCCGTTACAACATTTTTAATGTCTTCACCTTTTTGTTCCACCGTTTCCACTTTGGAACCGGACATAGTCATCGCATCGGCATATTCCTGAGGCGTGATACCGGCCACATCTGTATAATCATTGAGCCAATTTAACTCGATTTTCATCCCAAATTCTCCTTTCTGTTTCCAATTAGAACTGTTTTAAGAATTTTACATCATTTTCATAGAGCAGACGCAGATCGTCAATGTTAAATTTTCTCATGGCAATCCGCTCCACTCCAACGCCAAAGGCAAATCCAGAATAAACATCCGGATCTATACCACAGTTTTGCAGAACACGCGGATGAACCATACCAGCTCCCAGTAATTCAATCCAACCTTCTCCCTTGCAGACATTGCAGCCTTTGCCGCCGCAGGCAAAGCAGGAAAAGTCAACTTCTGCACTGGGTTCTGTAAATTGGAAATGATGCGGACGGAACCGTATCCTCACGTCCTCGCCAAAAAGGGAATGAGCCAAATCTTCCAAACAGCTTTTTAAATGGGCCATTGTAATGCCTTTATCAACGACAAGCCCTTCGATTTGATAGAAAACTGGGGAATGGGTTGCATCTAAAGCATCGCTGCGGTAAACGCGGCCGGGAGCAATAATACGAATTGGAGGACGGTTGTTTTCCATTACCCGAATCTGTACAGACGAGGTTTGTGAACGCAGCAGGATATTGTCGTTAATATAAAAGGTATCCTGTGCATCACGGGCAGGATGGTTTTTCGGAATATTCAATGCTTCAAAGTTATAGTAGTCTTTTTCGACTTCCGGACCCTCGGCCAGCTCAAAGCCCATGCCAATGAAAATATCCTCTACTTCCTGGATGATTTGGGTGAGAGGATGAAGTGTTCCTGTGTTGAGCCTTCTTCCGGGCATGGTTACGTCGATTACTTCTTTTTTCAGCTTTTCATTTTGTTTCTTAATTTCAGCTTCGGTTTTTTTGTATTCGAGCTCTTTTTCAATTTCTTCCCGCACTTTGTTGGCCAATGCGCCGATTTTCGGACGTTCTTCTGGGGATAACTCACCCATACCGCGTAAAATTGCGGTCAGTTTACCCTTTTTGCCCAAAAATTCCACGCGGATCCGTTCCAGCTCCTCTGGAAGAGAAGTCTTTTTCAAAACGTCGAGTGCTTCACGCTTAATGCGGTCCAATTGTTCCTGCATCATGATTTTCTACCTCCTATAAATTTAAAATTCCCAGCAGTTTTACAATAAAAAATGCTCCGTCCCATAGGGACGAAGCAATTCAATTATACTCCGCGGTACCACCCAGCTTCCTAAACTCCAATCGAGTTCGGGCACTTTGCGGCGGGATAACGGCCGCCAACCGTTACAGCCTACCCAGCAATGAAAAACACGCCTTCAGCCATACGACTCCAAAGTGAAATTTCAGTGAAAAGCCCTTCCAAAAAATCCTCCCAGCTTAAAAGATTTTCTCTCTGCATGGGGTACTTTTCCCTACTGTACTTTTTCTTAGTCTTTTCCTAATATTTAATTAAAATATACTATAGCATAGCTTTTATAAAATGGCAAGAGGTTTTCAAATTTTTTGTCAATTAATTTGCAATTTCTATTTTACATACTTCATTTTCAGTTTTGACGTTGTGTTTTTTTATTTGATTCAGGTTCTAAACTCCATCGCGAAACCATACAAATTTGTCAATGATAAAAATATAATAAACTATTTCATCAGTTTAATTCGAATGAAAAAATCCGCCCTAAAAGGCGGACTTCATCGCATGTTTACTCGGTTTCTTCCGGAGTATCCCAATTATGATAAATATTTTGCACGTCATCGTTATCTTCCAGCGCTTCAATCAGTTTATTCATAAATAATATGTCCTTTTCGTCTTCCAATGTTACCATTGTCTGCGGAACATAACTGATTTGAGCAGTGTCAAAGGAATATCCGGCCTGCTCCAATGCGTCGCGCACAGATTGAAACATTTCCGGAGTCGTTTCCACCTCAAATTCCTCATCGTCCGCGCTCACATCGTCCGCACCTGCTTCCAATGCGCACATCATTAAATCGTCTTCGTTGATCGAGTCTGTTTTTTCAATATCAATAATACCTTTTCGGTCAAACATAAAGTTTACACAGCCAGTCTGACCAAGGTTACCGCCGAATTTATCAAAATAATGCCGCACATCTCCGGCAGTACGGTTACGGTTATCGGTCAAAGTTTCTACAATTACCGCAACACCTTTGGGACCATATCCTTCATAGGTAATCGTTTCATAAACTGCTCCGTCGTTGTCACCAGCGGCTTTTTTGATTGTACGATTAATATTATCATTTGGCATGTTGGCAGCACGGGCTTTTCCAATTACATCGCGAAGACGGGAATTGTTATCAGGATCAGGACCGCCCTCTCTGACTACAACGGAAATTTCTCTTGCAATTTTCGTGAATATTTTTGCTCTCTGTGCATCATTTGCACCTTTTTTTCTCTTTATTGTACTCCATTTCGAATGCCCGGACATGAATTTGCCTCCTTAGTGGTTCTTTTCCATCGTATTAAGAGCAGATATGATCATCAAGAAAAACACATAAAATCTCAGCTGTTCCAAAGAATTTTTTGATGAATCACTGCTCTATTACATCTTTTTTTCATAATTGGCTTCATTATACCATAAATTAGCTATCAACGCAAGAAAAACAAAAGAGGAAATTTCTATTTTTGTAGGTTTACAATACATATGTTACAACTGAATAATTAAAAAGACGGAAATACATTTTCTGTGTTATAGTTTTAGCGACCAAACCAAACCATACAAGAAAGGATGTATTTCCGCATGGCCAGTAT
>CALYAR010000160.1 GCA_944393585.1 uncultured Clostridia bacterium | reverse complement strand
TCGCTGCATGATAGAAATTTTATGAAAAGGAGGGCCGCTTTCGTAATTTGCATCAAACATTTTTAGGAGGGATACAAGTGGAAAAATGGAAAAAGAAAACGCAAAAAGTTTTTGCCGTTGTTCTTGCAGTGTGTGTCCTGTTTGCTTCTTTTTCTGGTATGGGAACCATTGCAAAGGCAGAAGCCATTTCCAAAGAATACGATTTTGGATCCGTCGAAGGCTTATCGTATTTTGCCGGCGTGAAAGGAGATTTGTCGGTCAACGGATGGTACTTAAAGGACGTTGGATTTGAAGCACAGAAAGTATGGCCGAATGTGTCTGATTCGGGCGATTATCTGAAACTGTATGCCAATACCGACGTACCGGACAGATGGGTAGACATTGGCATTGATGTGCCAGAAGCAGGGACTTATGAAGTTGCCATCCAGATGGGCACCATTGTCAACAGCGAATTTGGTTCCGGCAAGCTTACGCTGGGTGGAAAAAGCGTCAATATCACCAGCGTGCCGGACGACCCTGACCAGGTAGGAACGGTTATGAAGGAAACAGAGCTGGGGCAGTTTGAACTCGAAGCAGGGGAAAACGTCCTGCGTATTGAGCTGACGGACAAACTGGCCCTGTTTGTCAAAAAGCTTATCATCACCAAAACAGACGCTTCTTCCGGCGAGCAAGAGATTCATGAAGTATACTACCGGTTTAACCAGGGAACACAATTCCATACTTTTGAAGAAGGAAATGCTATCGATATTGAGACTAACGGCTGGAAGGTTTCCAATTTAGTAAAAACAGCGGATTATAACAATGCAGCCAATAATCAGACCTATGGCATGAAATTTGCCGGAGGCCCCGGCGCCTCTTTGGAGATTAGCTTTTTGGTGCCGGCGGAAGGAGATTATAGGGTCAATTTCCTCTACCTCGCTTATCAGGCATACGGCTCTCAGATTGAAGCGGAATTAGAAGGAAATAAGGTGCTGTTTTCCTGCCATGACAGTACATTGGCGCAGGGAACGTTTTCAAATGAAAAAGCAGCAACCTTTGGAACAATACACCTTACCGAAGGAAAGCATACCATTAAACTGACCAGCAAAAGCAGCGAAGCGTCTTTTTTAGTTGGAATTGAATTGAGAGATCCTGCTCTGCTGTTTCCAGAAATAGATCTGTCTGTTCCAATCGTATATGACTTCAAACAGCCCCTCAGCGGAGACATCACCCAGCAGCTGTGGGGAAATGTGAAAACTGCGCTTGGCTCCTCTATCAGAACACAGCCTTATGGAATCCAAGTTTCCAATGATTCTGCACTCGATGAGACGGTCACACTGGAGCTTTATATTCCCGAGGATGGAATTTACTTTCCGATTTTTACCGGATACCAATCGGACGGCGGCGGAACATACGACCTTTTCCTTCAGAATAATTATATGGGTGAATTCTCCTTTTATAACAGTGAGAGCACGAAGCCAATGAATCTGGTTCGTCTAACAAAAGGGGTACAAGAGCTGCAGCTAAAGTACAAAGAACGGATTCCGAATAGTTGGGGAGGCTGTGCCTATTTAACAGAATTAAAGCTGGAATATGTCAATCCTGATGCAGAAACGGCCCTTCAGACAGGGGATTCCGACCGGATTTACTACCCCGGCCAGAAAGATCAATTATCATTTTTGGTAGAAGCGGCAGGCGGAACGCTTCTTCCGATTCAGGCAGATTCCTATGTGTCATCCAATCCGGACGTTGTCACAGTGGATTCTTCCGGCAATTTGTCAGCCGTTGCAGAGGGCAATGCAACCATAACAGCTTCTATTATCGTCGGAGAAACGACATGGCAGGAGACGATCGACGTTTCGGTAGACGGCCGAGTGCTGGATCAGGTTTCTGTCACCCTTGAGAAAAATCCGCTTCCGATCAGCACAACAACTACCGCGATTGTTTCCGGCACTTTAACCGGCGGTGAAGCAGTAAATATAAAGGATTGTTCGGTCGCTTTTTCTTCCGGCAACGAAAACATTTTTACGGTTGACTCGGCAACCGGCGAGATTACGCCAAAGGCGATCGGTTCTGCGGAAGTCATTGTATCGGTTACATTAGCGAATACGACCAAGACGGGAAACGTTTTGGTAGAAGTAGTGCCGGTTTCCTTTGACCGAATCGAGCTGAAATTAGGGCGGCAATATTTGTTTATCGGACAGCAGACAGGGCTGGAAATTACCGGCTACAACAACGATAATAGTAAATGCGAACTGGATCCCAGTTCCATTCAATACCAATTTGATCCAGAGGGCAGTGCACAAGTATCCAACGGAATCTTAACGGCATTGAGCGAAGCAGAAACTGCTACGGTCACGGTTACGGCAGAAGCAGGCGGAATCAGCCGGGAGGCAAGCATTACCTACAGCATCTCAGATCCGGAAACGGTTGAGCCGTCAAAAAAACAAACGACGATTTATACAGCCGAAGACCGCGCCAACGCTTTGAAAAACATCGAAGAGAACACCTGGGCACAGACCATTCGAGACGGAGCAGTGAATGTGGCAGACGACATATTCCGTCAGCATCCAGATGATGCCTATGATTTTCTATGGGAAGCAGTTACCACGCAGTATCTGCCCAGAGCGGCTGTTGTAAGCTTAAATCAAAGCGAGCTGCAGAATGTCTGCCCAAGCTGCGGAGAATATCTCAACGGAACGTTCGGGTCCTATCCATGGATTATTGATGTGGAAAATAATCCTTGGAAAATCAAGTGCCCGAATTGCTCCACCCTGTTCCCCACCAATGATTTTGAGGCATATTACAAGGGCGGAATTGATGAAAACGGGAATTTCGATCCGGATTTGGCAAAAGCTCATAATGATGAGCTGATTGCCGCCGACGAAGAGGGCAATCTGGTGAACAAATCCGGCCAGCACACCGATGATCCCAGCTGGGGTGTGGACAATGGTTACGGCTTTCAGGATTCCAGCGGAGTTTTCCATAACTTTATTGCTTACTATAACCATTGGGGACTTTGGTCAGACAATTCGGGAAATGCCTTAATTGAAAAGGCAATCATCAATCTGACCGATGCGTATTTATACACCGGAGACGCAAAATATGCCAATCTGGGCATCGTTTTGCTCGACCGGATTGCAGACATCTATCCGGACATGGATCTTCGGACAATGGAACCTGAAAATACAGAAAACGAGAAATATCAGAATTCGCACGGCGGCACTTTTAAAGGGAAAATCATCGGATGTATCTGGGAAACATCCAATGTGCAAAATTATATCCGTGCCTACGATGCGTTTTATCCGGTACTCATGGATTCTGCCCAAAACGGCGAAGCAATCAGCTTTTTAACTGAGAAAGCGCAGCAATATAAAATGGCGAACCCCAAATCTTCCGGTGCGCTGATCTGTAAAAACATTGAAGATAATATTCTCCGCGTGGTCTACCCCGAAATAAAAGATGCGAAGATCCGCGGCAATTTTGGAATGCACCAGGCTGCGCTCGCATTGGCGGCCGTCTGCCTGGATTCCAACCCGGAAACCAAAGAATGGCTTGATTTTACCTTCCAGGCAGGGGATTTAGTCAAAAATAACGGTGAGTATTCTGTGAGCGGCGGCGATATTATGGCGACTTTAATCAATAAAGTGAACCGGGACGGATTTGGCAACGAAGTTGCCCCAGGCTATAATCTGCTTTGGATCGACCAGCTCAAGCAGGTAGCGGACGTTTTAGACGGCTACACCGGCTATGAAGGAGCGGACCTTTATCAGAATCCTAAATTTATGAAAATGTTCTCCGCGCATTATCCGCTTATCCTCGCTCAAAAATACTTAGCACAGATCGGTGATTCCGGCGCGACGGGCAACACGGGAATTTCTATGCCCCTTCAATCTCTCGTGGAAGGATACTCCAAATTCGAAGACCCGATTCTGGCGCAGCTGGTTTATTATCTGAATGGAAATTCCTCAAAAGGACTCCATGTTGGAATTTTTGAATCCGATCCTAATGGAATCAGCGATAAAATTGAGGCAGTAATCCAGGAGCAGGGAACGCTGGATTTGGACAGCGAAAATCTCGCGGCATATGGATTTGCCGTGCTGCGCGGCGGAAAAAGCCCGCAGACTGCAGGCGGAACTTCAATCGATTTTAAGAATATGACCTGGACGACAACTCCTGGAATTTCTGCCGATGTTCACAGCAGCGGAGTGGTTCAGTATCATGCAACCATAAATGATCCGGGAGCCTGGATTGAATTCGAATTTGAGCTGGAAGAAGGAAACGATTATACAATTTTCTTTACTCCATTTTCAGCTGCCAGCTACGGAATTTATGATATTTTAATTGACGGGCAGATGATATTGGAAGGCTATAATTTCTATACCGGAGGGAAAACAGCTTTTAACCTGGCCGAAATGAATTTAGCGGCAGGTAAGCACACCATCCGCTTTGAGAATGCAAGGCCGCACATGGATCCTGATAATCCAGATGCCGTATTGTCAACCAATCTAAAACTGGGTGTTACGCGCTTGACCTTCTATACCCCCGAAGACATGGAAGTGATCCAGGCGGGGACAGATGTGGACTCTCAATACGACGTATGGCTTCACTATGGAAGCACCGACGGACACGGCCATCGGGATGCGCTGAATTTGGGCATACACGCCTTTGGGCTCGACGCCGCCCCGGATAACGGCTATGTAACCAACGCGACCGATAATGCCCGAAGATATGAATGGGAGGCCAATACCATAAGCCACAACACTGTTGTCGTGGATTCCAGCAAACAAAAAGCCATTGGCAGCGCAGAATCGGCAACGCCGCTTCACTTTGACGGCGGGAAAAAGGTGCAAATCGTTGATGTGGATGCTTCCGAGGTTTACGCTCAGACGAGCATGTACCGCCGGACTTTGATTCAGGTTGCCGTCGATGAACAGAACGCCTATACGCTGGATCTATTCCGGGTCAAAGGCGGAGACGAGCACGTTTACAGCTTCCATGGGGCAGAAGGAACCGTGACGACGGAAGGACTCAGCCTGCAGGCGCAGGAGGCCGGAACTTATGCAGGAGCAGGTATTGCATTCGGTCCGGTAACAGAAGACGGGACCTCTGCATCAAGTTATATGGGCGGCGGTTATCAGTGGCTGAAAAATGTTCAAAAGGATGAGAATCCAGAAAGCGGCTTCAGCGTAGAATGGGATTTGTCTGACAGCCGAAAGGTATTGGATCCCCCGCAGGATATCCGCCTGCGCCTGACCATGCTCAATGATCTAACCGACGTTGCCCTTGCAGAGGGAGAACCGCCGCAGCTTCCGGGAAATCCCTCTGAACTGACCTATTTGCTGGCTAGGACAAAAGGGGAAGACCTCAATACGACATTTACGGCTGTGATTGAGCCTTATAACGAGACAAGATACATCTCAAAAATTGAGGAAGTTCCGGTACTCCCAGCCGATGAGGATGTAAAAGCAGTGAAAGTAACTTTAGCAAATGGACGGGTTGACTATATTGTCAATGCGCTGGATTCCCAGAAGGACTATCTGGTTGACAACCTGTTCCATTTCAGCGGCTTTGTCGGAGTCTATTCGATGAATGAATCGGGAGTATTGGATTATCTCTATCTCAACGACGGCAGCCAGATCGCCGGCCAGGAAGTCCTGGGCTCAGTTTCAGGTACGGTAACAGACTTTACAAAAGATCTCAATGCGCAAAATACCATTACACTGGAAATGGACGAAACATATCCGTCTTACCAATTTTTAGTCGGCAGAGATATTTATATCGAAAACGGGAATGCAATGAACGGAGTTTACCGCATTGAAGGCATTGCGGCGGCAGAAGGAAACCGAGTTACCATCGACATTGGAAATACCACCTTGATCCAATCCTTTGTCGATGCCGCAGATCTCGAAAGCGGATATCACTACAACATTGCAGAAGGCGATCCGTTCCGGATTCCGCTTTCGGAAGAAATCACAAAATTCGGCGGCACGGAAGAGCCCGAACCGGATCAGCCGGCTAACGAGGAAAATGAAGAGCCCGATTCCAATCCTCTGTTTGACGACATCGAAGGGCACTGGGCAGAAGATGCGATCGAACAGTTAGCCAAAGCCGGAATCGTCGCTGGAGTGGGAAATCATAAATTCCTTCCCAACGCAACGGCAAGCCGTGCAGAATTTGTGGCAATGCTGGCGAGAGCCTTGAAACTCACTTCCAATGCAGATGTACCATTTTCTGACGTCGATGCGGATGCTTGGTATGCCAAAGAGCTGGCAGCGGCAGTTGAGGCATCTTTGGTTGCCGGATATGAAGACGGAACGTTCCGCGGAACACAGCAAATTACTCGGCAGGAGGCAATGGCTTTCCTTTCAAGAGCACTCAGTTACCTGGAGGTTGCATGGGAGGGGGACAGCAGCGTCTTAGACTCGTTTGCAGACCGTGACAGCGTACCGGTCTGGGCAGAGACGGACATTGCCAAACTGGTTTCGCTTGATATCGTTCATGGGGCAGACGGAAATCGGCTCAATCCGCTTGAGAAAATCACTCGTGCAGAAATTGCCGTCATGGTTGCACAAATTATGGAACGATATGTGAAATAAGAAATATTGTATCCCTGATGTTCTGAGGCAGCCAGAAAATCTGGCTGCCTCAGTCCGTCAAACTCTATATTGGATCATTGCAGCACAGTAAAATTTAAATTTGACCGCAGGTTCAGGCAAAGCAGGAAATAATACCCATATTTCAGGCAGTTTATCAGACTATTTTCATATAAAACAGCAAAAAATGTCCGATTTCGCCTACGATTTTCATTTCAAATAAAAGAGGATTCCTTTATAATAATGATAAATAAAAAGAAAGGACGGAATCAAAAACAATAAAAAGAAAGAAAGAAGAGTGACAGCTGTGGAAACAAAGACACATTTTTCGACGCTTACCAAAAATTTTTATTTTTCGGGCAACCAAAAGATTATTTCCAATCTCACCTTGGAATATTATCTGGTAGAAAGTGACATTGAATGCGAAGGAAAACAAGTTCATACTTATGGAATTGGGATCGATTCCGAAAGTTCCGGATGCGGAACTTCCATTCATGAAAGCAAGAGCATTCCTGATTTGTTTTCATCCAAGCAAAAAGCAACGGAGGCATTGGACCGAATTGCCAGGGGTGAAGTCAGACCTTATTGTTTGGCCGATGTGGTATATGAATTAATTTAAGTGATAAAACTATGAAATAACAAGGCCGTGCAGAGCACGGCTTTTTGCCGAAATAAAAGAAAATTATTGTGATTGTTTTATTTTAGGCAATCTGTGAAGAACAATCATAAAAAATTATGACATGGTTCTTAGCAATTCCGTTAAAAAAGCCGGTTTTTCTGTAAATCCAACTTGATAAAAAACATTGAAAACCAATAAATTATGTGATATAATGACACAGATATGTGATTTGCAATTTTTTGTTAAATTCATAACAACGGAAAATATTCATTTAGGAGGAGCAACGAATGGAAAACAAAAAGTATGTTTACCTGTTCAGCGAAGGAAATGCTGACATGCGAAACCTGCTCGGCGGCAAAGGCGCCAACCTTGCTGAAATGACAAGGCTGGGCTTCCCGGTTCCCACAGGTTTCACCGTTACGACAGAGGCCTGCACACAATACTATGAGGACGGCAAAAAGATCAGCGACGAAATTCAGGCACAGATCCGTGCCGCAATGGAGACGATTGAAAACATTGCCGGCAAAAAATTCGGCGATGTCGCAAACCCGTTTTTAGTTTCAGTCCGTTCCGGTGCCAGAGCATCCATGCCCGGTATGATGGACACAGTTTTAAATCTCGGTTTAAATGATGAAGTCGTAGTAGGTCTTGCAAAGAAAAGCGGAAACGAACGGTTTGCATATGACAGCTACCGCAGATTTATTCAGATGTTCTCAGACGTTGTCATGAACGTAGAAAAAGCTAAGTTTGAAAAAATCATCGACGCCATGAAGGAAAGAAAAGGCGTTAAATTGGATACAGAACTCACCTGTGACGATTTGAAGGAATTGATTGCAGAATTCAAGGCTTATTTCAAAGAGAAGAAAGGCTTTGATTTTCCGCAGGATCCAAAAGCTCAGCTGATCGAAGCAGTAGAAGCAGTATTTCGCAGCTGGGACAACCCCCGTGCGATTGTATACCGCCGCATGAACGACATTCCGTCCAGCTGGGGTACCGCAGTCAACGTACAGGCTATGGTATTCGGCAATATGGGCGATAAGAGCGGAACGGGCGTTGCGTTCACAAGAAACCCCGCTACCGGTGAAAAGAAGCTCTTTGGCGAGTATTTGATCAATGCCCAGGGTGAAGACGTTGTAGCAGGTGTCCGTACACCGAGCCCAATTTCTCAGCTGGAAACTGATCTTCCTGAAATTTACAAGCAGTTTGTCGATGTTGCAAACAAACTGGAAAATCACTACAGAGATATGCAGGACATGGAGTTTACCATCGAGGACGGCAAGCTTTATATGCTGCAGACTCGAAACGGCAAGAGAACGGCCGCGGCGGCTTTGAAAATTGCAGTTGATCTCGTAGCAGAAGGCATGCTGACAGAAGAAGAAGCTCTTCTCAAGGTTGAGCCGAAGCAGCTCGATTCGCTCCTGCACCCGACCTTTGAGCCGGACGCGCTGAAAAAGGCAACTCCGATTGCCAAAGCACTCCCCGCTTCCCCCGGTGCTGCCTGCGGTAAAATCTATTTCACAGCAGAAGCAGCTTCCGACGCTGCAACAAACCGCGGTGAAAAGGTTGTATTGGTCCGCCAGGAAACCTCTCCGGAGGACATCGAAGGAATGGCCGTTTCGGAGGGTATTTTAACGGCGCGCGGCGGAATGACCTCTCATGCTGCTGTTGTTGCCCGCGGTATGGGTACCTGCTGTGTAGCAGGCTGCGGCGCCATCACAGTTTACGAGGAAGAGAAATACTTTGAAGTTGACGGCAAGAAATACAAAGAAGGCGATTTCATCTCTTTGGACGGAAGCACTGGTTTTGTGTACGGAGAAGCTATCCCAACCAAGGAAGCGGAATTGACCGGTGATTTTGGCAAATTCATGGAATGGGCCGATAAGGTCAGAACTCTTCAGGTTCGCACCAATGCCGATACGCCGCGCGACGCTGCAACTGCGGTCCGCTTTGGCGCACAGGGCATTGGCCTTTGCCGCACCGAGCATATGTTCTTTGCGGAAGACCGTATCGCTGCTGTTCGTGAAATGATCGTATCGAAGACAGTAGAACAGCGCCAGAAAGCACTTGATAAGATTCTCCCGATGCAGAGAGGAGACTTTGAGGAGCTTTATCGTGTGCTCGAAGGCCGTCCGGCTACCATCCGTTTCTTAGATCCGCCGCTTCATGAGTTCGTTCCGACGGCTCCGGAAGACATCAAGGCTTTGGCAAAAGAAATGGGAATTGATTTCGAAGAGCTCAACGCGACGATTGCCGGACTGCATGAGTTCAATCCGATGCTTGGTCACCGCGGCTGCCGTCTGGCAATTACCTATCCGGAAATTGCCGCTATGCAGACCAGAGCGGTAATTGAAGCTGCGCTGAATGTAAAGGCAGAAGGCATTGACGTTCATCCGGAAATTATGATTCCGCTGGTGGGCGACAAGAACGAGCTGAAATATGTGAAAAATATTGTCAATGAGACCGCCGAGAAGGTTATGGCTGAGCGGAATGCCAAGATTGATTATAAGGTAGGTACAATGATCGAAGTTCCGCGCGCTGCGGTTTTGGCAGATGAAATTGCGGAAGAAGCAGAATTCTTCTCCTTTGGTACCAACGACTTGACCCAGATGACGTTCGGATTCTCCCGTGATGACGCCGGCAAGTTTTTGGATGACTACTATGATAAGAAGATTTTTGAATCCGATCCGTTTGCAAAGCTTGACCAGAACGGTGTTGGCAAACTGGTGAAGATGGCGGCTGAGCTTGGCCGGAAGACACGTCCGAACATCAAACTCGGTATCTGCGGCGAACACGGCGGCGATCCTTCGTCCGTAGAATTCTGCCATAACATTGGTTTGAATTACGTTTCCTGCTCGCCTTACCGCGTACCGATCGCGAGATTGGCCGCAGCTCAGGCAAAAGTTAAGGAAGGCAAATAATTTCTATAGTCATTGGAATCATAGCAAAAGCCATTTGACCGTTGGTCAAATGGCTTTTTCAATCTCGCCGGAAAGAAGGAAATGCATCGAGGAAAAATAAACTTATTTCTACAGTCTGACCAGTGAAGGAAGCAATGGGATATCTGCCATAATTGCATTTATAAAGCAGGGAAAGAGTAGTTCAAACGGTCGGGTGGTTGCTTTCGTTCCTTTGGATTCCATAACAGCTGCTTCAAGAGATGCAGTCCTATCCGCAGGCCGATGAATGAGTTTTGTTTCCGTTCTGCGATTACACTGCATATATTCTAAAAATGATTATACTGTTGTTCAAACAGGCACACGACTTATGAAATCCTTCTCCCATCGCCTCCATTCATTTATCACTTTATCACATTGGAACAAAGATCGCAATTGGTCTTTTCGTGTATATATTCGTATATACGCATATTTTATTTCTACGATAAGGAATCTGCCCTTAAAACAGGCAGATTCTTTATTATAGAAAATATAGATAAATGTTAATCTAGATCATCTGGGAGGGGGCCGACATTTTTTTCAAATTCTTTTACATGCTTTTGAATGATCTGAATTAACTCACTGTTGCCCGAACGCCCTTCATAGGAAGCTATGTAGCAGAACTTTCGCAGCAGTTTCGTGTCGAGCCTAACTGTAAACCGGCTGATGTTTGGGTTATTGCTTTTCATATTATGCTCCTTTCAAACTGAATCGGTAATAGGCCCTTCTTTCTTTTCGAAATCTTTGACTTTGAGCAGCATGAGGTGGATGATTTCCCGATTCACCGATCTTCCATCGTACTGTGCGACATAACGAAATTTTCTCATCAACTCCTTGTCCAAACGGATTGTGTACCTGATTTCCTCATAATCCATAATTCTCACCTCTTTTTTTAATTTATATAGCTTAATTATAATTGAAAACTATGTTATAATGTCAAAATGGTGACACTATGACATCATAAATTGCAAAAAGAGGTGAAAAAAATTGATGGAACGTAAAGTCACAGCTGTAATAGGTCCCCAAACTGTCTATTTGGATCTCTCCGGTTACATTCCAGACTGGGTTGAGTCCATTGTGATATCGAACGGAAAAGGAATTTATCTTTGCGCTTGGAAATATGCGCAGGAGCACAATCTCCCTTTGCTGGTCATCAAACCGGAATATGCAGCTGAGACGGGAATGGAAACGCAAAAAGAGTTGGAACAAAAGTGTTTAAGACTTATGATTGATTGTGCCGAGTGTCTGGTTGCCATGCAGGATAAAAAAGCTCCTGAAGTAAAAAAAGCGGTTCAATATGCCAGAAAGCAAAAAAAACGGATCTTCGTTTATGACCTGAACGAATCAGAGTAAGGTTCTTTTGCTTTATGAAACAGGGAAATAAATTTCTTGCATTTTAATTCAAAAAATTATATCATGGTAATAGAATTGAAATGCGGGAGTGTCTGGAATGAAGGATCAAACGAATATCATTGCGCTGATTGAAGAAACCATAAAGACTTGCAGCAAAGGCGGGCGGGCTATTGGGAGCTGGATTTTAGCACAATATGATAAAGCCGCCTTTATGACGGCTGCCCGCCTGGCACAGGAGACCGGCGTCAGCGAGGCTACGGTGGTCCGTTTTGCACGAAGGCTTGGTTTTTCCAGTTATGCCGGACTGCAAACCGCACTGCAGGAAATTGTCCGGACGAAAATGACCGGTGCACAGCGTCTGGAAATTGCTCTGGAAAAAATCGGCTCATCCGATGTTTTGGAAAATGTTCTTCATGCCGACATGGAACGAATCCGCAAAACTCTGGATGAAATAAACCCGGAGGATTTCGGCCACGCAGTCGACATCCTGCTTCAGGCCAAGACGGTGTATCTGTTGGGGTTTGGAAGCTGCAAAGCACTTACCGAGTTTATGGCCGTATACCTGCACATGATGATTGACAACCTTCAGGTCATTGATACAGCCGACAGCAATGGAATTTTCCAGCAGTTAATCAAGATTAAAAAGGAAGATGCAATCATTGGAATCAGTTTTCCGCGCTATTCCAAGCGTACCATCAAAGCTCTGCATTACGCGCGTGACAACGGAGCAAGCGTGGTTTGTATCACGGACGGTCTAACCTCGCCGGTCTGTGCCTATGCGGATGCAAAGCTGCTGGCAAAAAGTGATATGACTTCGTTTGTTGATTCCCTCACAGCCCCGCTCAGCGTGATTAATGCGCTGATTGCGGCTTTGGCCATGCGGAAAAAGGATGAAGTGCATGAAACACTGCTCAAATTGGAAAATATATGGGATGAATATGATATTTATGAGAAAAACTAAGGCGGGAAGCAAGATATGAAAAAGACAGTTGCTGTCATTGGCGCAGGCGCAGCGGGATTGATCGCGGCAGGACGGCTGGCAGAACGCGGTTTTGCGGTAAAATTAATTGAAAAGAACAAAATTCCCGGAAAAAAACTTCGGATTACAGGAAAGGGCCGCTGCAATTTGACAAATGACGCGGATATTTCAGAGTTTTTCCAGCAGATCCCCCGCAATCCGAAGTTTCTCTACAGTGCTTTTTATCATTTTACCAACCGGGATTTGATGGAACTCATGGAACGGCTGGGGGTTGCATTAAAAGTCGAGAGAGGCGGACGTGTCTTTCCCGTGAGCGACCGGGCGTCCGATGTGGCAGACGCACTATACCGGTATGCCAATCAAAAAAATACACAATGGATTTTAGACACTGCTGTCGCCGTCTGTGAAGACAATGGAAAAGTTACGGGAGTGCGCCTTCAAAAAAAAGGATTTCTCCCTGCTGACGCAGTTCTTGTTGCAACAGGAGGAATATCATATCCGCAGACGGGCTCTACAGGGGACGGCTATCGGTTCGCGCGTGCCTGCGGCCACAGCGTTACGCCGCTGACCGCTTCCCTGGTTCCGCTGGTGACAGAGGAAAAACATCTTCCCGCCGGATTAACGCTCAAGAATATTTCCATCCGGCTGTTGGATAGTCAAACGAGGGCAGTCTATGAAGATTTTGGCGAGCTGCTGTTCACTCATTTTGGTTTAAGCGGTCCTGTCATCCTGTCTGCCAGCGCACATATGAAAGAGGGAGAATGCTATACGCTTTCCATTGATTTAAAACCCGCTTTGGATGATAAAGTACTGGATGCGCGCGTCCTGCGGGATTTCAGCGGACTTGCCAATAAGGATTTTCACAACGCGCTGTCCGGTCTGCTTCCGCAGGCGCTGATCCCTATGGCGGTAGAGCGAAGCGGTATTCCCGCCGAAAAGAAAGTAAATCAGATCACCCGCGAAGAGCGGATGAGCCTCGTTCATATTATGAAAAATCTCGAATTTACGATTCTGGAAAAACGTCCGGTTCGGGAGGCCGTGATTACGGCCGGAGGCGTCTCGACCAAGGAGATTGATCCGTCTACCATGGAGTCTAAAAAAGTGTCGGGGTTGTATTTCGCCGGCGAGGTTCTGGACGTGGATGCCTATACAGGCGGCTACAACCTGCAGATTGCCTTTTCCACCGGGTATTTGGCGGCAGACCAGATCTAGCATTTGTCGTTTCGCTTCATCATACACTGGTACCGGAAGAAATATCTGGGGGGAGATTTGCCGTTAGGAGACTCTGCCTCTGGAATTCGCGGAAGGTGTGTGATATAATGAAAAAAATCGCTATGATTCTGGGGGCAGTTGCGGTGTCATTATTTGGAATTTTCCTGATCAGCCGGCTTACCCCAACGGAGACAGAGCAGTTCCAATCTGCCGTACAAAGCGGTGTAGAACAAAATGAACGGTACGGCCAGCTGAAAGTAAAATTATCCGGCACAGAGCCCAGTGAGAAAATTGTGGTTTTGGTCAATGGAAATGAAGCTGCTTATTTGGACGAAGAAGAGAAATACATCAGCGCTCAGGATGGTTCGATTATCGAAATTGACGGGTCGGCCGTAAAGCAGCCGTTTCATGTGGAAATCGTCGAACAAAGCGATAATATCACCGGCCAGCTTGTGGGCAGCTCGGCCGAGGTGAACGGAACCATTGCAGTGCTGGCTAATGTCATGTTAACGGAACCAGCCCAGAAATAAAATCGGAACGGAAGAACGGAAGGATGGTTGATATGGAAGAAAAGTACGGAAGCCGGGACATTGCAGTCGCTGCGGTAAAAATGGCAATGACTGCAACCCGGGAGGAAGAAAAAAAACTGCAGGCGGAATTTGCAAAAGATGGAATCGCCTCTGCCGGTGTAGACTGCGGCGGTGAATTTTTGAGTTCGATCTCCAAAATTATCGAACGGGCTGTTGTATGTGCAAAGCGGGAAGGAGTCATCCGCGGAAGCCACATTGAGGAAGGCGCGGTTGCCGGTGCAGCGCATGAGGCACTCACGCAGATATCCTCTAAGGCCACAGGACTGAATATTGGAGGCAAGCTGGGGATTGCACGCTTTGGGGATCATATATCCGTGTGCGTCTTTTTTGCAATTGGTCTGCTGCATTTAAACGATATTTCCATTGGAATCGGACATCGGGCTCTTTGAGCACAGGAAATAAGAAAAAAATTACCATTCGTTTACAAAAGAATCGGAGGAATGAGGTTGAAAAATATTCGAATTGCAATTGATGGCCCGTCTGGAGCCGGAAAGAGCACCATTGCAAAATATGCAGCCAAAAAGCTTGGCTTTCATTATGTGGATACAGGAGCACTTTATCGTGGGATTGGGCATTTTTTTACCTCACGTTCGCTCGAAATAACCCAGGATACGATCGATCAATATCTCAACGAAATTGGTATTGAAGTATTCTATGATGCAGACGGACAGCGCATCCGCTTAAATGGAAAAGACGTGACGAGCGAAATTCGGACGGGTGCCGCCGGAATGGCAGCGGCCAAAGTTGCAGCCTTTCCCGAAGTGCGGGAAAAGCTGCTGGATCTTCAGCGGTCTGTTGCAGAAAAATTCAGCGTTGTCATGGACGGCCGCGATATTGGGACGACTGTGCTGCCAAATGCAGAAATTAAAATATATCTCACAGCCTCTGCGGAGGATCGGGCGCAGCGCCGATATTTAGAGTTAATCCAGAAAGGGGAAGCTACCACTTTGGAACAGGTGCTGCACGACGTCAAACAAAGGGATCACGACGATATGCACCGTGCCGTCTCTCCTCTGCGTCAGGCAGAGGACGCATACCGGATTGATACGACTGGCTTTACGCTGGAGCAGGCCGAAGAGCGGGTCATTGATTATATCTCGGGGAGGTTATCCGATGTTTTATAGAGCAGCGCACTTTTTAGTGAAATGGTTTATCTGGCTTTTTTTGGGCTATCGGCTCATTGGAGAGCAGAATATTCCAAAGGGGACGGGCTTTATCGTATGCAGCAATCACAAGAGCGCCTGGGACGTTGTGATATCGGGTGCTTCTTATCCCAACGGCGTAGTATTTATGGCAAAAAAGGAGCTGTTTGAGAATCGGTTTGCAGCTTTTTGGCTGAAAAAATTAAAAGCATTTCCCGTCTCGCGTGGGACAGCAGATATTTCGGCGATTAAAAATTCGATTAAAGCACTCAAAGAAGGACAGGTCTTGAATATTTATCCCGAAGGCACCCGTGTGCGCGACGGAGAGCAGCATGAATTTAAAGGGGGAGCCGCCCTCATTGCCTTAAAGGCAAAGGTTCCGATTGTTCCCTGCGCGATCTGCGGAGAATACAAACTGTTTGGACATATCCGGTTTGTTGTTGGAAAACCGATCTATTTAGATGAATATTACGGCATGAAGTTAAACGAAGAAGAAACCAATGAGATCATGAAGCGCGTGATGAAAGAGGTTTATGCGTTGAGGGAGGCCAACGAAAAAGCGTGATAATCAAAGCAAAAACAGCCGGATTTTGTTTCGGCGTAGCGCGCGCCGTAGAGGGCGCATATCAATTAGTAAATTCCAGTCAAAAAAAAGGGTTTGTGGTAGGATTTGGCGAATTAATACATAATGGATATGTGATTCGGGATCTGGAACAAAGGGGAATGGTCTTTACGGAAAATCCCGATGAGATTCAGACGGAATCCGGTGTGGTGATCCGGGCGCATGGAGTTGCGCCGCAGCTTCTGGATCAGATCCGTCAAAAGGGATGCGAGATTTATGACTTTACGTGTCCGTATGTAAAAAAAATCCATGATATTGTCAAACAGGCGTATCAGGAAGGGCGAAAGATTATAATCGCAGGCGATGGAAAGCATCCGGAGGTGATCGGCATCAACGGCTGCTGCGGAAATTCCGCATTGATTGTTCAGGGAGCCGGAGAAATTCCAATCGATTTCTTAAAAGAAAATTCGATCTGCGTCGTTGCTCAAACAACTTTTTTCCAAAAAAAGTTTTACGAAATTATTAATTTTATCGAAAAGAATTGCAAAGACGCCCTGATTTCTGATACAATATGTAATGCGACAGAAAAAAGGCAGGAAGAGGCGGAACAGTTGGCTTCTTCGTGTGACATGATGGTGGTAATCGGAGGAAAAAACAGCTCGAATACCATTAAACTTTATCAGATCTGTCAAAAGCATTGCAGTGAGGTTTACTTCATTGAAAATTTTGAGGAGCTCCCTCAAAATATAAATTTAAAAAAGAAAATAATAGGTATTACGGCCGGAGCATCCACACCAAGCTGTATTATCGAGGAGGTTGTTGGTAAAATGGAAGAAAAAGAAGTGCAGGGCACGAACAGTGAGGAGCTCAGCTTTGCAGAAGCGTTTGAGCAGTCGCTGAAAACTTTAAATACAGGAGATGTGGTGCGGGGTATCGTAGTTGAAGTACGTCCGAACGAAGTCATCGTTGACTTGGGCTTTAAATCCGACGGTATTATTCCGGCGGACGAGCTGAGCGAAGATCCCAATGCAACTCCGGATCAGCTGGTAAAGGTTGGCGACGAAATCGAAGTGTTTGTAGTCGGCGTCAATGATGCAGAGGGGAAAACACTTCTTTCCCGCAAAAAGCTCGACGCTATCGCCGGATGGAAAAAGATCAAAGAAGCACAGGAATCCGGCGCAGTCTTAGACGGTAAAGTGGTACAAGTTGTCAACGGCGGAATGATCGTTGTATCATCCGGTACCCGCGTATTTGTTCCGATTTCCCAGGCAAATGACCGCTATACGCAGGATTTGACTCCGTTTATCGGAAAAGAAGTTCAGTTTAAGATTCTGGAAGTGAACGAAAGACGCCATAAGGTTGTCGGCTCCGTAAAAGCAGTTCTTGTAGAACAGAACCGCATTTTGGAAGAAAAGTTCTGGAGCGAGGCAGAAGTCGGCAAAAAGTACAACGGCACTGTCAAGTCTCTTACTCCGTTTGGCGCATTCATTGATTTGGGCGGAGTAGACGGCCTTCTCCATATTTCTGAAATCAGCTGGAAGCGGATCAAGCATCCGTCGGAAGTTCTTTCCGTTGGACAGATGATTGAAGTTTATATCAAAGGCCTGGATCCGGAAGCGAAAAAAGTATCGCTCGGCTTCAAGAAGGCAGAGGACAATCCGTGGAATATTGCAAAGGAAAAATATTCAATCGGTGATATCGTACCGGTTAAAATTGTCCGTATGCTTCCCTTTGGCGCATTTGCGGAAATTCTGCCGACGGTAGACGGTTTAATCCATATTTCACAGATTTCCAACAAGAGAATTGCCCAGCCGTCTGACTGTCTGGAAATCGGCCAGGTGGTGGATGCCCAGATTACAGAAGCAGATTGGGACAATAAAAAGATCAGCCTGAGCATTCGTGCTTTGATTCCGAAAGAAGAGAAACCAGCAGAGGAAAAGCCCGCTGTGGAAGAAGGCAAGGATGAAGATGGGAACGATACATCCTACACAGAAGAGACGAACGTCACCATCGGCGATGCGATTGAGAAAACGGAATAATATAAAGAAAGCAGCATTTAAACCCCCGCGGAATTTGAAATGCCCCCAAAAAGTTAGACAATATTTCAAAGTAAAAATTGTTCAAGCAACCGAAAGGGCTTGTTGTCTGTGAATGGCAGGCGGCAAGCCCTTTAGCTTTGTCTTAATGCGTTGGTTATTG
>CALYAR010000159.1 GCA_944393585.1 uncultured Clostridia bacterium | reverse complement strand
AAAACCTCGTAAGAATCACTCTTACGGGGTTTTTGTTTTTGTGCGGGAATATTTTTGTATATTACGTGTATATTATGATGCTACATTTTACTTATTTCATTTAGCAGATAATTAGGATCAGGATGAGTATATTGCTCTGCTGTAAAAGCAGTACACTGATCGTATGACACACAATAAAAAAACTCGTTTGTGGCTCTATTGGCCGCAGGCATTTTTTCCGCAAGTTGCGGGAGAAAGTTTGTTAAACCTTCTAAAAAATATTTACTTTCTATCTGTAAAATGGTATCCTTATTAAAAGGAGAGTGATATGATGCGTTATGTATCGGATATCATGAGATTAAATCGACTGACTTGCTCCACTCAAAAAGGAAATGACGAGACATTGTGTGGAGCTTAATCGGAAAAATTTTCTTTCTGTATTCGTCGGTAATATGGCAAAAAGCATAGTGGTTGCTAACTATGCTTTATTAGGTATTTTCATTTACCGGGAAATAGAAATGAATATCATCCTTAATGAATTAAGTCATCCAGCCACGGGCATTTCGTCCGTGGCCTTTTTATTTTATAGGTATTGCACATACAGAAATATGACACCTGTAATTTGATGTTGAAAAAACAATGATTTTTATTTCAGATACTTGGAGGAATAATTATGTTTTATGAAATCAAATATATTATGGATAATAACACACTCGACCATGTTCTGCGCTTTTCCGACAGGTTATTTCAAACTCATGATTTTATAAAATTCCGATCACAATGGCAGGCAAGAATGACTGCACAACCGGAATTACTTGTATATGCGCAGGCCTCTGATAAAGTAGTAGCGGTCGCGCTTGCTTATCTTGAGGAAAATGGAAATATTACCATCGGTGTTGTCGCAACGGAACAACGATACAGAAAACAGGGCCTTGCGAGAGAATTACTGTCTTTGATAGAAAATCGCGCGAAGGATCTGGGGGTCCATCTGATTGCTTTGGGTGCTGTTGATTCCGCCGTGGGATTTTATGAAAAGCTCGGATATACTTCTCAACTGTTAATCCAGTCTTCAAAACATACGATTGATGAACTATTATCCTTAAACCCGGGTTTCCCTATAGTATTTACGAATATTTATGACGGTACAATTCATCAACTCTGTTTGAAGTTAACCAAAGAGGGTAGCAGCTTGAGACAGCTTTATGAAACCACCTTTGATGACTGCGATACACAGATTATGTGCTGGAAAGCCATTTGATAGCTAAGAAACAAAAAAGTAGATTTCAAATAAGCCTTTTGTTGTCCTTTCTCATACTCATTTAAAGACAGGAGCTGTAGAGGAAACACAGATTCAAATAACACAACCGCAGAAAACAAAAAAAGCAGAAGAAGCCTGCAATTAGAGGAAGAGAAGGGATTGCCGGAAGGGGAAGAGGCAGAACCGGCTGAAGAAAGTTATGAGTATAACTTCTCAATAGGGTCATGGAGAAAGACAATCCATCCCAACAGAAGTTTTACTACCTGACCTAAGACACAATTGGGAGGCAAACAACCGTAACCCCACTTAAAACGAAGTGCAAATGTCACCGGCATAGTTGTATGCCAGGTATTATACCACTTTCTGCGGACAAGCTGGATCGTCATGAAAAACTGTGCATGGACAGATTGTATTACTTGCTAAAATATAATTATTATACTATAATATGACTAAGGCGAAACGTTTTTGTGAAACCTGGGGGTTAAATTCTATTAAAGTTTTAATACATGTTTGAAAGGGGTTTTTTTATGTGCAAAAAGATTTTAGCACTGTGTCTGGCCATGTTTATGACAACGGTAAATGTGAGTCAAGCTGCTAGTATTAAAGACATAGTATATGAGGCGGCTGGAAGACCGTCATCTGAGAATGATACGGTCAATACAGATGAGGATCATTTGCAGGAAGCTACTGCAGAGTATGATTTTGACGCTGCGACTGGAACAATTATAAAGGTATATAACGTAAAAGGGGAAACACTGATTATACCGCAGAGTATCGATGGGGTTACTGTTGAATATATTGCGCCTTACGCAATAAAGGGAGCAGAAGCATCCGCTATATGGCTGCCTATGACGATAAAAGAAATCAACAGTGTGATCGTTTCGGATTGCCCAAACCTGATTTTTCTTGATGTCCATCCTTTAACGAAAGTTACTGCGCGTATCTATGAGAATTGTCCGTTAGTGTACAGTCAAAACGATCAAATTGAGGAACTGAAATATCTGGAAAGCCGTATGATGGATCTATACAGTTTCAAAAATGGGCAGTACGTTATCGACGGCAGAAAAGTAGATTTACCGAAAAACCTTTTAACCACAACAGGTGTATTTCTTGGCACGGATAAGGGCATGGACTGGGATAGTGAATTCACGCGTGCGCAGGCTGCGGTTGTTTTGGTAAGACTGATTGGTATGGAAGATAAGGTACAGGAATATAAAGAAAAAGCATCGCCGTTTTCAGATGTACCTGATTGGGCAATGGGCTATGTAAATCTGGCGTATGAATTGGGTATGGTCAAAGGAGTCGGCAACGGATTATTTGCATCGGATAGCCTGTGCTCAGCTCAGGAGTTTAGTCTGATGCTGCTGAGGCTGACAGATCTGAAAGAAGGTATGGATTACAAATGGGCAACCTCTGTAGCTGATGCGCAGAGATTGGTATACAAATCTTGTGAAATGATGGGTATGCAGAACTTGGACGGTGAAAACAGGTTTTTTCAATCTGTTTTTAATGAGCCGTTCAGCAGAGAACTTGCGTGTGCGTTGATATACAGAATTTTAGAGGTTCCTATGTCCGATGGTGTGAGCTCACTTGCAGACTATCTGTGCCGTGATTATGGATTTCCGATTGATATCGCAGCACAGAGTAAAGTCAGACTCACAGATACAGCGCTGTCTAACCGTTATCCTGAATTAAAGGGTACAGAAAATATACCGCTGTTAAATACCATGTTTCTGGTTTCAAATGAAGATGCTAAAATGCAGCAAGCAAAAGAAAATATGTCGAAGTCGGGAACTATCCCCTCTGCTGTTGTAAAAAAAGCAGAAGAAATCACTGCAGGAATCTCTTCGGATTATGAAAAGGCAAAGGCAATATCTTTGTGGATAGCAAATAATATTTATTACGATACGGAAACAGCAACTGGCTTGGCATCGCGTTCGCAGGAATCTCAGGATGTGCTTGACAACAAGCTCGCAATGTGTGACGGATATGCCAATCTGACAAGAGATATGCTTAATTCTGTCGGTATTCCATGCATTTATGTATTAAACAGAATCAAGTTAAGTGTTCCTCATGCGTGGAATGAAATGTATATAGACGGACGGTGGATTACAATCGATAATACATATAGTTCTTCGCTGTCTTATAAAGATGGTCAATATAGCGGCAGTACGGTTTCAGATCTCAGGTTCTTTGATGTTCCGTATACTGAATTTTATGCCTCACGAACTATGATGGATTTACCCACAAAGGATTTTTATGATTTCTTTCAATAAGTTGTTATAAAACATATCTTGGGATGGTAGTATGAATGCAAAAATCATACTACCGTCCCATTTTTTATTCTTTGATGAGTTACCCCTCCCGCCTTGGAGCAATTTGTATTTGAAAAGTATATCATGGAAGGCATAGCTTTCGTTATTTCTTCTCATCGTATATTCTACCAACTGGTATTGCTATATTTTTATACCATACAGCATAAATTTCTTATAAGCTTAATTTGATTATTACGGGATAAAGGAAATGGGAAAAGTTTTATAGTATGTGTAGTATGGAAGATTTGCATTTTCCAAAGGGAGAATATAGTTCATAATGCAGAACATCTGAATTCCTGCCGGAACGAATTTTATTTGCTCATGGTCTGCATGAGCAAATCATAGTATTCCTGTGTAACTTCGGATGATTTGGAATTGATGATGACATACAGATCAGGCAGTTCAATCACAAGAAAAGGCGGATACTGCTTATAAAGATATGCTTTCACCGCTCCGTATTCCGGAACGCTGAAATTACCTAAGTCATATTGTGCAGTTGACGCGCCGTTCGTCCGAATTCCGGAAGAGGGCAGCGTTTCTTCCAGCGATACGCTTTGAATATCGACTGCGGGGAATTCATAGCCGTACATTGGAGCACTGATTTTGACCGTACCCCCGTCAACCGTCATCCGAATTGGGGTAAAATCCATTACCATGAATAAGGCAGTAAGACCAAGAAATAGGGCGGCCGCTGCGATCAGAGAGCCGTAAGTCATGGCTTTCCCCTTTGCAGTCGCCATGTTGTAGGTATATCCATAGCCAATCCGTTTTTCAATGGTCGTATTGGTGTCGTGGGGATTGCAGTAGTATCCCTTTGCCCAGTATTCATCTTCGTCGGCAATGATCGGTTCGCTGCTGCATGAAAGAAGCCGGTTTTGCATTTGGCGGACATGATAATATGTGCCAAAAATCAATCCCGCACTTATCAGCACCGTGATGGCAATTACAATGGCAAACGGCAAAGTGCTGACGTCCAGAATGAAGCTTGTGAAATAGAGCAGAAGAGAGCCAATGCTTTCCACAAAAGCGAACAGTATCCAGCAAAGTGTCCAGGAGTGGATCCGTGCAGAATTCATCGCAAGATTGATGGAAGTATTTTCACAGACCGCCCGGCTTCCGCTCTTTACGACAGTGCGGTGCAGGATGAAGCAAAGGAGGGAACATGCGGCGGAAGAGAGGGAAAGCGAAAGCGCCATGGAGTTTTCGCTCTTTTGGAACCAGTTCATAAGCAAAGGTACAAAGCTGACAGCAAACGGGAGGATCAGCCAGAGGGGAGAAACTGCCAATTTTTCTTTTTGCCGTGTCACCTCTGTGTCAATCAGGACAATGTGCTTTTCGCCCAAAAACCAGTCGTATTTCCGTTTCAAAGCCAGCATTTTTCCAATGTGATGCACGACAACACGATCGTTTGCAAGCATGAAAGCCGCAATCCATAGAAACAAATATAAAAACACGAGTGATATATATGGTATAAAAAAGATTGGTACTGCCGCCGCAATGAAGCTTGCAAATAGGATTCGATAGTTTTTCTGATATTGGCGCAGTATTTCTAAAACCTTGGGATTCTCCAGCTTTTCGTGCGGGAGCGTAACGCCGAGCAGCATATTTTTATTCGGCTTGAGTGCTGTTCGGTCATTAGCCCACAGCGAGAGAAGAAAGATGACAAGGGCAAACGCAAATATTAAATTAAAAATCATATTGTTCCTCCTTGGGTTCCTGGCCCAACTCTTCTAAGATATTTTTGCAAAAGGATAAAAAGTCCCGGCCTTTCATACCGTGTGCCTTTGCTTCAGCCGCCAGAATGGAGAGCGAATCGGAGAGCTTTGCAGAAAAACCGTCGTCATAGACAGGAGCGGGACGGACCACAGCTCCGCGCCGCCGGTCTGTTTCGATATACCCTTCTTCCTTTAATAGGGCATATGCCTTGGAAACTGTCATTGCATTAACGCTCGCGTCTTCCGCCAGGCGGCGGACCGTTGGCAGAGATTGTCCGGCAGACAGCTCTCCGCGGCCAATGCCAAGCACAATTTGATTGCGGATCTGCATATATATAGGAAGGCTGCTTTTTAGGTCAAGCCGGATCAGCATAGTTGATCCACTCCTTTTGTATTATTTGTATTATGTATAATAATACAAAATGTTTTGTTTGTCAATAAAAATGGGAGAGGGAAAGGAAGTTGCTTTTGGGCATTATTGCACAAGATTTGTGTTCGCAGAGGAGAAACATTCGGAAGGCGGAGATTGTTTTTTTATTGACGGGATGGGTGCAAAAGAGTATAATGATGGTATATTTTGATGATTCGCGGCGGCCCCATGCAGAACCGCCGTAGAATCACGTGACTGAGATAACAGGAGGTAATTAGGAATGGAACGAGTGTATAATTTTTCTGCCGGCCCTTCGATGATGCCGGAGTCCGTATTGGAAACAGCAAGAGATGAAATGCTGTCGTATGCAGGCAGCGGAATGAGCGTGATGGAGATGAGCCATCGTTCGAAGGAATATGAAGCAATTATTGCCAAGACAGAAGAGGATATGCGGGTATTGATGGGAATCCCGGAAAATTATAAGGTGCTTTTCCTGCAAGGCGGTGCATCGACACAGTTTGCCATGGTACCGCTGAATCTGATGAAGACAGGGAAGGCAGACTATGTGGTGACGGGATCGTTTGCAAAAAAAGCGGCGGAAGAAGCAAAAAAATATGGCAAAGTAACCGTTGTGGCAAGTTCTGCCGACCAAAACTTTTCTTATATTCCCAAAATGACATCCGATATGTTCTCTGAGGATGCGGACTACATTCACACGACGACCAACAATACCATTTATGGAACGACCATTCGCAACTTTCCGCAGACCAAGGCGACTTTGGTTACGGATATGTCCTCCTGTATTCTTTCAGAACCGGTAGATGTGAGCCGCTATGGCCTTATTTATGCAGGCGCGCAGAAAAATATTGGCCCGGCAGGCCTTACAGTTGTTATCATCCGCGAAGATCTGCTCGGCAATGCAATGGACATTACTCCTACAATGCTGAACTATGAAATTCACGCGAAAAACGGTTCCATGTACAATACCCCGCCTGCCTATTCGATTTATATCTGCGGGCTCATTATGAAGTGGCTGATTTCCATCGGCGGTGTGGAAGAAATTGAACGCCGCAACAAGGAAAAGGCCGCGCTTCTTTACGATTATCTGGATCAGTCCAAGCTGTTCCGTGCAACGGTTCCGGCAAAGGAAGACCGCTCGATGATGAACGTCACCTTTGTGACCGGTGATGCCGATCTTGATGCAAAATTTGTTGCGGCGGCTAAAGAACAGGGGCTCGTAAGCATTAAAGGGCACCGCAGCGTCGGCGGAATGCGGGCAAGCATTTACAATGCTATGCCGATCGAAGGCGTGAAAAAACTGGTGTCTGTCATGGAGCAGTTTGAAAAGGATCATAAATAACAGGGGGATTGTTCATGTATCAAATTATGACATTAAATAAAATAGCCCAGTGCGGGCTGGATCAGTTTCGGGCAGATCATTACCAGGTGACGGATAATGTAGAAGCCAATGCAGACGCAGTGCTGGTGCGCAGCTATAAAATGCACGATATGGCATTGCCGGAAAATTTAAAGGCCATTGCGCGCGCTGGAGCGGGAGTCAATAATATCCCGATTGATCAGTGCAGTGAACGCGGCATTGTAGTTTTCAATACGCCGGGAGCGAACGCCAATGCGGTCAAGGAGCTCATCATTGCTTCGCTAATTTCCTGTTCGCGCAACGTTGTGGCAGCAGCTAACTGGACGCACACCTTAGAGGGAAGCGCAGATGAGATTTCCAAAGCGGCGGAAAAAGGGAAGGGAATGTTTGTCGGGCATGAAATTTCCGGCAAAACACTTGGCGTGATCGGGCTTGGCGCTATCGGCGCAATGGTAGCAAATGCAGCTCATGACCTGGGGATGAACGTCATCGGGTTTGACCCGTTTTTATCTGTCTATGGTGCGCTCCGTCTGTCGCGTGCAGTGAAAGTGACGGAGGATATCAAAAAGCTCTGCGAAGAAGCGGATTACATTACGCTTCATGTACCTTATCTGGAGGAGTCCAAAAAGACGGTAGATGAAGTTCTGAAAAATGTAAAAGACGGCGTACGCATCCTGAATTTCTCCCGTGGGGAGCTGGTGGACGACGAAATCATGAAGAATGCGCTCGAAATCGGAAAAGTTGCCTGCTATGTGACAGATTTTGCAAATCCTGCTGTGCTGAAGATGAAAAATACCATTGTGACGCCGCATTTGGGCGCGTCGACGGAAGAATCAGAGGACAACTGCGCAAAGATGGCGGCAAAGCAGCTCATGGATTATCTGGAGAATGGGAACATTGTGAATTCCGTGAATTTCCCGGAATGCCACATTCCGTGGGAAGGCAGCATCCGCATTACCATTGCGCATAAAAATGTACCCAACATGTTAAGCCAATTCTCTTCGATTTTCTCCGGAGCGGGCGTAAACATAGAAAATATGCTCAATAAGAGTAAAAAAGATTATGCTTATACAATGATTGATATTAATGAGCTGGCGGACGAAAGCATTCTTGAAAAACTGCACAGCATTGACGGGGTTTTAAAGATCCGTGTATTGAAAAAATAGCAGTTAAATTCTATCAAACTGGCTGGATTTGCATTCCGGCCAGTTTATTTATATAGGGATATAAATCAGTTTTTTTAAAGGCCGAGCTGTGCAGTTGTTTTGCTGGCATACGAAACAGCTCTGCGGAGCTTTTTTATTTTTTTATTGTTAAATATACCGTGTGACTAAAATGGACTGGAACAAAGCGGGATGAAAGAGAGTGGAATATTTTGGTTGCGGTATAAGATGTTTTTTGATACAATGGATTAAACTGCCATTTCAGGAAGGGGGAATTTTTCATGACCGAACAGGAGATTCGCTATACATCATCCAATGGAAGAACACAGATTCAGGCTTTTTTATGGATTCCGGAAAGAGAAACGGTTGGAATTTTGCAGATTTCACATGGAATGTGTGAATATGTAGAGCGTTACCGAGAATTCGCTGCCTTTTTGTGCGAAAAAGGGTTCTTAGTCTGCGGCAACAATCACTTGGGGCATGGGGATTCTTTGATTGACGGGACATTCGGCTATTTTGGAGACCGGAACGGACATCATCTGTTAGTCGAAGACGTTCATGCCTTAACCCTTCTAATGCGGCAGAACTATCGGTCTATGCCATATTTCCTTTTTGGCCATTCCATGGGATCGTTCATTGCCCGTCTGGTTGTGTCGCAATACTACAGCGACTATACGGGCGCGCTGTTTTGCGGAACGAACGGCGGGAATCCTCTTGCCGGGTTTGGAATGTTGTTGGCAGATGTCATTTCGTTCTTTTTTGGATCACGGCATCCGAGCAAGCTTTTGAATTACCTGTCGACGGGAGCGTTCGAGCGGAAAATGGGAATCAGCTGGCTCAGCACGGACCTGGAACTGCTGAGCCGGTATCAAGACGATCCCAAATGCGGTTTTTTGTTTACGGCTTCTGCTTATCGGGAGTTGTTTTGCATGATCCGGGCAATTTCGCGAAAGGAGTGGGCGGAGTCGTTCCCGAACGATTTTCCGGTCTATCTTTTTTCGGGCGAGGAGGATCCTGTCGGCGATATGGGGCGCGGCGTAACAAAGGTATACCAGCGCCTGCTGGCGGCAGGAAAAACGGATACCGCAATGAAGCTCTATCCTGGAGGGCGGCATGAAATGCTCAACGAACGCAATCGGGAAGAGGTTTATGCAGATGTGTGGAATTGGATTTTATCTCACCTGAACCAATAATTTTTTTGTGCTCCAGAGAAAGGTTTCATCCGTTTTGCCAAAATATCCGATCGTATGGGAATGAAATGATCATGTGTCCAAACATAATGAATAAATATTCATTATGTTTGGAATTTTTTCTGGAAATATTGTATAAATATAAAAAAACATTCAAATAACACTTGATTTTTTCCAGAAAGAGCGTATAATTACCTTATTGTTTGAAAACTGAAAAAACGGATTTAAAGCAGAATACAGAATAAATCCGAAAATATGAGTCTTGTAAATATACATTGAAATGAATAAATATTGAGGTGGAGCAATATGCAGGAATCAAGCAAGAAAATTCAGGTTGGAATCATAGGCGCAACCGGTTATGCCGGAGCGGAGCTTACCAGACTTCTTATGTCTCATCCTTGTGCGGAAATTGCTGCGCTGGGATCGGTAAGCTATGAAGGACAGAAAATGGAAGATGTTTATCCCAATCTGCGGGGATTTTGCGATATCACATTGACTGGTGAAGACGATGTCGTGGCCAAGAGCGACGTGGTATTTGCTTCTCTGCCGCATGGATTATCGGAACCTTTGGCCAAAAAGTGCGACGCGCAGGGAAAAGTTTTGATTGATCTGGGAGCCGATTTCCGTTTGTATGAGGAAGCAGATTACAATGAATGGTATAAACTTCCCTATAAAGAAAAAGAACTCCACCGAAGAGCGGTTTATTCCATTCCGGAGCTGTACCGGGGAAAAGTTTTGGAAACCAAAGCAAAAATTATTGGAAATCCCGGCTGCTATCCTACCAGCATTGCGCTGGGGCTGGCGCCGCTGATCGAAAGCGGAAAGGCTGATTTGGGGCACATTGTGATTGATTCAAAATCTGGTGTTACCGGAGCGGGACGCAATCCATCGCAGACAACGCATTATCCTGACTGCAATGAAGCGTTTTCCCCATATAAAATTGCTTCGCACCGCCATACGCCGGAGATTGAACAGACTTTGTCCGACTTGTCGGGAGAATCTGTCCGCGTAACGTTTGTGCCCCATCTGCTTCCGGTGAACCGGGGGATTTTGTCCACCATGTACGTTGATTTAAAGGAAACGATGGAACTGGCCGCGTTATGGGACATATATCATAAGTTTTATGAAAAGGAACGTTTCGTCCGCGTGATGCAAATGGGCGAAATCGCAAATATCCGCAACGTGCGTATGTCAAATTACTGCGATATATCCCTGCATTTGGATCTGCGAACAAACCGTGCGATTGTAGTATCGGCGATTGACAATATGGTAAAAGGGGCGGCTGGGCAGGCTATTCAGAACATGAACCTGGTTTTGGGACTGCCGGAGGATACAGGACTGTCCTTCATTGCTCCAGCATTTTAAGGATGAAAGGAATCATAGAGATGGAAGAGAAATTCGAGTTTATAGCGGGCGGCCTTTGTGCGCCGAAAGGCTTTCAGACAGCCGGCGTTCACTGCGGCATCCGGAAAAATAAAGAAAAAAAAGATCTGGCTTTGGTTGTCAGCGATGTATTGTGCAATGCGGCTGCAATTTATACGCAGAATAAAGTAAAAGGCGCGCCGATCCTGGTTACCAAAAAGAACCTTCAAAATGGGAAGGCACAGGCCGTGATCGTCAACAGCGGCAATGCGAATACCTGCAATGCGGACGGGGAAGAAAAGGCGGAAATGATGTGCCGGCTTTGCGCTGAGGCGGCAAAAGTAAAGGCCGAAGACGTTATTGTCGCTTCCACCGGCGTGATTGGGCAGGTTCTGCCCATTGAACCCATCCGCGATGCAATGCCCGCCTTAATTGGCGCTTTGACCAGGGAAAACAGTCTGGATGCTTCCGAAGCGATTTTGACGACAGATACCCGCCGCAAAGAATATGCCGTTTCCTTTACACTGGGCGGAAAGCCTTGTGTCATTGCCGGTATGGCCAAGGGCAGCGGCATGATCCATCCCAATATGGCAACCATGCTGTGCTTTTTAACGACGGATGCGGCAATCGAATCTGCCTTGCTGCAAAAAGCACTCAAGGCTGTGAGCGACGATACCTTTAACATGGTAAGCGTGGACGGGGACACTTCGACCAATGATATGGTCTCCATTCTTGCGTCCGGGCTGGCAGAAAATGCGGTGATTGCACAGGAAGGGGAGGATTACGAGATTTTCTGCCGTGCGCTGTATCTTCTGTTGGAAAAACTGTCGCGGGATATTGCAGGCGACGGCGAAGGCGCAACCCGCCTTCTTGAATGTGTTGTGACCGGTGCAGTGGATAAGAAGAATGCGAAGGTCATTGCGAAAAGCGTCATTACTTCCTCCCTGTTTAAGGCGGCGATGTTCGGCGCAGACGCCAACTGGGGGCGCGTGCTGTGCGCGATCGGCTATGCGGAGGCCGACCTTGACATCACAAAGGTTGCCGTCTCATTTGAAAGCTGTGCGGGTCACATTGATGTCTGCAAAAACGGCGCCGGAATTGACTTTTCGGAAGAAGAGGCGAAAAAGATACTGTCAGAAGACGAGATCCGGATTCTGATTGCTTTAGGCGACGGCGATGCCGCTGCGACAGCGTGGGGCTGCGATCTGACCTATGACTATGTAAAAATCAATGGGGATTACCGGACCTGATCCGTTTCTTCCCGTTTCAAAAATAGAGGAGAGTGTGTAGGCATGGATATTTCCAATCAGGCGCGGGCAAAGGTATTGATCGACGCGCTTCCGTATATACAAGAATATTACGATAAAGTTGTCGTTATCAAATATGGCGGGAACGCCATGCAGAGCGAGGAGTTAAAGCAGGCTGTTATGAGCGATATTGTGCTGCTGTCCCTCGTCGGGATCAAAGTCGTGCTGGTACACGGCGGCGGCCCTGAAATCAATGCAATGCTGAAAAAAGTCGGCGTGGAAAGCCGCTTTGTCAATGGGCTGCGCTATACTGACAAGGAAACGGCGGAAATTGTGCAGATGGTTCTGGCCGGAAAAATCAACAAGAACCTGGTCACCCTGCTGCAGAAGCACGGCGGCAAAGCAATCGGCCTCTGCGGCATGGACGCAAACATGATTATGGCTAAAAAGCTGGAGGGTGATGTGGATCTGGGCTATGTAGGCGAAGTATCCGGCGTGAATACAGCGCCGATTTTAGATGCGCTGTCAAACGGCTATATTCCAGTAATTGCAACAGTTGCGTCAGGTAAAGATGGGCAGGTGTACAACATCAATGCGGATACGGCCGCGGCGGCAATCGCGGCAGCCTTAAAAGCGGAAAACCTGATTTTAATGACGGATGTCAAGGGTTTATTGCGCGACAAGGATGACGAGTCTACCCTTATTTCAGATGTCAATGTGAGTGAGGTGCCGGTTTTGGTGAAGAAGGGGATTATCAGCGGCGGCATGATTCCCAAAATCGAATGCTGTGTGGAATCCGTGCGCCGCGGGGTCAGCCGCTCTTTCATCATTGACGGACGGATCGAACATTCCATCTTGATTGAAATGTTCTCGAACGAGGGAATCGGTACGATGTTTCACTAGGAGGGGATAGTATGAATTTTGAGGAATTAAAGGCCAAAGACAAGCAATATATTGCAAATACTTACGCCCGTTTTGATGTATGGATTCAAAGCGGAAAAAATGCTGCATGCCGGGATGAGAGCGGGAAAGAGTATATTGATTTTGGAAGCGGAATCGGAGTAAACGTGTTAGGCTACTGCAATCCCGGATGGGTGGAAGCGGTAACCAAACAGCTTTCTGCCCTTCAGCATACTTCAAACCTCTATTATACAGAGCCTGCTGTTGCATTGGCGGAAAAACTTTGCAAGGCCACCGGTTACCGTAAGGTGTTTTTTGCAAATTCCGGCGCGGAAGCCAACGAAGGAATGATTAAAGCGGCGCGCAAGTACAGCTTTGACCGCTATGGAGAAGGCCGCAGTACGATTATAAGCCTGCAGAATTCTTTCCATGGTCGGACGGTGACGACGCTGTCTGCTACGGGACAGGATCATTACCATGAATTTTTCTTTCCCTTTACGGGCGGGTTTGTGTTTGCTCCCATGAATGACATTGAGGCCCTGAAAGCTTCAGCGGACGAGACAACCTGTGCCGTCATGGTAGAGCTGATCCAGGGGGAAGGCGGCGTTATGGCCGCAGATGTTGAGTTTATTCAACAGGTACGCAAGTTCTGCGACGAACGCGACCTGCTTCTTTTGATCGATGAAGTGCAGACCGGAGTTGGGCATACGGGCCATTTTCTGGCTTCGGAAGCCTTCGGCGTAAAGGGCGATATTACATCGCTTGCCAAGGGTCTCGGCGGCGGCCTTCCAATTGGAGCTGTGCTGCTTTCGGAAAAAACAGAGAGTGTTTTGTCCTACGGCGATCATGGCTCGACCTTTGGGGCAAATCCGGTTGTCTGCGCCGGCGCAAACTATGTGGTGGATCAGATTCTTCAAAAGGGATTTTTGGAGGAAGTTCAGAAAAAGGGCCTCTACATTCGGGACAAATTGTCTCAGCTGGAGGCAGTTGAGGAATTGAGCGGCTTGGGTCTGATGATCGGAATCCTTCCCAAAGAGAAAAAGGCGGGCGAACTGGCAAATGAATGCCTGAAGCAGGGGCTTTTGATTTTGACGGCGAAAAACAAGCTCCGGATGCTTCCGCCGCTTACCATCAGCTATGAGGAAATTGACCGCGGGCTTGCGGTTTTAGAGTCTGTATTAAAATAAGGAGGCGATCGGTATGAAACACTTATTAAAGCTATTGGATGTTACGCCGGAAGAGATCAATGATTTGCTGAACCTGGCAGATCAGTTGAAATATGAAAAGAAGCATGGAATCAGCCATGAGCTGTTAAAGGGCCAGACACTGGGCATGATTTTTCAAAAATCGTCCACGCGGACCCGTGTTTCCTTTGAAGCCGGTATGTACCAGCTGGGCGGGCATGCGTTGTTTTTAAGCTCGCACGATCTGCAAATTGGACGCGGCGAGCCGGTGCAGGATACGGCGCGGGTATTGTCGCGGTATCTCGACGGCATTATGATCCGGACTTTCGCCCAAAAGGAAGTGGAGGATCTTGCAAAATACGGGTCAATACCGGTCATCAACGGGCTGACGGATTTGGAGCATCCCTGCCAGGTACTCGCAGACCTCATGACAATCCGGGAACACAAGGGCTTTTTGAAAGGGCTGAAGCTTTGCTATATCGGCGACGGAAACAATATGGCCAATTCCCTGATTGCAGGCGGACTCAAGACAGGAATGAAGGTTGCGGTAGCGTGCCCGCAGGGGTATGAGCCCGACGAATCTGTTCTGGCTTTTGCGAAGGATCATCCGGACTTTCTTTTAACAAAGGATCCGATGGAAGCTGCGGCCAACGCCGACGTACTTTATACGGACGTATGGGCCTCGATGGGGCAGGAGAGCGAGGCTGCCGAGCGCAAAACGGCCTTTGAGGGCGTGTACCAGATTAACAGCAATGTCCTGGCAGCGGCAAAACCGGATGCTATGGTACAGCATTGTCTGCCGGCGCATCGGGGTGAAGAGATTACAGAAGAGGTATTGGAAGCGCATGCCAACGAAATTTTTGATGAAGCGGAAAACCGGCTCCATGCACAAAAGGCTGTGCTGGTTACCTTAATGCGCAAATAATTGGAAATGAAATATCATAAAAAGAACCGCCATAGCTTACCTATGGCGGTTCTTTTTGCAAAAATAAATCCCGGCCTAGACATGCCGGGTTAATTTTATTTCTGTTCTTGGTGTTTCCGGATTAAAATAAAGGGAGTGAGCTGGGTGGACTGGCCCGCGGGGTTATCCTTGATCAAGGCGATCAGAGTTTTCTCCGGAAGGTTGATCGCATCCGCCTTCCCAAGGATTTGAATGTCGAGATCGTTGGCGTCGACGATCATCGCCATAACGCCGGTTTTTTCATAAATTTCATTGCAGACGCCGCTGGGGTTTTCCGGAATACGGATTCCGAATTCGCCGTATTCTTTAAATTCCTTATCATAAAATCCGTCTAATCCCTTGATTTCATCACCGACAATATCGTAAAAGATCCCCCTCTTATGGAACAGTTTTCCAATTCCGCTGCGGATAGCCGCATACAAAACCTTTGCACGGCCGCAAAGCATAATGGCTACCTGCATTTTATAGGGGCTGTCTACACCGATTCCGGCAGAACTGCGCATTGCGAACTTGGATAAAAATTTAGCCATAAAACTGATTTTTACATCTTTTTTATAGATGACGCGCTTTTGGCAGAGAGCGATGATTTTTTCACTGATGGATAGAATGTCGCCCGGCTTGTATAAAGGTTTTACATATTTTTCAACCAGGTCAATATAACTTTCCCCAATCTGCACAAAATGGGTTTGGATTGCATGGCGGTCATAGGTTTGGCCTTCTGCTTCAATGGATACATTTTTTCCTTTGTTCGCATTAAATTCCATAAATCTGAACTTCCTTTTTCTTAAAGTGTCTTTTCGTTTCTTTGAATAAAAAATTAGGCTTTATTTTACCCTTACAATATTTTACCGCTTTATCATATCTTAAAAAATTTTATGTGTCAAGGGAATCTATATAGTTTTCTGGAATAGATTTTAAATGAAAGAGCAAATCAAAATTTTATAAAAAGGAAACAAAATATAATGATAGGTAAATTTAAAATACAAAATGTTGACAAATGAAAAAGCGTATATTAAAATGAAGCTAACCTATATAGGGTTATGTTTTCTATAATATTAAATTTTTAATTATTTTGACTCCAATTAAAAAAGAGGAGGGTTTCTTTTGAAAAAAAGGCGTTTGTTGTGTTCGGTGTTTTTATCCTGTACGCTTCTGCGCTGTCCGGCTGTGAAGGAAGACAGGAAGTAGAAGGTGATCCCGAAAATCTATTCTATGAAGGAGAGCTTTCGGTTTATTATTACGACAATCCTGTTTCCGACAGGGAAGTAACCTACTACGCCGGCGCGCTGGAACGGTTTCAGGATGATAACCCTGAAGTAGAATTGGAATTGACGGCGTTTTCCGATCCGGAAGTGATGGACCAACAGATTCTGACTGAATTATCCAGCGGTACAGGGCCAGATGTGATTCTGATGCGAAGCAATGAGAATTCAATCGATTTGCTCAAGGCGGCTGTCAATGGATATTTTTATGATCTGACCGATCACGTCGAAAAAGAAAAAACCCGACATGAATATTACCAAAACGCATTTGATGCCGGAATTTTATTGGGAAGGCAGTACATTCTGCCTTTGGCGGCCAATGTAATGCAAATCTATACCTCAAAAGAAAAAGCTGCGGTTTATCTTCCCGATCTGCCCGAGCAGTATACGACAGAAGAACTGCTCGACTCGCTGGCAGGAGCGGCCGAAATGGTGAAAGACAACGAAAATCTGATGGCTTTGTTTTACAATGATATTACTTCGGCTTTGGAAGGCAGCACCTTTTTTATGGACTGGGTCCGTGCCACGGGAATTGATTTTATCGATATGACCAATAAAACAGTCACTGCGCCCAAGGAACAGCTTCGCATTTTAGCGGAATTTACAAAAACTATGATTCCTGATACGCAGAAAACCTCCCGCATGGTAGAAATGAATTATGTATCTACCATAGAAGATTATATCAGGCATGGAGTTGGAAGCGTTTTCTATCAGGACTTTGTTAATATGTTTGGAAATTTTGATTTTGTCACAAGTCAGTTGGGAGAAGAAAATAAGTTTTTGAAGATTCCTACCTTTGAAGATTCTTCTAAATGCAGCTTGCTGGTGACGCATTACGGCGTTGTGAACGCCAATACCCAAAATCCGGATGCTGCATGGGGATTGCTGCAGCAGTGCATTAATTTTACTCCTTTTAATTTAAATCGCCAAAATATTTCCTTTCAGCTTTATGTATCATTAAACCGCGATTTGAACGAAGCCGTATTCAATTATTTAAATTGGCAGAGAAA